>NZ_JANWVH010000009.1 GCF_025056915.1 Meiothermus sp. | reverse complement strand
CCCGAGTTGCCGATGCAGGTGGTGCAGCCGTAGCCCACGGTGTGGAACCTGAGGGCTTCCAGGAAGGGGGTGAGGCCGGCAGCGTCTAAGTACTCGGTCACCACCTTGGAGCCGGGGGCCAGGCTGGACTTCACCCAGGGCTGGGTGTCGAGGCCGGCCTCCACTGCTTTTTTGGCCAGCAGGCCCGCGCCCAGCATCACGCTGGGGTTGGAGGTGTTGGTGCAGCTGGTGATGGCCGCAATCACCACCGAGCCGTGCTGAAGCTCGAACTCGTCGCGGCCCCGCTGCACCCTGACCCTGGTGTTGAGCTTGTCGGGGCTCAGGCCAAAGCCGCGCTCCTTGACGTCTTTGGTCAGGTGCTCCAGGAAGCTCTGCTTGACCTCCGAAAGGTTGACCCGGTCTTGCGGGCGCTTGGGCCCGGCCAAAGAGGGCGTCACGGTCGAGAGGTCGAGCTCGAGGTGCTCGCTGTAGACCGGCGCGGCCTCGTCGGTGCGCCAGAGGCCATTGGCCTTGGCGTACTTTTCCACCAGGTCTACGAGTTCGTCCGGGCGACCGGTGAGCCGCAGATAGGCCAGGGTTTCCTCGTCAATGGGGAAGAAGCCCATGGTCGCGCCGTACTCCGGCGACATATTGGCGATGGTGGCGCGGTCGGCCAGGGGCAGTTTGCTCACGCCGGGGCCATAGAACTCCACAAACTTGCCCACCGCCCCGTGCTTGCGAATCATCTCGGTCACGCGCAGCACCAGATCGGTGGCGGTGGCCCCTTCGGGCAACTCGCCCACCAGTTTGAAGCCGATCACCTTGGGGGCCAGCATGTAGTAGGGCTGGCCCAGCATTACCGCCTCGGCCTCGATGCCGCCCACCCCCCAGCCCAGCACGCCCAGGCCGTTGATCATGGTGGTGTGGGAGTCGGTGCCGACCAGCGAGTCGGGGAAGGCGTAGAGCTTACCGTCCTCACCGCGCTGGGTCATGACCACGCTGGCCAGGTACTCGAGGTTCACCTGGTGCACGATGCCCGTGCCGGGGGGCACCGCGCGGAAGTTCTTGAGCGCGTTCTGGCCCCACTTAATCAGGCGGTAGCGCTCCTCGTTGCGCTTGTACTCGAGTTCCACGTTCTGCGCGAAGGCGTAGGCGGTGCCGAAGTAGTCCACCTGTACCGAGTGGTCAATCACCAGGTCTACCGGCACCCCCGGGTTAATCTGCTCGGGGTCGCCGCCCAGCTTGGCAATCGCGTCGCGCATGGCGGCCAGATCCACCACCGCCGGCACCCCGGTGAAGTCTTGCAGAATCACCCGGGCCAGCATCAGGGGCACGTTCACCTCGCCGGGGTCGGGTTGCCAGTTGGCCAGGGCCAGCACATCCTCTTTGGAAACTTTGTACTCGTCGTGGTTGCGTAAGAGGCTTTCGAGCATCACCCGAATGCTGTAGGGCAGGCGGGACACCGGCGCGAGGCCCTGGCGCTCGAGTTCCAGGATGTCGTAGTAGTGGACTTCGCCCATCTTGGTGGACAGGCTTTTGCGGGTTTTGAAGTCGTCTCGGTAGGCCATACATTCTCCTCTTGAGCAAGTGGCTTTGGTGCAGGCAGAAAACCAGCGCCGAGCATTGCGGATGGTACGCAACAGGCAATCGGAGGCATCCGAAGCGCAAGTGGTTTACTCGAGGCGCGCCTGGGTAAATAGCTTTCGCATAGCGGAGGTATCCGCCTTGGGCTTTAGGGCTGGATTAGATGCCTGGGCGGGTGCGCCCTGCCTCAGATGCCTTTTAGTTTACACGAAAAAGATGCTTTTAGGGCAGGGGGGCCAGCAACCGGCCAGGAGAAGGGCCAGGTGCGGTTTTAGCTCCGCACGGCTAGCCCAGGGCAAACCCCCGTTTCCCAGCCCTTCCAACCCGGAAGACCGCCCTGGTGGGTGGAGGCGAGGGGTTAGAGCATTCCGGCCAGGAAGCCCTGCTCCCGTGCCACCCGAATCAGGTCCACCACGGTCAGAAGATGGGGGTCGTACTCGACCTCGAGCTGTTCCGTATCGGCAGGCTGCACACCCCCGACGCCCTCGAGTTTTTTGATGGCATTCAGCACCTTTTCCACTTGCTCGGGGCGTTCCATGCCCCTCACTTCCAAAATCACCCGGGTCATGCCCCCAATTTTACGCGATGCGCGGCCCCTGGCTCAGGAGGCGGGCGTCGGAGGTGCTTCCAGGCGTTCGCGCATGGGGCGGTACTGGAAGATGTAAAACTCTGCAACCAGCACGAGCGCAGCCAGCAGGGCCAGCCAGGGGGCCAGGGGCACGGTGAGGCCAGGGGGCAGGGGCCGGTCGGGGCTGGGCCGGGGCAAGAGGGTTTCGCCGGGGTCCAAAAGGCCGCTGCGAAGTTCGCCCCTGGGCGCAATCAGGTTGTAAAGCAGCACCGGGAAGGCCGGTAGGTTTTGCAGGCTTTCGGCAGGGGGCAGGTAAAGCCCCTGGGGGTGGTACCAGGCCAGCGCCTGGCCGGTCTCGCTGGTAGCCAGGGGCCGCCAGCCTGGGGCTTGGGGGCTGGGGGGAACGGCCAGGCTGTAGCCCACCAGCTCGGCCCCGCGCAGGTAGGGGAGGGTGCGCTCGAGGTCAAAAACCGTGGCCTGTCCACTGGCCCGCTCGGCGAAAAACACCGTGAAGCGGGTGGGTTCGCGGCGGGGGGTTCCAATCTCGAAGAAGACCTCGCCGGGGCTGCCCCGGCTGGTGCCCAGAAGGGCCAGCAGACGCTCGAGGGCGGGCGAGCGGCCCGAGACCTCCACCTGCACCAGCCGCCTGGAAAAACGGGCCTGGTTGTCCAGGGCCAGGGCGTCGGGGTCTGTAATCCGGGCGCTCGGCGCAGCCGAGGGCACCTCCAGGCTGCTGAAGCCCCGGGCGGGCACCTCGAGCGCAAAGGGCCGGCCATCCACCAGCACCTCGCCCCGCCACAGCCCCGGCCCCGCATTGGCCACCGCCACAAACCCAGGGCCAATGGCGGTAATGCCCACGTTGGCCCCGTTGCCCGCCACATTGATATGTCCGTCGCTTCCGGGCGGGGCGGCCTGGTCGGAGAGGGTCAGGACGCGGGCCCCGGGCAGCAGGGCTTGGCCCCTGGCGACGGCGGTCTCGAGGTCGGCGCTGGCCGCGGCGGGCTTCAGACCCTCGAGGTTGCCAACCAGGCTGCGGCCAGAGGCCGGGCCAAAAGTTTGAATCGGGCTTCCGGCCACCACCAAAACCGCCCTGGGCGAGGCCGAGAGGCGCTCGCGGGCCAGTTGCTTGGCACGCTCCAAGCGGCTGGGGCTTACGTCGGTGGCGGCCATCGAGGCCGAGACATCCAGCACCACCACCCGTTCGCCGGGGCGCTCGAGCGAAACCTGCGGGGCGGAAAGGGCCAGCACTCCCAGCAAAGCCGAAAGCAACAACAAAAAAAGCCGCAGGTCGAAGCGCCGCCGGGCCCGACCCTTCCGCAGGGCCTTCTGCCACAGCCAGAGCCCGGCTACCCTGCGCTCAGGGGGCCGCCGTCGCCGGTACCACCACCAGACCAGCCCCAGCACCGGGGGCAAGAGAAGCAACAACCAGGGCAGTCCAAACGCGACCCGCACCCTTTTAGCATAGCTCCTACGGTTTGCCAGGTGTTCAAGCAATCTCGGTATCCAAGCCCCCAGTAAGGGTCGCTTGTTGCGGAGCAACCTTCTTCAAGCGCCGCTTTCGGCCTCTGGCTTTGGGCTCTTGGCAGCTACCAGCGCACCTCGTAAAAACCCCGGCTAATCAGGCTGTTGCCTTCTACCACCGCATACGAAAGCCCCGAACCGAAGCGTTTGGCCAGCCTCTCCATAAAATTGGTCAGCGCCCTGGCCAGCTCGCGAGAGGTTTGCTGATCCAGCTCGCTGCCAATGGTTTGTGGGAGGGTGAACCCAAGCTGCCCCAGCTGCTCTTGCAAGGCTGAGCCCTGGTTGCCAAAGCTGTAGCCGATGGCATTGGCCGGAATTCGCGCGCGAAAACGCCGGAAATTGGGTTCCTGGCTCCAGGGGGGGTTGCCCACCGCTTGCAGGGCGCTTTGGCTGGTCGCAATGACCAGTCGGGTGGGCTCTATTTTGTAGTAGAGGGTTCCAGCCAGACCCACCTCCACCACCTTGAACTCGCCCTCGTTGCCCAGCACCTTGAAGCCGCCCTGGCCCTGAGGGGTCGAGAAGGCAGCCAGACTCTGCAAGAGCGCCAGCAGGTTGGCTTCGGCGGTGGCAGGGTCACGCACCTCCCAGTAAATCAGGTTGTGCCCCAGAACGGCCTCACTGCGGCCATCGGGCGCGGGGGGTGGCCCCTGCACCGTCACGGTGGCGAAGCGTGCCCCAAAAGCCCGCAAATCCAGGTTGATTCGCAGGTCAAACTCGCGCAAGAGGCCATTGAGATAGGCCCCGGCCCGGCTCAGATCCAGCACCCCGGTCGAGACCGCATAGCCCTGGGGAAGGTCTGCTGCGTCGTATGGGCGCTCCCTGGGTAGCAGGAGGCTGGCCAGGGCGGGGTCTGGGGCCGGGTTTACGTCCAGGCGGGCCTCTTCGGTGTAGCCTCCAGCGGTGAGCTGGATGGCATAACTGAAGCGGCGCAGGGTGCGGGCTGCTCCGCTGGTCCTGGGGGGTAGCTTCAGGCTTTGAATCAGCTCTTGCGGTGGCGCACCCCACAACACCAGGTCGCCCTTGACCGGGGCTTGCAGGCCCCGGCGGTTTTGCAGGAACATTCGGGCATATTTGGGCGAGGCCAGGAACACCAACTCCCGACTGAAGCCAGTCAGCGCGTCCTGGTCGCCCCCCACCAACCAGCCGCCCTGGGCGCGAAGGTTCTTGACCTCCTTGCGCAGGGCTCGCATGGCCGCTGCACTGGGCCGGGCGACGACAAAGAAGCCATCGGCGTAAAGGGCAACCGCCACACCGCCCGCTGCCACGCCCAGCAGGTCGGCGTCATCACCGATCTGCCGCCGCAACTCGCGGTTCAGCCAGGCCTCCAGGCCGCTTTGCTTCCAATCGGCGGCCAAACCTTTCATGTAGCGGCTACCGCGCAGGTCGTTCATGTAAAAGCCGGCCAACGCCCCCTGGGGCGCCAGTGCAACGAGGTTTTGGGCCAGGGCCGGGCCAAGCAACAGCAGCAAAAAAAACATCAGGCGAGCCATGTGTCCCATGATACCCGCCTGAGTCAGGCCTGGATGTCAGACCGCCTTCGCGAGGCAACGCTTACAGAGCTTCGCCGTTGTAGGTCACGGTCACGTTGTTGCAGCCGTTGTACTGCACCAGAAGTCGGTTGCCTCGGGTGTCTTCCAGGCTCCAGCTTCCGCCCACAAAGGTTTGCTTGCAGGTGCTGCTGAACTTGAGGTTGGTGGCTTTGCCACTCAGCCGGTACCACTTAGTTGTGGTGCGGTAATCCAGCGTGCCCTCGTAGTTGAGGGTGCCCGCGGCAAAAGGCGTTTGGGCGTTGTCGGGGGCATAGGTGGCGGTGTAGCTGTAGGTGGTGCCAAGCCGTTTGCCGTCGCCGTAGATTTCAAGATTGAAGTTGTAGCGAATCGCGTAGTTGGGGTTGTTGCGGGTTACGTCCACGTCGAGATCAAGTTTGATACCCGACTCGTTGGGCTTGCCGGTATTGAAGGTGAGCTCGTACTGATCGGTGTCGAGGGTGTAGCCGCTGGTAGGGTTGTTGTCGTCTTTGTCCTTCAGCAGAATGCTCCCCCTGAGCCGGGTATCATTTACCTTGCAGTCCACCTGATAGCGGGCCTCACGCGGAATTTTGTCGTTGTCCAGGTCTTGTTGGTCGGCCTCGGGAGGGGTTTTTCTGGTGCTACAGTCGATAGACTGGGGTTCCAGCCCCGAGGCCAGGAGGATATTCGCTACCGGAGAGGGCAGGCTCTGGCCCCCCACACGGTTGGTGGTGACCACCCCCGAAGGGCTGGCGATGGCTGCAACCAGGTATTTATTGCTGGTCTCCAAAGCAACCTTGAGGTTTTGTGCATCCGATTGGCTGAGGGGTTCGGTGGTGGGCTGCTGTTGGCCGCAGGCTGCTAGAAGCCCTATAAGTCCTACGCTCAGCATGTTCAATAATGGACGAGATTGGCCCATGGTTCCTCCTTGGGTCAAAGCCCAGTAGAATGATAGTGGTATCATTCTAACTCTTCAACCCAAAGTCTCAAACCTTAGCGTTACGTTAAGCTCTAAGGTAAGGTGACGCATGAGCGCCCAGGTTAAGCCCCAACGCAAGCGCCGCGATGGCCAGGCCACACGGGAGCGGCTTATTCAAGCCACGGTTGAAATCCTGAGCCGGGAGGGCCTGGGGGCTGTTTCGACGGCTCGAGTGGCCCGCGATGCGGGGATTGTGCAGTCGGGGTTTTACGCGCACTTTGCCAGCCTCGAGGAATGCGTGGTGGTGGCCGCCGAACACATCGGACAGCGCATACGGGATTCCATTCGAGAAGGTCTTTCCCTGTTGCGTGAGCAAGGGGTGGGCGACTTTGAACTGGTTCTGTCGCTGTACCGACGGCTGCTGACCGAGGTGGAGGCCCAGTGGCAGTTTATCGAACTATTGCTGCGCTACTTCCGCGAACCCACGCCCCTGGGGCGTACATTGTCTTCTATTCAACAGAGCATTCGAGATGAACTAACCCAACACCTGGTGGGCATTCTGAAGCCCTTAGATATCCCAAACGGAGGCCGACCAGAAGCCGCTTTCTTGGCCGACCTGATGGTGAGCATGCTGCTTAGCTCGGTGCAAAGCCTGCGTTGGGAGCCCTCTTTGAACAAGGAACTGGTGGTCTACCTGCTTACCGTTGAGACCCTCAGCATGGCTGCTCGCACCTACGACTGGATGACCGAAAAGGGACACTGGCCCAAGCCGACCAGGGGCCGAACCTAGCCCGAAGTCAAAAGATTCTATTTGGCCACAGAGGGTTTGGCTAGGCTTCGGCCTTCTGCCGCTCGGCAATTACCTTCTGGGCCAGGTTGGACGGCACCTCGGCGTAGTGTGAGAACTCGAGGCTATAGGCGCCGGTGCCCTGGGTCAGCCCCGAAAGGGTGCGGCTGTATTCCAGAATTTCGGCCAGGGGCGCCTCGGCGCTCACCACGGCCAGCGCCCCTTCCTGATCCATGCCCAGAATGCGCCCGCGGCGCGACTGCATGTCCGACAAAATATCGCCCACCCGCTCCTGGGGCACAAATATTTTGAGGGTGTAGATGGGCTCCAGCAGCGTTGGGCTGGCCTGGGCCACCACGTTCTTGAAGGCCAGTTGCGCGGCCAGTTGGAAGGCCATGTCGGAGCTGTCCACCTCGTGGTAGGAGCCATGATAGACCGCAGCCCTGAAACCGATAACCGGATACCCGGCCAGCGGCCCGGTCTTGGCGGCCTCCTTGATGCCCATCTCCACCGACTCCATGTACTTGGTGGGTATGACCCCGCCGGTAATCTCCCAGACAAACTCGTAATCCTCGTGGGGTTCCAGGCGAAGCCAGACATCGCCGTACTGCCCATGCCCGCCGGTTTGCTTTTTGTGTTTGCCCTGGCCCTCGGCTTTCTTGCGGATGGTCTCGCGGTAGGGAATCTTGGGGGGGCGGCTGGTGATTTTTACCCCGTAGTCGGCCAGGCGTTCCTTGGCGGTTTCCAGGTGCAAATCGCCCATGCCCCACAGGATTTGCTCGCCCGTTTCGGGGTTGCGCTCAAATTTCAGGCTGGGGTCTTCTTCCAAAAGTTTGCGAAGGGCATCGCCGAGCTTGGCCTCGTCGTTGCGGGTTTCGGGTGCGATGGCCAGCATGACCACCGGGTCGGGCAGGCGGGCCGAAGGGAACTCGGGGCGCTCCCCCTGCCAAAGCTCCATGCCTTTGTGCAGGTTGTCGGCCTTGGGCAGGGCCAGAATGGTGCCGGCCTCGGCTTCCTCCAGCTCGACCAGGTCCTTGCCCTTGGCGGTGTAGAGGTGGGCCAGCCGCACCGTGCCGTTGTCGGATTGCAGGGTGTCGCCCGCCTTCACCTTGCCCCGGTACAGCCGGGCGAAGGCCACCTGCCCCATGAAGGGGTCCACCTGCACCTTGAACACCTTGGCCGCCGGGCCGCCCGTGCCCCAGCGCTCCTCGGGGGAGGGCAGGGCCTCCAGGAACAGGTCAAGCAGCATGTCCAGCCCAATCAGCGCCCCGGAGGAGCCGATGGCCACCGGGTAAATCTGGCCCTTTCGCACCGCCTCGTGGAAGGCCCGGGAGAGGGCCACTTCCTCCACCTCGCCCCCTTCCAGGTACTTCTCGAGCAGGCTCTCGTCGGTCTCGATGATGGCTTCGCGGGCCTCGTTGCGGAATTTTTCGACCTGGGCCTTCTGGGCCTCGGGAATGCTGGCCACCACCGGGCGGCCCTTCTCGTAGCGGAAGGCGCGGTCGTGCAGCACGTCAATCAGGCCGACCCACTGCCCGTTTTCGTAGAGCGGCAGGTGGGCCGGGAGGATGTGCCCCAGCGTGGAGCGCAGATCCTCGAGCAGGGCAAAAAAATCGCCCCCCTTTTCCAGCTTGGTCACCACCACCATCCGGGGCAGTTCCAGCCGCTCGGCCACCGTCCAGGCCCGCTCGGTGCCAATCTGCACGCCGGTCTCGCCCGAGACCACCACCACCGCGGCATCGGCGGCCTCCATGGCCCCGCGAATCTCGCCCACGAAATCGGCGTAGCCGGGCGCGTCGAGCAGGTAAATCCGATGCCCTTGATAGGTCAGGGGCAACACCGCCGTGCGAACCGAAACCCGGTGGGCTTTTTCCTCCGGGGTGTAGTCCGAGGTGGTGTTGCCCTCTTCTACCTTGCCCATGCGATCCTTGCCCCCGGTGAAGTAAAGCAAAGCTTCGCCGAGGGTGGTTTTTCCGCTGCCGCTGTGCCCCACGAGGGCGACAGTGCGAATCATGGTGAACCTCCTTGGTGGCCTCAGTATAAGGGTTTGGGGGTGACAAAAATACTTTTACACGCATCAGCCTCGACCAATCTGGAACCCACCGACTTCTGAGCGACCCCAAGACCAACCTTTGGGTGCTTTTTGAGGCTTCTGCGAGCGAGTGCGCCTTATGGAGCCCTTATCGCGCTCTTCACAGACCTGGCCGCTCACGAAAACGAGAGACGTGCCTCACCTCGGTGAGGCACGCTTGTCTGCGTTGCGTCTTGGCCGAGACGCATGTTTTCGAGTGTCCAGGCGGCCACTGTTCTGTTCAGAACCAGGCTTTCTCGAACTCGAATGGCTCATAAAGAGCGCTCTGGACCAGTAGTTTCTTCAAACAACGGGGTCAGGCCGCGGCGGCTTGCGTGGGTGGGCTACCTTTGCACGGCCCGGGAGGGAGGTGGGCTAGACCGCTATGCATGGATGGGTGAGCTGTACTGGGCTGTGCGAAACTGGCATCCGGCCCGAAATGTAACTCAATCACGGTTTGCGGCGGAATGAAGGTTTTTGTGCCTTCAATCTTAGCCCTACGCACACCCATTGGGCCTTTTTGGCCTCAGGCTTTAAGTTGTGATTGACCTGCGGGGTTTCAGGGGCTGGGCTACGCTCACCGAGCAGCCCTTCCTGAACCTTTTGCGCCAGGGGATGGTCTCGAGCCTTGTCTTTGAGCGCTGGTTGGTGCAGGAGCAGTACCTGTACGAGGCCTTGCTGGGTCTCCAGGCGTCGCTGTTGTGTCGTGCGCCGCAGCAACACCGCCTGATTATGGTCAATGCACTTTTGGTCACGGTAGAAGAGCTGGACTGGCTGGCCAGCCTCGAGCTACCCCCAGCATCCATCCACCCCCTTCGTATGAGGTACATTCACTTTATCCAGAGCCTCGAACAGGCCCCCTATGCAATGGGTATAGTGGCCCACTGGGCCCGCTATCGGGCTTTTCTGGATGCCTTGAGTTCCCTCCAGCCGAACACGGCGCAAGCGCCGCTGAGCGGGCTGGCCGAGGAAATTGCCCAGCACTGGATGGCCCCCGAAGCCCAGGCGCTGATTCACGACTTCGGCAGCCTGGCGCTGGAGGTTTGCGAGCAACTCCCGCTGGAGGAAGTGGACTGGGTGGTCGGCCAGGTATTGCAACACGAACAGCTGGCCTGGAGGATGGCCCTGGAGTTTGCCCTGGAGGATGGCTCGGGCCGGGGCAGCCATCCAGGGGTTTAGTCACAACCTACCGACCCCCCCTTTTGTGTCCCTGTACGTTGCCCGTACACGCATGGTTGGGATAACTCAGGCCCCATTTGCTCGGCTCGTGGAACGGTTTGACCGTACGCCCAGGGTTTTGAATACCAGGTCGCGGTAGTGTCTCGAGAGCGACTCGAGGGTGAGCGGGCCGCCGGGCCGGTACCAGTGATAGGTCCAGTTCAGCGCAGACAGCACAAATAAGGTTGCCAGCCGCACATCTTCAACCTCAAACTCTCCCAACCTGACCCCGGCCTCAATAACCTTGCGGAAGTGGCCCTCGTAAGCATCGCGGCGGGCGGTGATTTTTCTTTGCAGCTCGGGGTTGAGGAATTTCCATTCGTGGAAGAAGACGGTGGCATGGTCGAGCGAGCGCACGATGACCTCGAGGTGTCCCTGGATGAGGCGCTCGAGGTGCTCCTTAGGGGATAGGTTTGCCGGAATCGCCTCTGCATGATTCAAAAACTCATCGGCTGCGCGGTTGACCAGCTCGAACAAGACCTCTTCCTTCGACTCGATGTGGGCGTACAGGCTGCCCCCCTGCAGATTCACCGCTCGGGCCAGGTCGCGCATGGAGGTGGCATGAAAACCCTGACGGCTGAAAAGTTGACCTGCTGCGTCCAGTATTTCGTCACGACGACTGGCTTTTTCGGTCTTGACCTCTTCAAACGAACGATTGTTTGACACCTTGGCGCAGAGTATAGAGGCTGCATATTGCTGCGTCAACGACAAGGGCTCAATTTTTGAACTGCACCCATAGCCCAAGCGCCTGTCATGTGCTGGGTTCGCGCTTCCCCAGGTGGTAGGGGAGCTAGGTGCATTCGGTCGAGCCCGGCGCCTTGCCAACCCTTCTTGACGCTAAGGAGTGCGAAGCCTACAATACCTTCTGCTGCCGCGACGCGGTGAGCGTAGCTCAGCCGGTTAGAGCACCGGTCTGTGGAACCGGGGGTCGTGGGTTCAAGTCCCATCGCTCACCCCAACACAGGGAATCGGGGGCAGGGTGCGGTGATCCCTCTGTCCCCGAATCCCAATCAACCTGCGCGGATGGTGGAACTGGTAGACACGCAAGACTTAGGATCTTGTGCCGCAAGGTGTGGGGGTTCAAGTCCCCCTCCGCGCACCACCGAACCCCGGAGGATACCGGGGTTTCTCGATTTTTCGAGCTTGATTTTGCCAGGCGCAAGCTGCGGATGGCTGGAATAGACCTCGAGTGGATTTCCTGCAAGCTTCGCGCACCACACTAGCTTTAGGCCAACAATACGCGTTCAAGTAGCCCTACGTTGTGCATGGGTGGCCGTCGGTCTCCCGCCCCTGCTCCCCGCCTCAGCGCTCCTGGTTTGCAGAGCGCTTGAGCAAAGATGACAGCGGAAGCAAAACGTGCCATCAGAACAATTCTGACAAAACCCCTCTCCCGTCGGGAGAGGGGTGCCACTAAGGGACTTTTATGGCAGGAAGGACCAGCCGTTGCGATACTTGAGCAGAAGCATTTTTTCCACCAGTACCTTGTTGAAGTCGCCCAGCACGTTGGGCAGCATGACCTGGAACTGGCGGGGTGGGAAGAGGTGGTTGCCCAGGATGACGACCTCTTTATTGCCGGCATCCATCACGCAGACCGCCGGCATGCTGCCAAAGGATTTGCAGTGCAGGTTGTTGACGTTGCCGTGGAGGATTTCGCGGATGTTGGCGGCTGCGGTTTTGGCCATCTCGTCGGTGGGGAAGCCGGTCTTGGGCACCCCAAAAGCCACATCGCCCTTGAAGGGGTTGGGCACTTTGGCGGCCAGCCCAACTGCGAAGATATTGGGATAGCGGGTGCTCTGGTAGCCGTCGGAGACCTCTACAAAGCCCTTGGCATCCACCAGCTCGGGGGTTTTTTGCATCACCTCCACGCCCTCGAAGGGGGGAACCAGCATGGTGAACTTGGAGGGCAGCACCTCGCCGCTAGCGAGCACCACCCCATCGGGGCGTACCTCGGTAATGGCCGCATTGACGCGGTAGTCAATGCCCTGCATCTTCAGGAACATTTTGAGCATGGCCTCGCCGCCGGTCATGCCGCCAATTCCAAAGTGGCCGAGCTTGGGTTCGGGCGTGACCCAGGTAATGCTGACCTGGTTGCGTTTGCCGGCTTTGCGAACCTGATGGTCGAAGTTGAACAGGTACTCGTAGCCGGCCCCCATACAGCTCGCTCCCGGAACGGCGCCAATCACCACAGGGCCCGGGTTTTCCAGGAATTTCTTGTAGGCTTCGTAGGTCTTTTCAGCGTCGGGCGGGGTGAAGATGGAGTGCGAGTACCCTTTGGGCCCCAGGCCCGGCACCGCGTCCCAGGCCAGCTTGGCGCCGGTGGCGATGACCAGGAAGTCGTAGTCCAGGACGGTTCCATCGGCCAGCATCACTTGGTTTTCCTCGGGTTTGATCTGGGTGGCTTCGCCCAGGATAAACTCGATGCCCCCGCGGCGGAAGGTGCTTTCTGCGTCGAAAGTGATGTCTGAAACCTTGCGGCGACCAAAGGGAACCCAGATTAGCGAGGGGATGTACACAAACTCCTTCTGCCTCGAGACCACCACCACTCGAGCCTCGTTGCGCAGCTTGCGCTTTAACTCGAATGCGCTGGTCATCCCGCCGAAATTTCCTCCGATTACCAGGATGGTTTTCATGGCTAACTCCTTGGTTTTCAAGGTACTTCATACCTGTGGGGGGTATGTAGGGTCAGTTGTCCCACAAAAAGCCACCCTCCTTGCTCTGCCCAGGCGCAGCCCAGAGGGACAGGCTCTGTATTTGTCGCTGGCTGCACTCCCCCCTGAACTGCACGGGAAATGACTTTCCACCCCTGGGGTGTTTTGCAGGCTCGAGGCAGCCACAGCGCATGACCACAAGGGGCTCAAAACGCAAGATGGCCACCCGCTTTTGAGAGAACCAGCGATTCAGGGGCCCAATCAGGCCATGCCTGTTCCTGCATTTTGACCGATGGCCTTTAGTGCCGTGTTGCATAAAAGCCCGTACAGCCACCCCCGCAGTGTTAGGGAAATAGTCCTAGCCCGGCTTCGTTCGATTTCTTCCCTACCTCGCAGGGGCCCGGTGGGGTGGCTGACCTGGCCCTTCATGCAATCATTGAGGGCCTTGGCAAATACCTTCCCCAACCCTCTCTACGCGGTCGGGAGGGGGTTGAGGGCTATCAATCTCCTGTGGGCGTGTATGGGTATCTTTACAACTGTGTGTTTGAGGTCACAACTACGTGGAAGGGGGCTGGCCGGTGGAGGGGTTGCGATCGGGCGCGACCCACCATGTGATAGGAGCCCGGGGGTGTATCTAAATCCCGCTGGCTGGTTGTACACTAGGCTCTTGGCGACCCCCAGGGTCGGACTCGAGGTGTGTTGTGGCAGAAATTCTGGAACGCGAAGGCTACAAGGTGAAAATCAAGGTAGAGGTTCCGGCCAGCCAGGTCGAGCAAACCTATCGAGAGGTGCTGAACAACTATGCCGGGCGGGTCAAGCTACCCGGTTTTCGTGCCGGGAAGGCCCCGGCCAAGGTCATCGAGGCCAGAATCGGCAAGGAATCGCTCCTCGATGAGGTCAAGGAAGTTCTGCGCGACGAGACCTTCCCCAAGGCGGCCCGGGAGCTGTCGCTGCTGCCGGTGGGCGCGCGGGTACTCGAGGAAAGCCTGACCTTTGGACAGCCCTACGTCTATACGGTCGAGATTGAAAACTATCCCGAAGTCAAGCTGCCGGACTGGCAAAACTTCAAGCTCGAGGTCGAAACCCCCGAAGTAACCGACGAGGTGGTGAGCCGTGCCCTGGACGACCTGCGCACCCGCTACGGCGAAATGGTGGCGGTAGAACGGGAAGCCCAGGAAAAAGACAATGTGTTCATCGAGACCGAGGACGGCGGTCGCTTCCCGGTGGTAATGGAAAACGCCCAGCCCCACGTGCGCGAAGCCCTGCTGGGCAAGAAAGCCGGCGACGAGGTGATGGTGCCGGTTAAGGACGGCGAAACCGTTGTGCGCGAAGTCCGAACCAAGGTGCTGGAGGTCAAGACCCTGCAACTGCCCGAGCTGGACGACGAGTTCGCCAAGACGGTGGGTGAAGACAACCTGGAAGCCCTGACCCGCAAGGTGCGGGAAAGCCTCCAGGCCCAGTTTGAACGCGAGGTCCGCAACGCCAAGGCCAATCAACTGCTGGACAAGCTGGCCGAGGCCCTCGAGGTGCAAATTCCACCCACCATGCAGGCGCGCGAGGAGCAAAGCCTGCTGGAAAATCTGGCTGGCGAACTCAAGGAGCAAAAACTTGAACTGAGCGAATTTCTGGCTCAGCTCGAGAAGGAAGGGAAGCTCGAGGAGTTCAAGCAAAACCTCAGCGAGAACGCGGCCAAGCGCCTGCGTCGTTCGCTGGCGGTGGAGGCCCTGGCCGAGGAACTCAAAACTGACCTGAGCCAGGAGGAGTTTGAAGAGTACCTGAGCGAGGTGGCCCGAGCCTACCGGACTACGCCGGCCCGCCTGCAAAGCGAACTGGGCCAGGGCACCATAGCCCGCCTTCGGATCCAGCGTCTACACGACAAAGCCCTGCTGGAGGCTGTGAGCCGAATTGAAGGCTGAGCAGCAAGGGACTGTGGGCTGAGAGTCTCAGCCAGAAAGAACCAAACGCGCTGTAGTCCGCAGTTTTGGCGCAGTCATTGGGCGACACCATCCATCGCCGGTCGCTGCCCAAAGCTTCTTTATGTGCGCCAACCCCCTCTTGACCCTGCATTCAGGCATAAAATGGAGCCGATATGGTAGTTCCCTACGTCATCGAACAGACTGCCCGCGGTGAACGCGTTTACGACATCTACAGCCGCCTGCTCAAGGATCGCATTATTTTCCTGGGCACGCCCATAGACGCACAGGTGGCCAACACCATTGTGGCGCAAATTCTATTTCTGGCTGCGCAAAATCCCAATCAGGAAATCCGCATGTACATCAACTCGCCAGGGGGTGATGTGGATGCGGGGCTGGCCATTTACGACACCATGCAGTTTGTTTCGGCCCCGGTCTCGACCATTTGCGTTGGGCTGGCTGCCTCGATGGGTGCGGTTCTGCTGGCGGCGGGTGAACCCGGCAAGCGCTATGCACTGCCGCACTCCAAGGTCATGATTCACCAGCCCTGGGCCAGGGGGTTGGGTGGACAGGCCACCGATATTGCCATCCAGGCCGAACAAATCCTCAAGACCCGCAAGGTGCTCAACAACATCATCGCCCGCCACACCAAGCAGCCTTTGGAAAAGGTGGAGCGCGATACCGAACGAGACTACTACCTCACCGCCGAAGAGGCTGCTGGCTACGGGTTGGTAGACCAGGTGGTTAGCCGTGAGACGCAGTAAGCCCTCCTGCAGTTTTTGTGGGCGCAAGCACCCCGAGGTGGCCCACCTGATCGAGTCGCCGCTGGGCGAGGTTTTCATCTGCAACGAGTGTGTGGAGCGGGCCAACGACCTGCTGGAAGCAGAACCCAGGCCGGGCTTTGTAGGCCCCAGCCACCTGCCCAAGCCTGCCGAAATCAAGAGTTTCCTCGACCAGTATGTGATCGGGCAGGAACTGCCCAAGAAAACCCTTTCGGTAGCGGTCTACAACCACTACAAGCGCCTGATGCACCCCGAGGCCGAGGTGCAAAAGTCCAATGTGCTGCTCATTGGCCCCACCGGAACCGGCAAGACCCTGCTGGCCGAGACCCTGGCCCGGATGCTCGATGTGCCCTTTGCGATTGCCGATGCCACCACTCTGACCGAGGCGGGTTACGTTGGCGAGGACGTGGAAAACGTTTTGCTGCGGCTTTTGCAGGCTGCCGATTTTGACATTCAGGCCGCCGAAAAGGGCATCATCTACATTGACGAAATTGACAAAATCGCCCGCAAGTCGGAGAACCCCAGCCTGACCCGGGACGTCTCGGGGGAAGGGGTGCAGCAGGCCCTGCTGAAAATTGTGGAAGGAACCATTGCCAATGTGCCGCCACAAGGGGGCCGCAAGCATCCGCACCAGGAGTTCATCACCCTGAACACCAAAAACATCCTGTTCATTCTGGGCGGTGCTTTTGAGGGCCTCGAGCGCATCGTGCTTTCGAGGGTGGACCAGAACCCCATCGGTTTCACCCGCCCCAAGAAAACCGAGGAAAAGCCCGAGCCTATCCCGGAAGACCTCATCCGCTTTGGCCTGATTCCCGAGTTTGTGGGCCGGTTGCCGGTGATGGTGCAGCTCGAGGCCCTCGACGAAGAAGCCCTGGTGCGTATCCTGACCGAACCCAAGAACGCCCTTATCCGGCAGTATCAGGAATTACTGCGCATGGAGGGCATCGAGCTGCGCTTTACGCCGGGTGTGCTGCGCGAGATTGCCCGCCGGGCCCTCAAGCGTGGAACGGGCGCCCGCGGCCTGCGAGCGGTCATCGAAAAAGCCATGGTTGACCTGATGTACGAGCTGCCCGGTTCGGGGGTATCGGAGGTGGTGTTCGACCTGCCCCACCTCGACAGGCCCCTGAAGGCCCTCGAGGAAGCTCGTCTGCGGCAGGCCTCCTGAACATACAGAACGACGAGCGGGAGGCCCCAAAACTGAGCCTTCAGGCCATCTGGGCCAGAATTTCAGTTACTCGGACCCTTGACGGACGGGAAGTTTATCTAACCAGGTTATCGTGCTCTTCACAGACGTGGCCGCCCATCCAGGCGGCCACTGTTCTGTTCAGAACCAGGCATTCTCGCACCAAGGCTGCGAATGTGAAGCGAGGTGCACGCCCTGATCCGAAAGAGATTTTTTCCTTGTCTGACCGCTCTGAAGCGCTCCCCCTCTTGGTGAAGCGATGGTTGACGATGGCTGCTCCTCTGGAATGGTCGGAAAGAAACACAAGGGCAGCGGGTGGATGGGGCCGCCACCTGAGCCCAGCAGCATGATGTTAAGAGCCTGGTCTACAGTGTGGGCGGGCCGCGAAAAGTAAAATTTTTCTGAACGATATTTGCGTCGTGAATGTGAAAGTGTAAGATGTTGGCGACAGCAGTGCGGGGAGGCGGTGCGGGTATTGAGAACCTCGTGAAGACCGGCACAAGCCAAGCCGCCAAAAAAGGAGGCGCATGTCACCTATAAGTGAGTATCAGGCTCTACTGGTGTACCTGGCGGTTGCCGTTGGAATTGCGGTTCTGGCCGCCGTGGTGGGGGCCATTTTGGGGCCCAAAAAAGGCGGGCGTTTCAAACTGATGCCTTACGAGTCGGGCAACGACCCGGCGGGGGAGGTCAAGCGTTTCCCGGTGCACTTTTACGCGGTCGCTATGCTGTTCATTATTTTTGACGTAGAAGTGGCTTTTCTGTGGCCCTACGCGGTGAGTGCGGGCACCGTGGGCATCGTGGGCTTTTGGGGCCTGGTGGTGTTTACGGTGCTGCTTTTTGTGGGCTTTTTATACGAGTGGTACAAGGGCGTGATGAAGTGGCACTAACCATGCGGTCGCAAGTCTCAAGTTGCAAGAACTCGAGACCTGCGACGTCTAGCCCGCGACGGAGGTCTTGAGAATGGCAACCCTTACCGATCTGTTCACCAAAGATGTGCAGGAACTCGAGAACGAGGGCATCCTGTTCACCACCCTGGAGAAGCTCATTGCCTGGGGGCGCTCCAATAGCCTGTGGCCGGCCACCTTTGGCCTGGCCTGCTGCGCCATCGAGATGATGGCCTCGACCGATGCCCGCAACGACCTTTCCCGCTTCGGCTCGGAGGTCTTCCGAGCCTCGCCGCGCCAGGCCGATGTGATGATTGTGGCCGGGCGGCTTTCCAAAAAGATGGCCCCGGTCATGCGCCGGGTCTACGACCAGATGCCCGACCCCAAGTGGGTGATCTCGATGGGGGCCTGTGCGTCCTCGGGGGGCATGTTCAACAACTATGCCATCGTGCAGAACGTGGACAGTGTGGTGCCGGTGGATGTGTTTGTGCCGGGCTGCCCACCCCGGCCCGAGGCCCTCATTTACGCGGTCATGCAGCTCCAGAAAAAAATCCAGGGCAAGGCCCGCGACGACGAAGGCCGCAAGCTGCCCAAGGTCGAAGGCTGGAAGCGATAGGAGCCCGAGGTGCATATGCAGAAGCTGGCAGAGCTACTAGAACAGGCCCGCACCAGGGGCTGGGAAATCGAGCAGGCCCACGGAAACACCTGGGTGGTGCTGCCCAGAAGCGAGTTCAAGTCCGTGCTGGCAGCCCTCAAGGAGCAAGGCTGGAACTACCTGGCCGATGTGGTGGGCATTGACTACCTGACCTATCCGCAACCAAAACCCGAGCGCTTTTGTGTGGTGTATGAGCTGGTATCGCTGCCGGGTTACAAGGGGGGCGACGGAAGCCGGGTTTTCATCCGGGTTTTCGTGCCCGAGGCCTACCCCAGCCTGCCCAGCCTGACCGATTTGTGGATGGGGGCTGACTACCTCGAGCGCGAGGTGTTCGACCTGTTCGGCATCCGCTTTGAGGGCCACCCCGACCTTAGAAAAATCCTGACCCCAGAGGACCTCGAGGGCTACCCCCTGCGCAAAGATTTTCCGCTGGGCGAGACCCCCACGCTCTTCAAGGAGGGCCGCTTCATTGACCCCGACGCTTTCCGCGCTGGTCTCTCCGGCAACAAGGGTGGCCTGACCGGCTGGCGGGGTGGCTCCCGCAAGGGCTATCAGGACGTGGCTGCCGAGGTGCAGAAAGTGGTCAAAGGAGGCAACTGATGGTGCGCGACCCCCAGAAGCTGCACAGCCCTTCGGTCGAGGCCTACGATATTGCCGATGCGCCGGAGCTCAAATCCGAAGTCATGACCCTCAACGTGGGGCCCCAGCATCCCTCGACCCACGGGGTGCTGCGGGTGGTGGTCGATCTTTCCGGGGAGCAGATTCTGCGCCTGACCCCCCATATCGGCTACCTGCACACCGGCTTCGAGAAGAACATGGAGTACCGCACCTACACCCAGTGCATTACCTATACCCCCCGCATGGACTACCTGCACAGCTTCAGCCACGACCTGGCCTACGCCTTGAGCGTGGAAAAGCTGGTAGGGGCCCAGGTGCCCCCCAGGGCCCAGGCCATCCGGGTGATGCTCAACGAGCTGTCGCGCATCGCTTCGCACCTGGTTTTTCTGGGAACCGGCCTGCTCGACTTTGGGGCTCTGACGCCCTTCTTCTATGCCTTCCGGGAGCGCGAGGCGGTGCTCGACCTCTTCGAGTGGGTCTCGGGCCAGCGCTTCCACCACAACTACATCCGCATCGGGGGCCTGAAGGAAGACCTGCCGCCGGAATTCCTGGGCGAGGTCAAAAAATTCATCGTGCAGATGCCGGCCCGCATAGACGAGTACGAGGCGCTGTTCCGGGAGAGCCCCATCTTCTACGAGCGCGCCCGCGGTGTCTCGGTCATTCCTGCGGAGGACGCCATCAACCTCTCGCTCACTGGGGGCAGCCTGCGGGCCTCGGGGGTCAACTACGATGTGCGCAAGGCCTACCCCTACGCCGGCTACGAAACCTACAACTTTGACGTGCCGGTGCTGGACGGTGGCGATATCTTCGACCGCATGGTCATTCGCATTCTGGAGATGCGCGAGTCGGTCAAGATTATCCAGCAGGCCGTCGAGCGGCTCGAGGCCCTGGGCCCCGGCCCCATCCGTGACCCCAACCCGCAAATTTCGCTACCGCCCCGGCACCTGCTGGAAACCTCCATGGAGGCGGTCATCTATCATTTCAAGCTGGTGACCGAGGGCTTCCACCCGGCTTTGGGCGAGGTTTACGTGCCCACCGAAAGCGCTCGAGGAGAACTCGGCTACTACATCGTTTCCGACGGGGGTTCCATGCCCTACCGGGTCAAGGTACGCTCGCCGAGCTTCGTCAACCTGCAGAGCCTGCCCTACGCCTGCAAGGGGGTACAGGTTGCCGACATGGTCGCGGTCATCGCCTCGCTCGACCCGGTTATGGGGGACGTGGACCGATGAGTTTTCGAAGTGGCGGCAGCGGACAAACAACAGTGTTTCTGAACATGAATCCCCACATCAAAGCGGAGGCCTATGGGATTTTTCGATGACAAACAGGACTGGCTGCGCGAGGTCTTCGCGCAGTATCCGGACACCCCCCAGGGGCGCAGAGCGGCCCTGATGCCCATGCTGCGCCGGGTACAGCAGGACGAGGGCTGGATCTCCCCTGAGCGCCAGGAGGAGATTGCCAGCATTCTGGGAACCACAGCAACCGAAGTGGCGGGGGTGATGAGCTTTTACAGCTACTACCAGGCCCTGCCCACCGGCAGGTATCACATCCAGGTTTGCGCGACCCTGAGCTGCGCAATCGGCGGGGCCGACGAACTGTGGGATGAGCTAGTGCAGGAGCTGGGCATCCTGCGCGGCGAGGTCACTCCCGACGGCCTCTTCAGCATTCAAAAGGTGGAGTGCCTGGGCTCGTGCCACACCGCGCCGGTGGTGCAGATTAACGACGAGCCCTACGTGGAGTGTGTGACCAAAGCTCGCCTGCACGCCCTTTTGCAGGGTTTGCGCGAAGGCAAGCGACTGGAGGAGATCGTGCTGCCGGGCAAAGCCGGCCACGTCGTACACAACCGTGGAGAAGAGGTGGGAGCGTGAGCAGTGGGCCGATCACCAGCGGCAAGGACCCCCGCTTTGAGAGAACCCTGTACCGTTACGTGGGCCAACCGGGCTGCTGGACGCTGGATTTCTACCTGGCGCACGGCGGCTATCAGGCCATCCGCAAGGCCATTCAGCAGGGCCAGGACTGGGTGATTGAGGAAGTCAAAAAGTCCGGGCTGCGCGGGCGGGGTGGGGCCGGCTTCCCCACCGGGCTCAAGTGGAGCTTCATGCCCAAGAACACCGGCAAGCAGCACTACATCGTCTGCAATGCGGATGAGTCGGAGCCGGGCTCCTTCAAAGACCGCTATCTGATGGAGGATGACCCTCACCAGCTGATTGAGGGCATGATGATTGCCGGGGTGGCCATCCAGGCCAGCAAGGGCTATATCTACATCCGGGGGGAGTACCGTCGGGCCTACGACCGTTTGGTGGCGGCCATCCGGGAGGCGTATGCCCAGGGCTACCTGGGCCAGAATGTGATGGGCACAGGCTTCAGCTTCGATCTGTATGTGCATCGGGGCGCTGGGGCCTACATCTGCGGCGAGGAAACGGCCCTGATGAACTCCCTCGAGGGCCTTCGCGCCAACCCGCGCATGAAGCCTCCCTTCCCGGCCCAGGCGGGCCTGTGGGGGATGCCCACCACCATCAACAACGTTGAATCGCTGTGCTCGGTGGTTCACATCGTCGAGCGGGGGGCCGACTGGTTTGCCAGCATGGGCACCGAAAAATCCAAGGGCCACAAGCTCTTTCAGGTCAGCGGGCCTTTCAAGCGTCCGGGGGTGTACGAGCTGCCTTTGGGCACCACCTTCCGCGAGCTTTTGTTCGACTGGGCAGGCGGCCCCACCGAGCCCATCCAGGCGATTATCCCCGGGGGCTCTTCCTGCCCACCGCTGCCCTGGACGGAAGAGATTTTGGACACCCCCATGGACTACGAGGCCATCAGCGCCAAAGGCTCCTTGCTGGGCACCGGGGGGGTGATTGGCATCCCGGCCAGCATGAGCATGGTTGATGCAATGTGGAACGTGACCCGCTTCTACGGCCATGAATCCTGCGGAAAGTGCACCCCCTGCCGTGAGGGGGTCTCGGGCTGGATGGTGAGCCTTTTCGAGAAGATTGGCACAGGCCAGGGCCAGAAGGGCGATGTGGAACTGCTGGAGGATATGCTCGACCAGATTGAGGGCCGCAGCTTCTGTGCGCTGGCCGATGCCGCCTGCTGGCCGGTGCGGGGAAGCCTCAAACACTTCCGCCAGCAGTTTGTGGACCTTGTGGAAAACGGCAAGCCCGTTGAGCGGGCCGGGAGCCGCTGGGGGTGATGGAGGCGATGGCCAAGGTAACCATTAACGATCGAACCGTCGAGGTGCCGAGCGGCACTTCGGTCATGGATGCCATCTTTCATGCCGGCTACGACGTGCCCCTGTTCTGCGCGGAGAAGCATCTCTCGCCCATCGGGGCCTGCCGGATGTGCCTGGTCAGGACCGGAAGCCCCCGCAAAGGGCCGGATGGTCAGTTCATCCTGGAAAATGGACAGCCCAAGATTTTCTGGATGCCCAAGCTGTCGGCGGCCTGTATAACCGCAGTCAGCGATGGCATGGTGATCGATACGCTCTCCGACGAGGTAAAGCACGCCCAGTCGGGGATGGTCGAACTCACCCTCTTCAACCACCCGCTCGACTGCCCCACCTGCGACAAGGGCGGGGCCTGCGAGCTGCAAGACCGCAGCTATGAGTACGGCCTGGTGGAAAAGTTCTACCAGCCCGACCCGCTGGAGCTGCCGCTTTACACCCGCTTCGAGATGACCCGGCGGCACGTGGACAAGCACCATGCCCTTTCGCCCTTCATCGTGCTGGACCGGGAGCGTTGCATTCACTGTAAGCGCTGCGTGCGCTACTTTGAGGAAATCCCGGGCGACGAGGTGCTGGACTTCATCGAGCGGGGGGTGCACACCTTCATCAACAGCGAGGAAGCCGGTCTGCCCTCCAACTTCACCGGCAACATTGTGGATATCTGTCCCGTGGGGGCCTTGCTGGATCAGACCGCGCGTTTCCGGGCCCGCAACTGGGAGTACGACTCCACCGAGACCACCTCGATGGACGATGCTTGCGGGGCGGCCATTACGGTGGATGCCCGCAGCGGGCTTTTAGAGCGCATCCGGGCGGCAGAGCGCCGGGAGGTGAACGAGGTCTGGATCTCGGATGCGGCCCGCTTTGGCCACGAATGGGTGAACGAGAACCGGGTGCGCTCGCCCCTGGTACGCAAGGAGGGCCGGCTGGTGGAGGCCAGCTGGGAAGAGGCCCTCGAGGCCATCCGCAAGGGTTTGCAGGGCGTTGCCAGAACCGACATTGGGGTCTATCTGGGCGGCCACGCTTCCCTCGAGGAGGGCCTGGCGGCCTTCGAACTGGCCCAGGCCCTGAGCACCCCCCACCGCGACTTCCAGGGCCGCACCGCCTACCCTGTTACGGTTTTCTCGCCGGCCAGCTTCGACGACCTGCTGGACGCCGAGTTTGTGCTGGTGCTGGGCGACCCCGCCGAGGAGGCCCCCACCCTGCACCTGCGGCTTTCGGAGTACAGCCGGGGCCTCAAGCCAGCGGGCAAGCTCAACCACGGTACGCCCTTTGCAGACCTCAACATCAAGGAGCGGATGCCGCGCCTCACGGACAAGCTGGCCCTCTTCAGCGTCTATCCGGCCAACACCGCAAAATGGGCCGGGGCCAGTGCCGTGCACGCGCCTGGGGCAGAGGTGGCTTTGTTATCGGCCTTGCTGGGTCAGGGCGAGGCCCCCGCTGGACTGGAACAGCCGGTGGCCTGGGTCAAGGGTCGGCTGGCCGCCAGCCAGAGGGTGGTTTTGGTGCTGGGCGCAGGGGTGCTCAACCAGCCCGAGGCGGCCACCAGGGCCAGGCAGCTGGCCGATCGCCTGGGCGCCAAGGTGATGTGCATGACGCCTGCGGCCAATGCCAGGGGGCTGGAAGCCCTGGGCTTGTTCCCCGGAAAAGGAGGGGCGGGCTGGACCGAAACCGGCCCCAAGGCGGTCTATTTTGCCTACCTGCCACAGGAAGCCCAGCTCCGCGCGGCCTCCTTCCGTATCCTGCACCTGACCCACCGGCACCCCCTGGCCGACAGGTATGCCGATGTGGTGCTGCCGGGCCAGACCGCCTACGAAAAGCGGGGGCATACGCTCAACCTCGAGGGCCGCGTGCTGCCCTTAGAACCCGCCGGTATCAACAACGGTGAGGCCGACGGGGCGGTGGCGGCTTTGGGCCTGATTGCCGAGGCCGCCGGGGTAAAGGCCCCCTTCCGTTTGGTGCGCCAGGCTACCCGCTGGCTCCACGAAAAACTCAAACTGCCTGCGGTGATGGAGCGCTGGATGCCCAAAGCCACCGGCTGGGCGGCCTCCGAGTCGGACGTGACCCAGGGCCCGCTCTACTTGCGCCCGACCATGTGGCGGCAGGAGCAGCTGGTGGGGGCGGTGGCCAGGGCGGTAGAGGTCAGGCTGGAGATGAGCCCGGAGACGGCCCGGGCCCAGGGCCTGGCCGATGGCTACCGGGTTGAGTTGGATACGCCGAGAGGAGTAGAGAAGCTCGAGGTCAGGGTGGTGCCCGGCCTCCCCAACGGGTTCATGTATCTACCAGCGCTGGGCGCCTGGGCGGGCCGCCGGGTGGAGGCCAGAATCTTGGTTGGGGGTGAAGCATGAAGCCTCAAGACAGGGGACAGAGGACAGGGGACAGGGGATCGTGGGTTGCCTGGAGTGAATCCACTCCTGGCCGTAACCCATTTCCTTCCGTTCGTAAGCACATGGTTTTTGTTTCGTTGCTCCTTGCCGGTATCGCCCTGGGCGCCGACCCCACCCCTGCCGCCGACCCCAACGCCACCGACCCGCTCTGGATGGTCGGGGTTAAGGCTTTTCTGGTGATTTTTGGCTTGCTGACGGCCTTTGCTTACATGACCCTGATTGAACGCCGTCTGCTGGCCCGCATCCAGATTCGCCAGGGGCCCAACCGGGTGGGGCCCGATGGCCTTTTGCAGCCTTTGGCCGATGCCATCAAGTCCATTTTCAAGGAAGACCTGGTGGTGGCCAGGGCCGACAAGGTGGTCTTCGTGCTGGCCCCCATGATCTCGGTCACCTTTGCCGTGCTGACCTTCGGCCTGATTCCATTTGGCCCCAAGGATGCCTTCTTCGGCTACGACCCCTGGGTGATCAACCTGGATGTGGGCCTGCTGTACGTCTTTGCGGTCTCGGAGATGGCCATCTACGGCATCTTCCTGGCAGGCTGGGCTTCGAACTCCAAGTATTCGCTTCTGGGTTCGTTGCGCTCCTCGGCCTCGCTCATCTCCTACGAGCTGGCCCTGGGCATCAGCCTGCTGGCCCCGGTGGTGCTGGTGGGGTCGCTTAACCTCCAGAACATCGTGAACTGGCAGCACGAAAACGGCTGGCTCATCCTTTATATGCTCCCGGCCTTTGCCATCTTCCTGCTGACCAGTATGGCCGAAGCGGCCCGCACCCCCTTCGACCTGCCCGAGGCTGAACAAGAGCTGGTCGGGGGTTACAGCACCGAGTACAGCTCCATCAAGTGGGCCTTGTTTCAGATGGCCGAGTACATCCACCTGATTACGGCTGCGGCCCTGATTCCCACGCTCTTTCTGGGCGGCTGGCGGATGCCCGGCTTCATGGAGCAACTCCCCGTCATCGGTGGACTGTTTGCACTGCCCTATGTGTGGATGTTCGCCAAGATTGCGCTGTTTTTGTTCTTCTTCATCTGGGTGCGGGGCACGCTTTTCCGGCTTCGCTACGACCAGCTGATGGTTTTTAGTTGGGGTCGGCTCTTTCCGTTGGCGCTGGCCTGGTTCATGGTGGCGGCCTTGGTGGTGGCCTACAAGCTGCCCGTTGCCATTCTGGGCTGGCTCTCGCTTTTGAGCCTGGTGGCCTTCTCGGTTTACGTGATTCTGACCAGCAAGCCCAAACCCAGGGCCCTCCCGCGCATGGGCGCGGGCGACTGACGAAAGGGGTGATTTCATGAGCATCGCTGCGCTGGCGCAAAGCATGGGCATCACGCTAAAAGCGCTGTTTTCCAAACCTGTGACCATCCCCTACCCGGATGCTCCGGTACCGCTCAAGCCGCGTTTCCACGGGCGGCATGTGCTGACCCGGCACCCCAACGGGCTGGAAAAGTGCATTGGCTGTTCGCTGTGTGCGGCGGCCTGCCCGGCCTATGCCATCTATGTGGAAGCCGCCGAAAACGACCCGCAAAACCCGGTCAGCGCGGGGGAGCGCTATGCCAGGGTCTACGAAATAAATATGCTGCGCTGCATTTTTTGTGGCCTGTGCGAAGAGGCGTGCCCGACCGGTGCGGTGGTGATGGGCTACGACTTCGAGATGGCCGACTACCGCTACTCCGACTTTGTGTACGGCAAGGAAGATATGCTGGTCGAGGTGGAGGGCACCAAGCCCCAGCGCCGCGAGGCGGCTTATACCGGCAAGCCGGTGAAGAAGGGCTACAGCGTGCCCTACGTAAGAGCTGAGCTCGAGGGCGTGAAGCCACCCAGGGCAAAGTAGGCCCGGTATCGGGTTGCCGGAGCCGTTCGACGTCGGCCGAGAACCGGAGATGAGTATTCCCGAATGCACATTTTTCTGAGTAGAATCACTCGGATTATGAACGGTTCTGGAGGCTCACCAAACCTGTGGAGGAATCAATGAGTGCCGGATTTTGGGAGATCCTTGCGCTGCTGGTGCTGGTCGGAACCGGCATTGCGGTGGTGCGCCTGCAAAACGCCGTCCACGCAGCCCTGGCGCTGATTGCCAACTTTCTTGTGGTGGCGGGTGTTTATGTGGCGCTGGAAGCCCGTTTTGTGGCCATGGTTCAGATCATCGTCTATGCCGGGGCCATTGTGGTGCTGTTCCTGTTTGTGATCATGTTGCTCTCGGCGGCAAGCGCAAATGTGGGCGCAGACTTCCTGCCACGGCTGCCCTGGGTGGCGGGCCTGGGCGCTCTGGCTCTGGCTGGGGTGCTGACCTTTGCGGTCACCCGGTTTCAGCCGCCTGCCGGTGCGCCCGCGCTGGGCGGTGGTCTGCCGCAGGCCCTGGGGCCGCTGCTTTACGACCCCGAGAAGTGGCTCTATGCGCTTTTGGTGGTGGGTTTCTTGCTGCTGGTGGCCACCGTGGCCGCGGTGGTGCTGATTGAGCCGGAACGTATTATCGCGGCCACCGGCCATCCGGCCCACCCCCGCCAGGAAAAAAAGCCCAACCCCCCGATTGCCGAACAGAAGGATGAGAGGGCGGTGGTGAAGCGATGATCTGGCTGGTAGCTTCCGCCTTGTTGTTTTCGATCGGGGCTTATGGCGCGCTGACCCGGCGCACGGCAATCCTGGTGTTTCTTTCGATTGAGCTAATGCTAAACGCAGCCGCGCTCTCGCTGATCAGCTTTTCCAAGCTCTCGGGCAGCCTCGACGCGCAGGTGGTGGTGCTGTTCATCATCGCCATTGCAGCCGCCGAGGTGGCGGTGGGCCTGGGCCTGATTGTGGCCATCTTCCGCCGGCGCGAGACCACCAGCGTGGACGAGCTGCGGCAACTGAGGGGGTAAATCGTGCTGGAGAATCTGCTTCTACCCCTGGTGATTGGACTTCCCTTGCTGGGCTTTGCAGTTCTGGGGTTGTTTGGCCGTCGCATCGGTGAGCCGGCAGCCGGCTGGCTGGCCTCGCTCTTGGTGCTGGGCAGTTTCTGCCTGGGCCTGGTCTTGCTCTTGCAGGGCGGGGCCAGATGGACGCTGGCCGAGTGGTTGCCAGGCATTCCCTTCAGCCTGAACCTGGACAACCTCTCGGGGGTCATGCTGATGGTGGTCACCGGCGTGGGCTTCTTAATTCACGTCTGGGCCATTGGCTACATGCACGGCGACCCCGGCTACAGCCGCTTTTTCAGCTACTTCAACCTGTTTATTGCGGCCATGCTGGTCCTCATACTGGGCGATAGCCTGCCGGTGGTGTTCATCGGCTGGGAGGGGGTGGGGCTGGCCTCCTACCTGCTGATTGGCTTCTGGTACCACGAGCGGGTTAATGCCGACTCGGCCCGCAAAGCCTTTATCGTCAACCGCATCGGCGACCTGGGCTTTTTGCTGGCCATGGGCCTTTTGTGGAGCATGTTTGGCACCCTCTCCATCTCGGAGCTGGTGGACAAGGTGGAGGCTGGGGGCTATAGCTTCACCACCCTAACGCTGGCGGGCTTCTTTCTGCTCATCGGAGCCATTGGCAAGAGCGCCCAGGTGCCCCTGATGGTCTGGTTGCCCGATGCCATGGCCGGCCCCACGCCGGTCTCGGCCCTGATTCACGCGGCCACCATGGTCACGGCGGGGGTCTACCTGCTGGTGCGGCACGCTTTCATCTTGCACGGGGACGGCTTCCTGGCCGGCCTGATTGTGGCCATTGGGCTTCTGACCGCCTACTACGGGGCTTTGTGCTCGCTGGGCCAGTGGGATATCAAGCGCATTGTGGCCTATACGACCCTTTCCCAACTGGGCTTTATGTTCGTGGCGGTGGGGGTGGGGGCCTACTGGGTCGCAATCTTCCACATCGTCACCCACGCCTTTTTCAAGGCCCTGATGTTCATGACCTCTGGCTCGGTGATTCACGCCCTGGGGGGTGAACAGGACGTGCGGCAGATGGGCGGGATGCGCAAGTACCTGCCCGCCACGCACCTGCACGGCCTGGTGGCCACCTTTGCTTCGGGGGGGCTGGTGCCCCTGGCCGGCTTCTGGTCGAAGGACGCCATTCTGGCCTACGCCTTCGAGTTTGGCCCCTGGCTCTGGGTGCTGATGCTGGGTGCTTCGGTACTGGCGGCGCTTTACTCGATTCGCTGGTATGTGCTGGTCTTCTGGGGCGAGTACCGGGGCAAGGCGCACCCCCACGAAAGCCCGGCGGTGATGCTCTGGCCCAACCACATTTTGATGGGCGGGGCTTTGGGCGTGGGCTTTATCGGGCTACCGTACGTAATTGACTACAAAAACTTCATTGAGCCCTACCTGACCAAGGCCATTGGCGACTTCCCCCACGAGAAGCTACCGGTACTGACCGAATGGGTGTTGATTGCCATTTCCGCAGTGGTTGCGGTGGCGGCTTTGTGGTGGGGTTTCCGCTTCTTCCAGCAGAAGATGCCGGCCTGGTACGAGCGTTTCCAGGCGGCGGCCCTGCAAGGTTTTTACGCCGACGCGCTGTACAACACCCTGCTGGTCAACCCCGCCAAGGGCCTGGCCGAACTGCTGTTTGGGGGCGACAAGGGCCTGCTGAGTGGCTTTGCGGGGTTGGGTAGCCTGATGGGCGGGCTGGGCAGCCTGCTGGCGAGGCTCGAGACCGGCGCCCTGCGCTTTTACCTGGCTGGGCTGCTCCTGGCGCTGGTGCTGCTCCTGGGCTGGGGGGTGTTGCGATGATTCATCTAGGGCTGTGGTTGCCCCTCTTGGCGGGGTTGTTGCTGCTCATTCTGCCTGGCCTGGGCCGTACCTTCGCCGTTGCCTCGGCAGTGGTGAGCCTGGTTATCTCGTGCGTGCTGTTTGCGGGCTACGGTGGGCAGGGCGTGGCCTATGCCAGTCAGATTCCTTTCCTGCCCGAGGCCGGGGTCTACTACGCGCTGGGGTTGGATGGAGCGGGCCTGTTCTTGTGGGTGGCGGTGAATCTGGTGGTCTTGCTCGGGGTCTGGATTGCCGATGTGCCGGTGCGCTTCCTGGCCTATGCGCTCATGATGCAGACCGGCTTGCTGGGTATTTTTGCCGCGCAGGACCTGATTTTCTTCTACTTCTTCTTCGAAGCCACCCTGATTCCCGCGCTTTTGATGCTGTGGTTCTATGGCGGGCCGGAGCGCCTGCGGGCCATCTACATCTTTGCCCTCTTTACCCTGGTGGGCTCGCTGCCCATGCTGGCGGCCATCTTTGCGGTGCGATTCCTGGGGGGCGCCGATAGCTTCCTCTACACCGACCTGGCGGCCAACCCCCTGACCGGGCAAACCGCCGCGCTGGCTTTCCTGGGCTTTCTGGTGGCGCTGGCGGTCAAGACCCCGCTCTTCCCCCTGCACGCCTGGCTGCCGAGCTTCCACCAGCAGAACCACCCCTCGGGTCTGGCCGATGCCATGGGTACGCTTTATAAGGTGGGCATCTTCGCCTTCTTCAAATGGGCCATTCCCCTGATGCCGGAGGGTTTTAGGGAGTGGCAGGGCTTGCTTTTGTTCCTGGCTGCCTTTGGGGCCATCTATGCGGCCTGGGTGGCCTTCAGCGCCCCCGACTGGAAGACTTTGTTGGCCTACGCCGGGGTTTCGCACATGGGCATTGGGGCGCTGGGGCTCTTTAGTGGCAACACGGAAGGTACGGTGGGTGCGCTTTACTTGCTAGGGGCCTCGATGATTTACGGCTCGGCTATGTTCTTGTTCGTGGGGCTGGTCTATGGGCGCACCGGCAGCCTCGAGATTAACCCTGTGCGGGGGCTGGCCAAACACACCCCTGCGCTCTATGTGCTGGGGATGTTCTTGCTGATGGCCATGATTGGGCTGCCCGGGCTTTCGGGCTTCCCGGGCGAGCTGATGGCCCTGCTGGGGGCCTACAAGGTGTCGCCCTGGCTGACCTTTGTGGCCTTTTTGGCGGTCATTGCGGCGGCGGCCTATGCGCTCACGGCCTTCCAGAAACTTTTCCAGGAGAGCGCCCAGGCCCAGGCCGTGCCTGACCTAAACGCCCGCGAGTGGGGTTTTGCCGCGGTGACGGTGGCGGTACTGCTCTTGATGGGCCTCTACCCGAAGCTCTTCACGGTTTACCTCGAGCCCCTGGGCAAGGCCATCGCCGCCCTCTTGGGAGGTGCTTCGTGAAGGCCTTTGCGCTTGATTCATCGGCCCGTTCGGGCTTTGGGGTTGGCTTGTTGACCCCAGGCCCGCGGTTCTCGACTGCTGGAGGTGCGCGATGCTAACCCTGTACGTGCTGGCGGGCTTCGCCACGGTACTGTCGTTGCTTGCCTTTGTCATCTCCCGTGAGGCCACCCGCATCGTGACGGTGGCGGGGCTGGTACTGGCAGGGCTGTTTTGCGTGGTGGGCTGGGGCCAGACGGTGGAGGCCTTTGGGGGCCTCTACCGCTTCGACACCCTGGCCAGGGGCCTGACCCTGGTGGCCATCCTGGGCGGCTTGTGGGCCTTGCTGCTGGGGCCGGCCAAAAAGTTTGAGTACCCCCTCCTGCTGCTATTCGCGGTGACAGGTATGCACATCATGGCCAGCAGCCCCAACCTGGTGGTGCTGCTGATTGCCCTCGAGGTCTTCTCGCTACCTCTCTACGTGCTCGCTACCTGGCAACGCGACGAGAAAGGCTTCGAGGCGGGCTTGAAGTACTTTTTGCTGGGGGCCCTGGGTGCGGCCATTTTCCTGTATGGCATCGCCCTCTACTTTGGTGCAACCGGTAGCTTTACGGCGGGGTCGTCCGGCTCGGGGCCCCTCTACATTGCTGGATTGTTCCTGATCATGGCGGCCTTTGCCTTCAAAACCGCCATGGTGCCCTTCCAGTGGTGGTCGCCCGACGTGTACCAGGGCAGCCCCACGGTGGTCACGCTGTTCATGGCCACGGCGGTTAAGGCGGCGGCGTTTGCGGCCATGCTGCGCATCTTTACCCCCGAGGGCCTGGAAGCCTGGGGGGTGGGGATGGCGGTGCTGATTGCCCTATCCACCCTGTTCGGCAACCTGGGGGCTTTGAACCAGACCGAGGCCAAGCGGCTTTTCGCCTACTCCTCCATCGCCAACGCGGGCTACCTTGGGCTGGGGCTCCTTGGCCCGACCGGACAGGCCACCGTGCCCTTTTACCTGCTGACCTACGGCCTGGCCACGGGCCTTATCTTCGCGGTGCTCTCGATGCTCTCCAACCAGGACGTGCCCTTAGAGCGCCTGCGCGGCCTGTGGTACCGCAAGCCCCTGCTGGGTGGGGCCATGGGCCTGGGCATTCTTTCGGTGCTGGGGCTGCCGCCTCTGGCCGGCTTCTGGGCCAAGTACCTGGTCTTCCAGGAGGCGGCCCGGGCGGGCTTCTACGGGCTGGTGGTGCTGGCTCTGGTGACCTCGGCCATTGGGGCTTACTACTACCTCAAAACCTTCTTTCTGATTTTCAGCAAGCCCACCCCTGTGCAGGAAGCCGAAGACCGGGAGGCCGAGGCGGCCTTGGCCCAGTTTGGCAGCTCGGAAGCGCCGGGTATTCCGGTCGCGGCAGCACCAATGGGCCTGACCCAGGGGCTGATGGCGCCGGCGGCGCGGATGGGTGCGCCGGCCCTGGGCCTTCTGCTGGCCGCGATGGGCCTTTTGGGCCTGCTCTCGGTTTTGCCCGGGCTGGGTTTGCGGGCCTTTAGCGCGGGCCTTACACCGGCGGTGGCTGCCCTGAGCATTACCGCGCCCAAGAGTGGTTCCACCCTGACCGCCGGCAGCCAGGCCCTGCAGGGCACCGGCAGGCCGGGGGAGAGCCTCGAGCTCTTCGACAACGGCAACCTCCTGGGGACAGTGACGGTGGGCCCGGATGGAAAGTGGAGCTTCCCCCTGCCAGCCTCGGCCCAAGCACCCGGAGCGCACACCTTCGAGGCCCGGCAACCGGGTCAGACTCGGGGTGAGCGCGTCGAGGTTGAGTTCCTCAGGCCTTCAGGCCCCTCTTTCACCGGACTCCAGGATGGGGCTACCGTGGCTGCTACGGGCTTTACCCTGCAGGGTACGGCCCAGCCGGGCCAGGTGCTGGAGGTCTTTGAGGACGGGGCCAGCCTGGGACGGGTTACAGCCGATGCCAACGGGCAGTGGAGTCTGAATGTCCCGCCGCCTTCTGGCGGAACCCGGGTGTACGAGGTGCGGCCCGAAGGCGCTGCCTCGGGCGCTCGAATCTCGCTGGTGGTGCCCGAAGCCCAGGCGGGGGCCATCTGTAGCCAGAGCTTTGCCCTTTCCAACCTGCAAGCGGGGGGTACGGTCTCGAGGCCCTTCCGCTTCGGCGGGGTGGGCTCGGCCAGCAGCTACACCGTGCTGGTGCGGCGCGGGGATCGGATTATAGGACGCAAGGAGATTCCGCTAAGCGCAGCCTGTGGCTGGAGCTATTTCTCCGACCCCGGCCCTGGGGAGGTCACCTACGAGGTGCGCGAGACCGGGAAGCTCGAGACCGAACCCCCGCTCGCCACCATCACCCTGAAGGTACAGTAGGCGCAGGGTTCATTGTGCTGTTTGCAACCGTGGCCGCCTGGAAACTCGAAAACATGCGTCTTGGCCCAGACGGATTCTCGTTTTCGTGGTCGGCCACGTCTGTTTAGAGCGTGATAAGTGCGGGGTTTGGCCCTGGCCTGCTCGAGCGGCCACAGTTCAGATAGACTCCTCAGAGTCCAAGTGGCTTGGGGAAGAGCCGTGCTTCGGGCGGGCAACGTCCGGGTAGGCTCCTCGGGTCATGCCACTGTCCGAGGTTTGGTCATGCCACAATCCGAGGGTTGTCAGCGCAGAATGGCCCGCACCGGCGCGGCGTCGGCCCCCTCGAGCCTAAGCGGCAGGGCCAGAAGTTCGTAAGTGCCTGCCGGTACGCCCTCCAGCGCAAGCCCTTCCAATATGTACACCCCGGCTTGCGCAAAAGCCTTGTGGCCGGGGAGGTCTTTGGAGGTCAGAGGGTCCACACTGGGGCAGTCGGTGCCAAAAAGCCGCACCCCTTGCCCGGCCAGGTATCGGGCTGCTTCGGGTTCTACGTGCATGAAGTGGTGGGGAAAATCAGCCCAGTCGTTGGGCTGCCCTGTGAAAAAGAGGCTTCGCTCGGCCAGCTCCACCCCCTTGAGAAACGCCACCGAGAGGGCTTTTTGCCCCCGCGCGTCCACCACCCGGCAGGGGCCAACCAGCACCGAGAGCGGCACGCTTTCTAGCTTTTCGCCTGTATCCACATAATGCCAGGGGGCATCCAGGTGGGTGCCCAGGTGGGTGGTGGTGGTGATTTTGCCCACGTTCACGCTGTCGCCCTGGGCTATCAGGGCGGTCAGTTGGTAGCTATACGGCGTGTCGCCGGGCCAGACCGGAACCCCAGGGTAGATGCGGCGGGTGATGTCTAGCATGGCCCAATAATACGCAGAATGTGGTGCTCGAGGCTCTCCACCGCCAGTTTGATGCGCCACTGGGCCTTGTCGCGCACCCCGGCCAGGTTGGAAACCGCCCGCAGCTCGGCGCCCTTCAGGCCCAGCCACAAGCAGGTCTGGGCGAAGGCCGCGCCTTCCATGTTCTCGAGGTGGGCCTCCCACCTGCGCGAGAGCAGACGGGCCTCGGTGGGGTTTTCCGAGACCATATCGCGGGTCAGGAAGGTTTTGCTGGGCAGCCCCAGGCTCTGGCTCAGTTCGGTGGTCAGGGCGCTGTCCAGCGGGAAGCGGTTGTGATAACGGCTATGTTCCAGTTCCAGCGTGGGGAAGCCCAGGCCCTTCATGCCCCCGTCCCGAAGGCCCAGGTCGGCCTGGATTTCCCTCTCGGCCAGAGCCGCATCGCCCAACTCCAGGCCGGCATCGGGGTAGGCCCCGGCAATGCCAAAGAGCAGCACCCGCTCCACCTTTCGGCCTTTGGCAAAGGCGGCCAGGGTGGCGGCGGTGTTGACCTTGCCGATGCCGCTCTCGAGCCAGACCCAGCCCTCCCCGCGCAGCCCGGCGCGCCCGTGGAAGGTAAACGTTCGGCCCTTGAGGAAGGCGGCTTCGAACCGGGTGGGGCTCAGAAAAAGCAGCATGGGGAAAACCTCCTCTTACAAATGTCTGGTGAAGGGGCCAGGGTGCTTATTCTCAGTCCACCACCTGAAACCCCAGCGCCTCGGCCCGCTCCACAAAAAACTGGATGTTCTCGCTTTTGGTCTCGCCCCCCAGGCTCTTGCGCTCGTAGGCGCCTTCGGCGGCCAGAATCATGGTCTCGGCCAGGCAGGCCGGTACGGCCCCCTCGCCAAAGTGCAGGTCGAGGTTGCCGGTCATGGCCCCCGGAGGCCGCACCACCCCGCCCGGAATCACCCGCACCCCCGGAAGCTGCTTGACCGAGTCGTGCACGTCGGGCGGTACCCCCTCGTCGTAAATCCAGGCGCCGGGCTTGACGTGCTCGGGAAAGATGATGGCTGAGGGGTCGGAAGTGGCGGTAAAAATCAAGTCTGCTTCTTTGATGGCGGCAATGTCCAGGGTGGTGAGTATTTCGGGCACCGGCTGGCCTTTGCGCTCGAGGTTTTGCCGCAGGGTGGCGGCGCTTTTTTCCAGGCGCTCGAGGTTGCGCCCCACCAGAATCAGCCGGCCCACCAGGGGGGCAATCTGTCGGGCAATGCCGAAGGCCACCACCCCATTGGCCCCCACCACCGCGGCGGTGGCCTGCTTGAGCGGGCGTCCGCTCTGCTCGAAGTGGGCCAGAATACCGGGAATAGCGGCCCTCACGGTACCGGCGGTGTAGGCCCCGCCGTTGGTAACCTCGATTTCCGGCACGGCCTCCTGCACAAGGCGGCCTTTCTCGCCCACCACGCTCCAGAAGGCGCCCAGCCCCACCACCGTACACCCCAGTTCCCTGGCCAGCCGCGCCCCCTGGATGGCCCGTTGGGTGGCCAGCTCGGGGTTGCCGGTAATCTGGTGGGGCAGCAGTGGGGCCGAGAGCAGGTGGCAGCGAATCTCGCGCCCATCGGAGGTCTTGACCCCGCGCAACTCGCCCACCTTCATGGGCCGGATGGCCTCGGCCAGGTTTTCCACCAGGCTCTGCCGGATCAGGCCCCGCTCGACCAGGGGTTTGGCCCAGCGGAAGCGGGGGCTTTGGAACAGGTCGTCTAGCGTGAGCGGGTGAATCATAAAGGCGCAGACCACCGTCTTTTCCGAGGGCATGGGCAGAGGCTCGCCCAGGCGGGGCTCGGTGCCCTCGAGCATCCGCCCCAGGTTCTCCTTGTAGCGCCACAAAGCCAGCAGAAATAAAACCCAGGCGGCCAGCTTGGCCCAGCCCGAGATGGGCAGAAAGCTGAGCAGCAGGGCCAGCACAGCCGGAATCAGCAGGGCGGCCAGCGCGGTGTAGCGGCTCCACAACAGGCCTGCCACCGCAATCAGCAGCACGCCCAGGGTCAGCAGGTAAGGCAGCCCGCTAAAGTGCAGCCCAAACACCAGGCCCACCAGCACCCCCGCGCCCCGCCCGCGCAGAAGCGCACCCTCGGCCAGCCAGCGGGGAGGGTAGAGGTGCCCCAGATAAACCAGCAGAGCAAAAACCACCGCCCAGGAAAGCCCAAACTGCCCCCCCAGCCAGACCGCCAGCATCCCCTTCAGAAAATCCAGGCCAAAAGCCAGCAGGGCCGGGCCGGGGCCCAGGCGCTTCAGGGTGTTCTCGAGGCCCAGGTTATAAGCCGAGGCCAGGCGAGGGTCCTGCCCGGTCAGGCGGCGGATGGCCCAGTACCCCAGCGGCAGCGCGCCAATCAGGTAGGCCAGGATGGCCAGTACAGCATTCATCGGCACAACCTTACCAGATTTACCGGGGCCCGAGGAGGGCAGAAAAGCGCCCTGGCTCAGACCCTGGTGGGCTTATTGTCCGGTGCAGCGGCCCTGGGCTTCTGGCTCATGGCCCAGATAGCGCCCAGCACCAGCACAACCAGGATAAAGAGCGAGAACTGGGCCTTGTCTATGCCCGTGACCCACTCGGGGCGGCCCAGGACTTCCTTGGCGAACTTGTCCCAGCCCCCGATGGCCAGCTTGACCCCGGCAAAGCCCACCACCGCAAAGGCCACCGCCTCGAAGCGGGGGTACTTCTCCAGCAAGCCCACAAACAGCACCGCCACAAAGCGCAGGGCCAGGATGCCAATAAATACGCCGGTGAAGATGATCCACAGCTTGTCCGAGAGCGCCACCGCCACCAGCACCGAGTCCACCGCAAAGGCCAGGTCGGCCAGCTCGATCTGGGCCACAATGCTCCAGAACTGGCGCGGGGTCACGGTGGTCAGGGTTTGCCCACTGTGTGGGCGCACTTCTTCTTTAGGCCCCCGTTTGCTGAAGTGCCGGATGGCGATGTAGAGCAGGTAAAGGGCCCCCAGGGCCTGAATCCACCAGAACTGAATTAGATACACCGCAAAAAGCAGGGCCAGGCCACGCAGAATGTAGGCCCCTGCGATGCCATAAAACAAGGCCCGTTGCCGCCAGGGCGGGGGTAGTTGCCTGACCATCACCCCCAGCACCATAGCGTTGTCGGCAGAGAGCACTGCCTCCAGGACAATCAGGATTCCAATGACGATCAGCGCTTGTCCAAGTTGTTCCATGGGCACCTCGCAGCCGTGGATGGGCCAAACAACACAAAACCACCACGGCCATTTCGTGTCGTGGTGGTCTCACCAGGGCAATGCGCCCAGATTAACCGGAAGCTTCTGCTTCGTATTGACGATTAATCAACCCTGTAAAGGGTGGCTACTCCCCAACCCGCCCGCAGGGTAGCACGCTTTTCCAGATGAAAAGCGCATGAGGCTACCATTTCGAGTGGGTAGAACGGGCCTCATGCCATTCTTGCTTGAACGCCCAGCACGCTGTACGGTGAGGCAGCGAACAGGGGCTTGCGGCCTCTCACTCCATCGTGTGTATCCCAGCAAGCGGCCCGTAGCCCCTGAAGCAGGCCTCAGACCGGCTTCTCCCAGACGGCCCAGGTGCGGTGGTGGCCGTCCATCCAGCCCTCGGCCCAGGCCCGCAAATGCAGGCCAGAGGGCGGGTGCAAGAGTTCGCCTGCCTGCCAGTAATGCGACGCCAGGCTGCCCCGGCGGGCGGCTTCCTGCACGGTGAAACCCTCCAGGAGCACCAGGCCTCCCGGCAGAAGGCGCTCGGTCAAGCGGGTAAGCAGGGGACGGTGCAGGAAGTACGAGTTGACCACGCTCGCAAAAGGGCCAGGGGGCAGGCTGGGGTCGGGGGCCTCGAGGTCGGCCTCCAGCGCCCAGATGCCCAGCCTGTGCCGGTTGGACTCGGCCTGGACAAACTCGAGGGCCACCCGGCTTTTCTCCAGCAAAAATACCGGATGCCCCCGCCTGGCCAGAAAAAAGGCGTTGCGCCCGGTGCCCCCGGCTAAGTCGAGCACCGGGCCTGCCGGAAGCCGGTGGGCATAGGCCGCCACCACAAAGGCGGGCTGGCTCAGGGGGGGCTGGTGCAGGTAGTGGGCATCCCAGTCTTTGGGCATGGGTCAGGACTCGGACGAACGGCGGAAGGCCCACAGGCTGCCCAGCACCAGGATGGCCAGGGTGATGCTCAGGAAGAACCCCTGCGGCAGGTGCAGCGCCAGCTCCGGGCGGTGCAGCCAGACCTCGCTGCCGTGCCCCCAGCCCTCCAGCATCAGCTTGAGCCCGGCCCAGCCCACCACCGCGTAGGCCACGGTCTCGAGCCGCGGATACCGCTCGATGATGGTGACCATGATGCCCGCGGCCAGCCGGATCAAGAGAATCCCGATGGCCACCCCGGTAAAAATCACCCAGAACTCGCGGCTGAAGGCAATCACCACCAGCACCGAGTCCACCGCAAAGGCCAGGTCAACCACGTTGATCATGATCACAGTGCGCCAGAAACTGGCCGCGGCGGCTTGTTGAACGCTGGCGGGGTCGGCGTTGCTGTGGCTTTGCCGCCGAAAGATGTGATTGACCGCCAGATAGACCAGGTAAAGCCCTCCCAGAAGCTGAATCCACCAGATCTGGATAATGACCGTGGCAAACAGCAAGGCCAGCCCGCGCAGCACGTAGGCCCCAATAATGCCGTAGAGCAGGGCCCTCGAGCGCAGGTGTTCCGGCAAGGGCCGCACCATCACGGCCAGCACCATGGCGTTGTCCACCGATAGAACGGCCTCGAGGGCCACAATGATTAGAATGGCTACAAAAGCCGAACCAAACTCCATAACCTAAAGCCTATCATCTGCCCTCAGTTTGCGAACAGGTACTGTAGGGCCGGGGCCAGCCCCTGCCGCCAGGTCATCCAGTTGTGGCCGGAGGGGCGTTCCAGGTAAGCGTGGGGGTAGCCCTTGTCGGCCAGCATGGCCGCAAAGCGGCGGTTGGGGGCCAGCAGCCACTCAATCTGGCCAGTTTCGCAATAGAAGCGCAGGGGCAGGGTATCGGCGGCAAGATACTGCTCGGTGAGCCACTCGGGGTCGTGGTACGAGTCGCCGCCATCGGGGGCTGCGGTCAGGCAGGCCGACTGGGTGGCTACCTTCTGGAACACCCCGGGATGGCGCAGCGCCAGCCAGCAGGAGACCAGCCCCCCCAGGCTGGCGCCCAGCAGGCCCCGTTCCGGGGTGGGGCCGTAGTGCGCCTCCACCGCCGGGATAACCTCGTTCAGTACGTGCTGCTCGTAGATGGGGCTGAACCAGTACTCGCGGCGGCGGTCTTCGGGTTCCAAAAAAACAATCCGCACGGGCCGGATTTCGCCCAACTCCAATAGCCCCTGGGCCACCTCAGCCAGCCTGGCGGTGCGGTAGTAGGCCACGCCGTCGTGCACGTACAGGGTGGACTGGGCGGGTTCTTGGGGGTTAAACACGTAGTAGCGGCGGGTGCTGCCAAAGGCTTTCGACTCCAGCCGGTGGCGGTGCACTTCTACCGGGCGGGAGGGTTGGTGCGGCGTGGTAAAGCGGAACCCCGGAAGTTCGATGGCCCTGGGGTAGCTCCACCAGGGGTTCTGGGCCTTGTGGGGGTTGTCGGGGTCGGGGAAAGGCTCGCGGTTGGCATCCAGAAAGGCATACTCGATGTAGGCACCGGCGGGGAACTCGAGGGTCAGCGGCCCGTCCAGGGGAATGGGTTTTCGGTCCCAGTCGGTAAAGTCGCCCACCAGGAACTTTGCCTGGGCAGGGGGGTGAAAGGTCACAGAACGGGGGTGTACCTCAACCATAACCGGCCTTCATTCTATGGTGTGCACGGTTGAAAGCCTCCCGACACTGTCCAGGGCAACCCTACGCGCCCCGGCCTTTTTCCGGAAAGCAGGGAACCGGGAAAAAAAGCATTCGGGTCGCAATGGGCAGGCGAAACAAAATGGGTGCGCTCGTTGGTAGGATGACGAGGTGAGCCCGATGCACGACAACTACGGAGCGGTGGTGGCCTGGGTGGAGTCCAGCCCGCTCAAGCCGGGGTGTGGCTCGCTGGCCGGACAGACCTTTGCCGCCAAGGATTTGTTCGATGTGGCCGGACTGCCCACCGCAGCGGGCAACCCCGATTTTGCCGAACGCTGGGGCCTTCCAACTCAGGATGCCTGGGCCGTGGCTGTGCTCAAGCAAGCGGGTGCGAGGCTGGTGGCCAAAACCCACACCCACGAACTGGCCTATGGCATGACCGGCATCAACCCCCACTTCGGCACGCCCGGAAACCCCAAGGTGCCGGGGGGAATTCCCGGCGGCTCCTCCTCGGGTTCGGCGGTCGCCGTGGCGGCGGGTCTGGTGCCGGTGGCGCTGGGCAGCGATACCGCCGGTTCGGTGCGGATTCCCGCCTCGCTGTGCGGGATATACGCCTATCGCCCTACCCACGGGGCCATTCCCACCCAGGGCGTGGTTCCGCTGGCCCCCAGCTTCGACACGGTGGGGCTGCTGGCGGCCAACCCAGGGGTGATGGAGCGCTTTGCCAGGGTTTTGCTGGCCGAGGCCCTGCCGGTGGTGGGGTTTGACCGGGCGGTGATTCTGCGCGATGCCCTCGAGCTGGCCACCCCGGAAGCCCAGAACGCCGTAGAACGCATCGCACGAAGGCTGGAAGCCCTGGGGCTGGCCATCCACGAGAAAAAGCTGGGCTTGCTGACCGAGGCGCGGGAGACCCAGCGGGTCTTGCAGGGGGCGCAGGCCTGGGGTTTTCACCAGGAGTGGCTCGTGGCGCGGCAGCCCCGCCTGGGCGAGGATGTGCGGCGGCTTCTGGAGATGGCCTCGAGGCTCACCCCCGGCGAAATCGGGCGGGCCCTTGGCGAGCAGGTGCGCCTGAAAGCCGAGATGGGTGCCTGGCTTTCGCCCGGAACGCTCGTAGTGTTGCCCGCGACCCCCAGTTCAGCCCCGTTGGTGAGCGAGCTGCAAGACCCCGAGAAAGCCCTGGCCTTCCGCTGGCGCACCCTCAGCCTGACCTGCTACGCCAGCCTGCTGGGCGCGCCGGTGGTCTCGGTGCCGGTTGAACAGCCAGGTGAAAAGCCCATCGGCGTGCAGCTGGTGGGGCCCTGGGGGAGCGATATGGGCTTGCTTGCGCTGTCGAACCGGCTATTGGGGCCACACTGAAGGTTATCCAGACTCGGGTATCCGAGTAAAAAAGGTGGGAGTGGGTGGTGGGTGGTATGCCAAATCTACGACGAGGTAACACCTATCGCGCTCTTCACAGACGTGACCGCCCAAGAAAACGAGAAAGGACAAAGAGACGTGCCTCACCCTGTGAGGCAGGCTTGTCTGCGTTGCGTCTGGGCAAAGACGCATGTGTTCGAGTTTCCAGGCCGCCACTGTTCTGTTCAGAACCAGGCTTTCTCGAACTCGAGTGGCTCATAAAATGTCAAGAGCGCTTTAGGCCTCGCTTTGAGGGGATTTGTGCTGTCATTCCGAGGAGCACGCAGTGCGACGAGGAATCTGATACTTACAGGGGTGGTGAATGCGGGGGACGGTAGCGCGTACGGATTCCTCGCTGCACTCGGAATGACACCTTACATAGCCCTATTCTGGCTTTAGGGGTCACTTTGAGGGGATTTGTTAGAACAGCTCTGGTGGGGTTGGCTTTCCATCGAACGACAAGAGACCAACTGCATCTAGCCCCACCCAAGCCGGGCGCTACGGCTTGGCGGGGCTGCTGGCGCCTCCTGGGTTGTTGCCGGGGGCTTGACCGGCCAGGGCCTTGTCGAGAATTTCGCGCCAGCTATCGTAAGAACGCTGGCCGGTGTACTTTTCACCGTTGACAAAGAAGCTGGGGGTGCCGGTCAGCCCCAGGTCGCTGGCCAGCTTCTGGTCGGCCAGCACCCCGGCCCTTTTTTTGCCCGACTTAAGGCATTCCAGGAAGGTTGCGGGGGCCATTCCAATCTGGCCTGCGAGGTCGGCGAAGTAGTTGTCCAGGGCTTCTCCGCTGAAGCTGGCCCACTGTGTTTGAGCCCGAAAAAGGGCTTCGTGGTATTCAACGTACAGGTTGTTGTCGGCGGCGCAGGCTGCGGCCTCGCCCGCCCGAATTACGTTTTCCTGCCCTCCAAAAGGAAAATCGCGGAAAATATAGCGAACTTTGCCGGTGTCTATGTAGTTCCGCTTGATGAGGGGAAATACATCGTTGGAATGGTCACGGCAGTGCCCGCAAAGGTAGTTGGAAAAGTCCACCACAGTCACCTTGGCATCGGGGTTGCCGATGACAAAGCGGGCCCCTTGGGTTGCATCGGTGGCCCCTGCAGAAGGTTGAGGTCTGAGCACCAGGAACAAAACCGCGGCTACGACGATTGCCAGGAGCGCAACGGCAACAAAAAGGGTCCTTTGCATGCTTTAGATTCTAGTGCTTGTGGATGAAAAAGTGCAGAAGCTGCCCTGAGCAAGCGGAGAAGCTCACTGCGGAAGGCACGGGGGCCAATGATAGCGTATTTTTTCGGCAACAATGCCACCGCACCTCGCCATGTTTTCGCTGGTCAACTGCTTGACTGACGGGCCTCGCCCTCCTCGGTCAGCCAGAAGGGCTGGGCATCGCGGGAGACCATTTTTTCGGCGGCGATGGCTTCTTTAAGGTCTTTGGGTAGAACGAACATGGCCTCGATGAAGGGGGCCTCGAGGTGCCTGAGCGGAAGCTTTCGCTCCAGAATACGGGCTTCCAGGATACCCTCGCTCAGTCCGGTTATGTCCACCGCGTCCGAGGCCACGATGAAGCCAAAATTCAGCATGAAGCCCGGAATGTAGTTGTGGTAGCTGCGGGTGTGCTTGAAGACTTGCTTGACCGTGTTGTGCACCACGGGGTGCATCTTGTGGTGGGTAAGCAGGATCATGCCCGCCTGCATCGCCATCAGGCCGCCAGGGTTGAGACGGCGCTTAATCAGCTCGTAAAACTCAACCGTGAAGAGCATTCGGGCTGGGTTGTCCTCGCCTATTGGGTCGTTCAGATCCACAATAATCACGTCGTAGGTGTCGGGGTGGTTCTCCAGCCAGGCCCTGGCGTCTTCGGTGATGATTTCGGCCCGGGGATCGTCAAAAGCGCCCTGGTGCCACTCGGGTAGAAGGGTGCGGGCCATCTGCACCAGCTCGTCATCAATATCACACATAACCGCTTTTTCGACGCTGGGGTGCCGCAAAACTTCGCGCAGGGTGGCGCCCTCCCCACCGCCTACGATGAAAACCGAGCGGGGGTTGGGGTGGGCCAGCAGGGCCGGGTGCACCAGGGTTTCGTGGTAGATGTACTCGTCGCGCTCGGTGGACTGCACATCTTTGTCCAGCACCAATACCTTGCCAAAGGCGCCGGTCTCGAAGATGAAGTAATCCTGGAATCGGGTGCGCCCGGCGGCCAGCACCTTGTCCATGCGGCGGTAGATGGCCTCGTAGGGGGTGACTTGCTCGAGGTAGTACATTCCGTATTCCATCGTTCCTCCAGGGAAGATAAGGTTGGGTTCTGAAGCTGGCCAAGAAAACCAGTTGGTAAACTGGGCTAAACCCTCTACACCTTGGGGCTCATGCCGGTTCTCGCTTGGAGTTGTCCGGGGCCTGGGTTCTGCGCTTGATGGGGTGTTCTCCCCCTCGCCAGAAGCGGAAGGCCGACTCTTCTCGGGCGCCAAAAGCTCGAGCCAGCCCGCGCAAAACCGATTCGGGGTCGGCTTCGGGTTTGTAAAAGTAAAGGTCGAGGGCTGCCGAGGCGTCATCCTCGGGCCAGGTGTGTATCATAACAGCTGCCACCGGCGAGAGAATCGCCGCTGAGAGACCCTGGGGGTAGAACTTGTACACCGTAGCTTGCACGCTTCCAGAGGGAGCCCCCAGTTTGATAACGGCATCCCTGAGCGCAACCTCCACCAGTTTGGCGTTTTCCAGCACTTCCAGGTTGCAGCCATAAATCTCAGCAACCCAGCGGCCTCCGGAAATGGCTGTCACGGCTTTTTATAGTAGCACACCCCGAGGGCTTGGCGAAAATTGCATAAATCCTGGTTGCGCCCCCTTCAACCTGCGCCCCTGTGTGAAGAGCGCACCAACCCGAAGAGCGCACCAACCCTACGGAATGTTTTGCAGGAAATCTTCGACCAGCTTCAGCACCAGGGGCTCCTGCTCCCGGTGGGGGACGTGGCCACAATTTTGCAGCACCTCCATGCGCGCAGGGCCCTGCACCCCTTTTACGATTCGCGATGGAAAAGCCACAGAGCCATACTCGTCGCGGTCGCCATGAAGGGCCAGCACGGGGCAACGCACCCTGGGCAGGCAGACTTCCAGCGTCCAGCCCCGAAACGCAGGCGAGAGCCAGACCCCCGTCCAGGCCTCCAGCACCCAGCGGGCTTTTCCGCCGTGCCAGCGGGTGAGCCGGGCGAACTGGGCAGGGTCTTCAAAGTTGGTTTGGGCAGTCCGAATGCCCTCCAGGGTACGTTCCTCCACGAACGCCTGGGCGGCCTCGGTAATGACCGCGCGGCAGCGATTGGGCCGATGGGCCGCAATGCATATGGCCATCGCACCTCCCACGCTGTGCCCGAAGAGGATATACTCGTCAAGCTTTAGCTGCTCGGCAATGGCCGGAAAGTAGAGCCGGGCTTCCTCGAGGATGAAAGCCGTGGAAGGCTGTTCATGGCGCGGTGAGGACTGTCCAAAACCCAGGCGGTCGTAGGCCCAGACGGTTCGTCCGGTTGCCTGGGCCAGGGCCTCCGGAAACCCCCGCCAGAGTTCCACCGAGCCCAGCGAGTCGTGCAGTAAAACGATGGGGGCCAGGTTTTGACGGCCCATGTTCCACTGCCGCACAAAAACCTGGCCGCCCGGAACTTCCACAAGGGTATCTTTTATGCGAGGATGCTCCACAGGAGCCTCGAGTGTACCAAATAGTGTGGACAGGATGGCCCTGGAGCCCCTTGCCTGCTGTGCCAGAAGAGTATGGCCAACCTTCGGTGTACAACCGACCTCGAACGATTCTCGAGCTGAGGGTGGGTCGTTGTCGGTGGGCCACCGCCACCTACCGCCGCTTCCGAAGTTTGTAAAGTGCTCAAGCCAGGAGGGTATCAACTCAATGGCAGCTAGACGAGCGCGGGCGTTTCGTCTTTGGTTTTCGCTCCCTGGCCAGAAGTACGAGCCTCTGCCCATCGAAGCTCCGAGGACCCGGACAACCCAACACAGGCCACTGCGCTTCTACAAGCAAAGCCCAGCGTGGCCCATTCTCGAGGTTTCGTTGGCGTACCATGCAAAAAGGTGAAACATGCTGGAACTCGACTTTCAACTGAATCTGCCGGACTTCCGCCGGGTCGTTCGTCAAAAAGAGCCCGTTGGGCTTTCCGACGCGGCGCGAAAACGGGTTGAAGGGTGCCGTGCCTTTGTGGATACCCTGGTGCGACAGGGAGAGCCGGTCTATGGCCTCAACACCGGCTTCGGCAAGCTGGCCTCGGTGCGCATTGCGCGTGGCGACCTGAAACTCTTGCAGCGCAACCTGCTCCTGTCCCATGCCATCGGGGTGGGGGAGCCTTTCCCCGTCGAGGTGGTGCGGGGGATGCTCCTGCTCAGGGCCCAGAGTCTGGCCCTGGGCTACTCCGGGGTGCGGGTGGAGGTGGTGGAGCGGCTCTTATGGTTCCTCAACCAGGACATCCTGCCGGTGGTGCCCTCCCAGGGCTCGGTGGGGGCCTCGGGCGACCTGGCCCCCCTGGCCCATATGTGCCTGCCGCTGATTGGCGAGGGGGAGGTGCTCCATAAAGGGCGGGTGCGGCCTGCGGGGGAGGTGCTGCGGGAATATGGGGTGGCGCCGCTGGAGCTCGAGGCCAAAGAGGGCCTGGCCCTTATTAATGGCACCCAAGCCATGACCTCCCTGCTGGCCCTCCTGCTCCTGGACGCCGAGGTGCTGCTCAAAACCGCCGATATTGCGCTGTCCATGAGCGTGGAGGCCCTCAAGGGAAGCCACCGGCCCTTCGACGAGGCGGTGGCGAGGCTCCGCCCCCACCCGGGGTTGAGCGCCAGCAGCGCCAACGTGCGCAAGCTGCTGCAAGACTCCGAGATTATGCGCTCGCACATCGACTGCGACAAGGTGCAGGACGCCTACAGCCTGCGGGCCGCCCCCCAGGTGCACGGGGCCAGCCGCGATGCCCTTTCGCACGTGCGGGAGGTGGTGCTCCGGGAGATGCAGAGCGTGACCGACAACCCCCTGGTGTTGCCCGAAGAGGGGCGCACCCTCTCGGCGGGCAACTTCCACGGCCAGCCCCTGGCCCTGGCCGCCGACTACGCCGGCATCGCCCTGGCCGAGCTGGCCAACATCGCCGAGCGGCGCATCGAGCAGATGCTGAACCCGGCGCTCTCGGGCCTGCCGGCCTTTCTGGCCGAGGGCAGCGGCCTGAACTCGGGGCTGATGATCAGCCAGTACACCGCCGCCGCGCTGGTCAGCGAGAACAAGGTACTGGCCCACCCGGCCTCGGTGGACTCGATTCCCACCAGCGCCAACCAGGAAGACCACGTCTCGATGGGCACCATCGCCTGCCGCAAGGCCCGCAGCATCTTCGAGAACACCCTCTGGGTGCTGGCCATCGAGCTGGCCTCTGCGGCCCAGGCCCTCGACTTCCACGCCCCTCTGCGGCCCGGCAGGGGGGTGGAGGCAGTCTGGCGGCGCATCCGGCAGGAGATTCCCCACCTGGACCGCGACCGCTACCTGAAGCCCGAGCTGCTCAGGCTGTGCGAGCTGATTCGCACGGGGGAGCTGGTGGCGGTGGCCGAGCAAGCCGTGGGTGCGTTGGTGTAGGGCAAGCCCTTATACTGTGCAGGTTGTGGTTGCGACGGCAACGCCCAAGACCCCCTTTTACCGGGAGATGCTCCGGAGCCCCAGGGCCGTGCTGGCCCCCATGGCCGGCTATACCGACGCGCCCTTTCGGCGGCTGGCCCTGGAACACGGGGCGGCCTGGACGGTCAGCGAGATGGTGCTGGCCCGGGGGTTATTGGCCGGCGAGCGCAAATCCACCGAGCTGGGGGCGCCTTATCCGGGGGAGCCCAACCTGGTGGTGCAGCTTTTTGGCGACGACCCCGAGGTTTTGCGCGATGCCGCCGCCAAAGCCGAGGCGCTCTTTTCGCCGGTGGCGCTGGACCTGAACATGGGCTGCCCCGCGCCCAAGCTGGCCGGGCGGGGCGGGGCCTGTTTGCTGCAAACCCCTGAGCGGGCCTTTGAGCTGGTGCGGGCCATGCGGCAGGGGACGGGCCTCGAGGTCAGCGCCAAGATTCGCCTGGGCTGGGACGAAGACGGGAGCCTGGAGGTGGCCCAGGGCCTGGAGGCCGCCGGGGTGGCCCTTATCACCGTGCACGGGCGCACCAGCCGCCAGCGCTATGCGGGGCTGGCCAACTGGGAGGCCATTGGCCGGGTGGCCCAGGCTGTGCGGGTGCCGGTGCTGGGTTCGGGCGATGTGACTACGTGTGAGGGATTTTTCCAGCGCCTCGAGACTGGCGTGGCCGGGGTCATGATTGGCCGGGGCGCGGTAGGCAACCCCTGGATTTTTCGGCAGATTGCCTCAGGCACACCTGCCCCGACCCTCCAGGAGCGCATCCAGACTGCGCTGCGACACGCAGAGCTCAATGTGCAGTGGTACGGCGAGTTCAATGGCCTTCGCCAGCTTCGCAAGGTACTCTACCGCTATTTCCCGGCAATCCCAGCACTCCATCCCGTGCTCAAACAGGTGTCCACCCTCAGGGAACTGCGGCAAGCCCTGCTCAGCGCAGAAGTCCCTGAAGCACCTGGGCGACCGAGCGCTCCAGAATACCCGGAATGCGGGCGCTGAGGCCCAAATCCACACTCACGCCGCCCACGCCCGGCAGCCCCGAGAGCGAAAGACGCAACTCGCCCCGGTTGCGTCCGTTGGGGCCCAAGCCCAGGTTGAGCGCACTCTCGGCCACGCTGCGTCCGCCGACCAAAATACGCAGGGGGCCTTCCAGGGTAAAACCGATGGGGTTGGGGTTCTCCACCTCCAAGACCAGCCGGATGGCCAGCCCCTCCAGGCGAATCTCGGCCAGCCGAATGATTGGAAGCTGGAAAGAAAACTGAATGCGCACATCGCGGTCGACCAGGGTTACAGGCCCAATCGGCACCACCGCCGGGCCCAGTTGAACCCGCAACTCACCCAACAGACGAAAACGGGTGCTCTGTCCGCCCACCAGGCTGGCCAGGGCGCGGGTGCCCTCCACGATGGGCACCACCAGGCGGGTGCTGGTGTCGCGGCTGGCGCCTGAGGGGATTTCCAGGGCGGGTAGGGTCAGGCGAAACTGCGAGCCCCCCAGCTCTGCCGTCAGGGTGCTGTCCAGCAGGGGCAGGGTGAAGCCGTTGGGGTTGGTCAGGCGCAGGCGCACGTCAAACTCGCCCCGCCCGCTGAAGGGGTCAATGGAAACCAGGTTGAACTGCAACAGCTCGACCTGCGGGGCCTGGGGCCGCACGGCCTGCGGCACGCAAGCGCCCAGTGCGAGAGCCAGACCCAACCATACCCACAGTGAGATGCCCTTCATGGTTTCCTCCAAACCGAGCTTACCGGATGCCTGTGCGCAGGTGCGGTTATTTCAACCTTATCCCACCGTCCAGCCCCGGGCCCTGAACTCTTCCAGGAGGGGCTTGAAGGCCGGCCAGACCGGGCTTTCGCTGGGGTAAGGGGGGCGGGGGTAGCCCCCGGGCAGACCCAGATGGCGCAGGGCCTGCTTGAGCAGCACAAAGCCGCCCTGGGCCAGCACCCGGCCAAAGGGCTCGACCTCCGCTTGCAGGGCCTGGGCCTCGGCGACCTTGCCGGCCTGCCAGAGCGTTAGCATCTCTTTGTAGGGTTTGGGGGCCAGGTTGGAAACGGCCAGGATGCCCCCCTTGGCGCCCAGACCCAGGGCCCCCAGGAAGGTGGGGGCATGGCCGGTGTAGAGCTCGAGGGCCAGTTTTTGCGAGGCGTAGAAGGCCATGCGGGCCAGCTCCCCGCTCGAGTCCTTGAGGCCCCCAATGTTGGGGTGCTTGGAAAGCTCGGCCACCACCGGCAGGGGCAGCGGGGCTTTGGTGTTGGCCGGCACATGGTAGAGCCAGACCTCGGCCTTGCCCATGTCGGCGATGCCCCCGAAATAGCGCAACAAGCCATCGTTGCCCAGGTTGGCCTCGTAGTAGCGGGGGGGCGTGACCAGCACCCTGGCCTTCAAGTGTTCGGCCTCACCCAGAGCAATGGCCGCCTGGGCCAGGGTTTCTTCCATCAAGCCCACCATGGCAGGCTTCTGGGGGGTCTGGACAGCCAGCCCCGCGGCCCGCTCCTCGCGGGTTAGATGAACGCCTTCGCCGTTGGAACCGTAAAACAGCAGCCCATCCACATGGGGTTCGATGGCCTGGGCGAGGTCGCGAAAGGCTTCCGCATCGAGGTGTCCGCTCTGATCGAAAGGGGTGGGGAGAGGGGGGATGATCATGGTTCGGCGTTCCTTTGGGTCAAAACCAGGTGATTTTATCGCATGAAGGCTGCCCGGCACCAGGCGGGCTCGAGCCGGGGTGGCGGGAAGTCCACTTGCAGCCTTTAGACCCGATTCGGAGCAAGACCAGCCTGAGGTTCAAAGGCAACTTTGTGTGGGGTGGGTGCCTCCACCGGCTGCCAAGCCCTGCTTCCTGCCTCAACGCCCTATTTGCAGAGGCTCGAGCCAGGTTGGAATAAGCCGGCCACCGAACCGCCTGGTTGGCTCCGGTGTGCCATCAGAGTGCTCTTCACTGATGAGCCATTCGAGTTCGAGAAAGCCTGGTTCTGAACAGAACCGTAGCCGCCTGGAAACTGGAAAACATGCGTCTTGGCCCAGACGCAACGCAGACACTTGTCCCTTCTCGTTTTCGTGGGCGGCTACGTCTGTGAAGAGCGCGAAAAAGGGGCTAAAACTTGCGAGTGGCCTGTACACGGGTGAATCGGCCCATGGCAGCGTGCTAGGCGTACACCAGATCCACCACAACGTAGGTCTGGCTGCCCTTGGGGCTTTTGACCTGCACCTCGTCCCCCACTTTTTTGCCCATCAGGGCCTGACCCAGGGGCGACTCGTTGGAAATCTTTCCGCTGAATACGTCGGCCTCGTGGCTGCCGACCATGGTGACGCTCATGCGCTGGCCGGTGGAGGTCTCGAGCTCGACCGTCACCCCGATTTGCACTTCAGTGGGAACCCCGTTGCCGGACTCGACAATCTGCACCCGGCTCAGAATGTCCTCGAGCTCGGCAATTCGGCTGTTGTTCTGCCACATGGCCCGTCGGGCTTCATCGTAGCCAGCATTTTCGCGCAGGTCGCCCTCGGCGATGGCCCGGCCCATTTCGTCGGCGATTTGCTGGACTTTTTCGGTCTTCAGGTAGGCAAGCTCCTGCTCGAGCCTCGCTTTGCCCTCAGCGGTCAGGTACACCGGCTTTTTCTCTGACATTCAACAAAACCTCCAAGGGTCTACAAACCGTAGACCTTTGCCTCAGTATAGTACAAGGCTCGCCTGGGCGGCTTCTGCTGCAACATTTGGCCTTGGCTGGCCTGCTGGATGGGGGAAGTTGCAGGAGGGCGCCCTGCCGAGACCTCGCCTGGCAGTGGAATAAAATGGCCCTATGCGATGGATGGTGGGCGTTCTCCTGTTTGGCGTGACGCTGGCCCAGAGCCTGACCGCGCCGCCCGAGGCTCAGGTTGGGCAGCCAATGGAAATTCGCGGGGCAGACTTCCCCCCAGGCCGCTACACCCTCAAGATTGCCTCGGATGCCACAACGACCGAGGTGGACCTCGAGACCTTCAACGGCAGCGTCGCCACAACCTGGACACCCCCTGCGGAAGGGTTGTACCGGATTAGCATCCGGGTAGGGGAACGCACGGTGGAGGCGCAGACACGCGTGCAGGCCGTCCCCTCTGGGCCTCCCTCGGTGGGCCCAGCCCAACCTTCTGCACCGGCTCGGCCTGAGCTGGCCCTGCCCACCCTGGGGCCCGAGGGATTGGTGCTGGGCGACTGGAAGCTGCCGCTCAAAGGGCAATGGATTGGCCCCAAGCGTCTGGGTCAGCGTGCTTTTATTGCCCGGGGGCCGCTGGTGCTCGAAATAGACCTGCTCAACCCCAGGGTGGTGGCCCAGCACTACCCGCCGGGTGAGGTGCAGGCCCTGGAGGCCGATGCCGAACTAACGGTGCTGCTCGAGGACGGACGGCGGCTGGCCCTGAGCGCTTTTGCGGGAAAACCCTACGAGGGCCGGTGGGAAAGCCTGGCGGTAATCCGGGAATACTTCGAGACCCTGAGCGCAACAGGCAGCCCAGCGCAAGACCAGAGCCCGGACACCAACCGCCCCTACTGGTACTACTTCAGCCGACCGGTTGGCAGCATCGGCCCTGCCGACCTCGCGGCGGTGGGGCGGGACCTGCTCCAGCGCTCCCACCGCCCCGAGCTGGCCTGGGGCCAGGGTGTGATGCAGTGGCTCCAGCCCTGGCTGATGCAGGTCAAAGCGGCCCGCGCCCAGGGCCTGGAGCAGAGCCTGGCCTGGTCGGACTTTTTCCTCAAATATCTACCCCAGCTACCGGGTGCAGAGGCCATGCTGTGGGAGCAGGTGGGCTGGCTCGAGGCCCAGGGCCGCCCCGACCTGGGCGCCCGCTACCGCGAGGCCCTGCGCCAGGTGAAGAGCTGGCAAAACCCCCTGACCTCCAGCACCATGGCCACCGCCACCTGGGCTTTGCTGGGGCTGTACGCCCTGATGTTGCTCTACCTGACCCTGATGTACCTGCCGGCCCAGCTGCGCGGCCTGCGCCCCAGCGGGGGCTGGCTGCTTGGCTGGCTGAGGCATCCCCTGCTGCGCCTGCGGCATAGCGTACTGGCCTACACCTCGGTTGGCGAGCGCACCTTGCTGCTCTTTTTATTTTTGCTGGCCGCAATGGCCCTGCTTGGCTGGGGCCTGATGGCCCGCTCCGAAGCGCTTCTCGCCCAGGACAGCCTGACCCGTGGTACCCTGCGCTCGAGCGCAGCCCAGGAAACCTTGCGCAGCCTTGCCAATTCTGCGCCCTTGCAGGGTCTGCTGGCGTATGCCCTGAGCAAAGAGAACCCAGCGGAGGCCCAGCGGCTTTACGCAGCGGCCCCCTCCTGGACGTATGTCTTGCTGGGGCGCGGGACGCCCGAGGCCCTGGCGCAGGCCTACCGGCGGGCGCCCGCCTCGGCAGTTGTGCAGGAGACCCTGGGCATCGGCGGCGACTTCTGGAGCTCGGTCTACCGCGAGGCCGGGGTGGTGCGTGAGGCAGTCCCAACCCCACGGATTATCGCTGCTACAATCGGCCTGGGAGGGCTACAGGGTCTTGTGACCGACTTTGTGGCAGCCTGGCGCGACCTGCCCATCTGGCCCAGTGCCCTGTGGGCCTGGACGATTGCCTTTGTGATCCTCCTGTTCACCCTGTATCACATCCTGTGCTTCTTCCTGCCAAGGCCTCAGGGAGTGGCGGGCAACCTGGCCTGGCGGCGCGCGGTTCAGCTTCTGTTTCCGGGAAGCCCCACCTACAGCCAGGGCTGGGGTCTATTGGTGCTGCTGGCCTTGGTGGGCGCTTTGTGGTTGTGGCGTTTGGGAAGCGCCTGGGGCGTGGTGATGGCCATTGTGGCGCTGGGGGTTCATCTTTTGCTCTGGTTTTTGCTGGTCTATAGGGGGGCCAGGTAATACCAGGGTCGGTGAGCTAGAGCGTTCTTCACATGTTGTGAGCCATTCGAGTTCGAGAAAGCCTGGTTCTGAATAGAACAGTGGCCGCCTGGAAACTCGAAAACATGCGTCTCGGCCCAGACGTATTTTCGTTTTCGTGGGCGGCCACGTCTGTGAAGAGTGCGATAATGTCCAGAGCGTTTTAGCGTGGCCTCATACCATGGCTGCCATACCGGCTTGCAAGGTGGGGGAGTGGTCTGGCAGCGAGCAAGGGGCTGGGGTAGGGGGTGGGCGCTGGAGGCCCACTCACCACCCACCCTCACCTGCTGCATCTTTGAAAGTGGCTTGTTTGCCTGGAGTTGGAATCAGAGGTCGGTGCGAACCTGCCACAGCTCCGGAAACAGCACAATCTCCAGGGCTCGCCGAAGGTAAGGCACGCCGGCGGTTCCCCCGCTGCCCTGCTTATGGCCGATGATGCGCTCCACGGTGGTCAGGTGGTTGAAGCGCCAGCGGCGGAAGTTGTCCTCTACATCCACCAGCTTCTCGGCCAGGTAGTAAAGCTCCCAGTGCTGCTCGGGGTGGCGGTAGACCTCGAGCCAGGCCGCCCGTACCTGCGCATCGGGCTGGTGGGGCTGCGAATAATCCCGCTTCAGCACCCGCTCGGGAATATCCAGCCCTCTGGCCGCAACCAGGTGCAGGGCGATGTCGTAAAGGCTCGGCGCTTGCAAGGCCTCTTCCAGAAGCCGATGGTGTTCGGGGCGGTGCTGGTGCGGGCGCATCATGAAGGGCTGCTTGTTCCCAAACAGGAACTCGATCAGCCGGTACTGGTGCGACTGAAACCCCGAAGCCCGCCCGAAAGAGGCACGGAACTGCAAGTAATCGGAGGGGGTCATGGTTTTGAGCACCTCCCAACTGGCCGCCATCTGTTCCTGGGCACGGCAGACCCGGGTTAGCATCTTCAGGGCCGGGTCTACATGACCCTGCTTCAGCAGGTTCATGGCGCTGGTCAGCTCGTGAATCATCAGCTTCATCCAGAGCTCCTGCACCTGATGAATCACGATGAAGAGCACCTCGTCGTGGGCCTGGGTGAGGGGGCGCTGGGCCGAGAGCACCTGATCCAGCATCAGGTAGTCGCCATACGACAGGTTCTGCTGGAAGTCGGTGTGGGCCTGGAGGTAGGTTTCATCCTGGGGGCGGTTCATCAGGTCACCTTGGCCCGCTGCTGGAAGCGGGCCTCTTTCCAGAGTTCCTGCTGCATCACGCGCTCGAGCCGCTTAACTGCCTCCCACACATCGGCAAAGCGCAGGTAGAGGGGCGTGAAGCCAAAGCGCACGATATCGGGGGCGCGGAAGTCGCCGATGACCCCCTGGCTGATCAGGGCCTGCATGACGGCGTACCCCTCGGGGTGGCGATACGAGACCTGGCTGCCGCGCTGGGCGTGCGCCCTGGGCGTGACCAGCTCAAAGCCATAGCGGGTGGCCAGCGGGGTCATGAGCTCGATGAACAGGTCGGTGAGCTTCAGCGACTTTGCCCTGACCGCTTCCAGGTCTACCCCGTCGAAGACCTCGAGGGCCGCCTCCAGTGCGCTCATCGAGAGCACCGCCGGGGTGCCCACGGTGAGCCGCCGGATATCTTCGGCGGGCTCGTACGCAGGCACGAAGGCGAAGGGGGCCTGGTGGCCCATCCAGCCCGAGAGAAAGGGGAAGGTGTGGGGCTGATGCCGCCGGGCCACAAACAAGAAGGCGGGGGCGCCGGGGCCGCCATTCAGGTATTTGTAGCCACAGCCCACCGCAAAATCCACCCCGTGTCGGTTCAGGTGCACCGGAAAGGCCCCCGCGCTGTGGGCCAGGTCCCAGATGACCAGAGCCCCCATTGCATGGGCCTGCTGGGTAAGCCGGGCCATGTCGTAGCGGTAGCCGGTGCGGTAGTCCACCTCGGTCAGCATCAGCACTGCGGTCTGGAGGTCGAGCGCGGCCTCGAGTTCGTCCTTCTTCACAAAGCGCAGCTCCAGGCCGCCCAGCAGGGCCGAGACCCCCTGGGCAATGTAGAGGTCGGTAGGGAAGTTGTCCACGTCCGAGACCACCACCCTGCGCTCCGGTCGCAGCCGGAGGGCAGAGAGCAGCACCTTGAAGAGGTTGACCGAGGTCGAGTCGGCCACCACCACCTCCTCGGGCTCGGCCCCAATCAGGCG
>NZ_JANWVH010000099.1 GCF_025056915.1 Meiothermus sp. | reverse complement strand
TAACCCGAAGGTCATAGGTTCAAATCCTATCCCCGCAACCAGCCCAGGGGCTCCGGAACAACCGGAGCCCTTCTTGCTTGGTCAAACTTTCTCAACGCGGCCCAGCGCCTCGGCGGGGGTGCGGGCCCCCATGACAAACAGCGCGATTCGCAGTTCGTGCAAAAAGTTCTCGAGCCACCCCACCACCGCCTCCGGGCCTTGGAGGGCTGGTTCCAGCAGAGGGCGGGCCACCGCCACCATCTGCGCCCCCAGGGCCAGGGCCTTGGCAGCATCGGTGCCGGTGCGAATGCCCCCCGAGGCAATCAGGGGCCGCTGGGGCAGAACCTGCCGGCACTCCACCAAAGCCTCTGCGGTGGGAATGCCCATCTCCACCAGCTCGGGGTGCAGGATGCGCCCGTGGTGCACCAGCTCTTCGACCCTGGCCCAGCTCGTGCCGCCCGCACCCGCGACGTCAAGCGCAGCCCAGGGCAGGGGGGCCAGCCGTTCGGCCACCTCGCGTCCGATGCCGTGCCCCACTTCTTTGAGAATGACCGGGAAGGGTAGCTTAGGCAGCAGGGCCGCCAGCTTATTTAGCAGTCCGGTAAAGTCGGTATCGCCGCCCGCCTGAAGGGCCTCCTGCAAGGGGTTGAGGTGAAGCGCCAGGGCATCGGCCCCCACCTCGGCCACGGCCTGCTCGAGCTGCGCCAGGCCATAGCCCTTGTTGAGCTGCACCAGCCCCAGGTTGCCAATCAAAAGCGTGGTGGGCGCCACCTCGCGCACCTGAAAACTGGCCCTGGCCTGGGGGCGTTCCAGCATGACCCGCTGGCTGCCCAGCATCATGCCCACCCCCAGTTGTTCGGCGGCCTGGGCCAAAGCCCGGTTGATGCGGGCCCCGTGGGCCTCGCCGCCGGTCATGGCCCCAATCAGGAACGGGGCCCGCAGGGGTTTGCCCAAAAACTCGGTGGATAAGTCCACGTCCTGCAAGGCCATTTCGGGCAGGGCCCGGTAGCGCAAGCGGTAGCGCTCGAGCCCGGTGGTCAGGCGGGTGTACGCCACCGGCCCTTCCAGGCAGACCTCGAGGTGCTTGCGCTTGCGGGTTTGAATATCGGGTGTCTCGCTCACAGCTAGGGCGATTGTACCGAGTGAGGGGTTGCTTGTGCCTTTCCCATAACTTCTGGCTGAAAAGGCCCTACTGCCCCAGGTGTAAAAGCCTTGGCAAGCCACGATATAGTAGCGCTTGATGATTCTCCTGGTTCCCGAAGTGATTGAACCGAGTCTTTTGCAGGGTCTTCCCGAAGGGGTCGAAGTGGCCTTTTTACCCAAGGAAGCGCCCCTATCGGAGCAGGCCCTGCGGGCCGAGTTCGCCGTAGCCCCCTACGGCAGCGGCTCCAGGCGTTTTTTTGCCGAGCTGCCCCACCTGAAGCACCTCAAGGTGGTGCAGACCCTCACCGCCGGGGTGGACTGGATTCTGCCCCACCTGCCCCCGGGCATCGTGCTCTGCGATGCGGCAGGTGTGCACGATATTCCGGTGTCGGAATGGATTGTGGCCGCGGTGCTGGGGGCCATCAAGCGCTTCCCCGAGTTCCGCGACGCCCAGCGAGAGCAGCGCTGGGCCTACCGCTGGGTGGACGACCTCGAGGGCTCGGTGGTGCTGTTTTTGGGGTACGGCTCCATTGCCCGCGCCACCGAGAAGCGCCTCTCGCCGTTCGAGGTCGAGTTTATCCGGGTGGCCCGCACCCCCCGCGAGGGGGTTCATGCCTGGGCCGACCTGCCCGCGCTGCTCCCCAAGGCCGACGTCATCATCAACCTGCTGCCCCACACCCCCGCCACCAACAAACTAATTGGGGCCGCCCACTTTGCCCGCATGAAACCAGGGGCGCTCTTTGTAAACGCAGGTCGGGGCAAGACCGTAGACCAGGAGGCCCTGGTGGAGGCCGTCCGGGCCAAACAGGTGCGCCTGGTGACCGATGTGACCGACCCCGAACCCCTGCCCGAAGGACACCCGCTGTGGTCGCTGCCGGAGGTGTTTCTCACCCCTCACATGGCCGGCTCGACCCCCAAGCTATTCGAGCGGGGCTTCCGGCTGGTGCACGCGCAGGTGGCGCGGTATGTGCGGGGCGAGCCGCTGCAAAACGTGGTGAGGGATGGTTATTGACCTGCTCCTGGCGCTCTTTTTTGTGGGGGGGGCCTGGGCCATGGCGCTGTGGGTCTCGGCAGAGGTGAGCCTGAGCCAGGCCCAGAACCGCCTGCAAAGCAGCATCAATGTAGGGCTTACCGTTGCGATTCAGGTCATTTACGTGCTGACGGTAGAGACCGTGGGCACCTGGCGCGATGCCTTGCTGGTCATTTCGGTCATGCTGTTGCTGGCCTGGTATGGCATGCTGGGGCTCACAAAAGCCATGACCCAAAGCGCCCCGCCAAAGGCTCGAGGTTTTTCGCGTCTGGTCGAGTTTCTCCAGCGCCTAGAGCTGGCCGGACACCGGGCTTTTGCGTTCGTGGCCCTGCTGCTTATGGGCCTGGGCGCGCTGCTTGGAGTCGGCGACCCCACCTTGGTGCTGACCTTTACCCTGCCCTTTTTAGCGGCCATATTTTGCACCCTGTGGGTTCCTCACTGGGTACGCAGACGGGCCTAGCCCCTACCCGCAGCCCCACCAAGGGCCCTACCGCTGCACCGGGCGTACCAGAAATAGCGCTGTTGAGATCAGCAAAAATGCGATTCCGGCCTGCAACGGTATGGGAAAGCTGGGGACGTATTCGACATTGCAGGGAATGGGGCCTTTGCAAACATTGGGCGCGACCCCCGGTACCCACAGCTCGAGCAGGTGGTAGCAGCTCCAGAACAACCCCAGCAAAGACAACGAAAGAGCATAGGGCCTGATACCGGAGTCGTTGCGCCAGGTGGCAATGCCCAGCAGAAAAACCAGGGGATACATCGCAATGCGCTGATACCAGCACAAGGTGCAGGGAATAAAATTGCGCACCTCCGAGTAGTAAAGGCTACCAAGCGTGGCAACCAGCGCGACCAGCCAGGCAAAAGCCAGCAGAAGCGCGTTGCGGTCTGAATTGGCGGTGGTCTGGCGTTGCACCTCCCTATTCTATCGCGCTCTTCACAGACGGGGCCGCCCACGAAAACGAGAAGGGACAGAGAGACGTGCCTCACCTCGGTGAGGCCCGCTTGTCTGCGTTGCGTCTGGGCCGGGACGCATGTTTTCGAGTTTCCAGGCGGCCCCTGTTCTGTTCAGAACCAGGCTCTCTCGAACTCGAGTGGCTCGTAATATGCGAAGAGCGCTCTAACGGTCTGAACCTGCACACCCGAACCTGCTGCGCCAAGGCCCAGCCTCGCCCCTCTTGGTTTCTGGAGGTTGGTCGGGGGTTGCCATTAACGGTAGCAAACCCCGGTACACCCCAGCCAACCCCTACCGCAGGCTGATGGTCACACCGCCGGGGTTGGGCACCTCGATCAGCGATTCCACCGGGGCCCGGCCCTGCACCCGCACGCGGATGCGGTAGATGCCAGGTTTATCGAAGTCTACCCGCCCGGGTAGCCGGGCAATTTCGGTGTTGAGCGGCATTTTGGAGCCTTCGGGAATTTCCAGCACCACAATGCTGGCTGTGGGGCCAGAGGGCTGAAGGCGGAACTCAACCGGATAAACCGAGGTTGAACCCGAGGAGGGCACCCTCGAGCGCAGCCACAGGCCCATTCCTCCCACCAGCAGCACGGAGGGAATAAGCAGCAACCACCACAAAAACGCACGGCGGCTGGCCGGAGCGGGCTCTATCACCTCAAAGGGTGGCTCGAGGCGCTCCTCGATGCGAATCCGCCGAGGCGGGCTGGGCATTGGTCTGGGCGCAGCCGGCTCGCTCACCTGCACCTTTAGGCTCTTGCTGGTCGCGGGCCGGGAGGGCGGGGGTTCTGGGGCCGGTTCGCTGGGGGTCGCCACCACCGGCGAGGCAACCGATACCGGAGGCAAGGTTACGGCGGCAGCCTCGAGCTGCTCCATCAGGGCCGCATACTCGAGCTGCCCCGTCACATAGTTCTCCAGGGCCTCCCTCCAGGGCAAAGCCGGATAGGCATCGCCCGCAATGACCCGCACGGTGTTGAGCAAGCCCGCAAAATCCCACTTTTGCTGGGGGTTGGCAACCCCGACCCCCCCCAGCCATACCCGGCTGCCCCGGGCCCAGATTAGTTCAGGGATGATGTGTCCAACAGGGATATCATGGTCCTGGGCCTGCTTCAGCACACCCAGCAGTTGCTTGACCCACTGAACCAGGCGGGCCACCTCGACCCGACCCGCCAGCCAGGAGGTCTGCACCGCACCCACGGGAATCTCCGCAATCCAGGCGTCTTCCTCCCGGTCTATCCAGCTAAGGGCGTGCGGAATGGATAGCCTGGGTGGTTCCCCCTCCAGGGGCTTGAACGCCAGCACCTCGATGCCGGTGCGTATATCCTGACCTTCGTAGACCTCGGTTGCACTTTCGCCCGGCAGCGAAATCCGCCCCCGCAGCAAGTAGTGCCCAAGGCGCTCCATGGAACGTAGTATAGAGTATCCGACGCCATTTTTAGCCTTAATCGAGGCCTTTGCGGCTTCCGTCATCCAGGCCAAATAAAGTGAGCGCGGGTGCTCGGGGGCCGGTCTCCAACACCTGCCCCCGACCTGTTCCCAAAGAGCTCGCAAAGGGTTCAGGCCAAAAATGGCTCGTAATAGGCGAAGAGCGCTCTGGCATCTGGCCCGCCCAGGGCCCCGGACTTGGGGGCCTATCGCCCGGACGCAGACCCGGTCACATCACTACATGAAATCCAGATCAAATACGAACAATCTTGCGTTGACACTCCATTTTTGGAAATCCTATAATCGCCGTAGTAGGAAAAACCTTTATTCGAAAGGTTTTGGGTTGAAAGGAGCAAGGATGGAGTACAAGGTGACCCTCTCCACCGAAGAGATTGTGCGCGGCCTCAAACACTACCGCCGCATTGCCAAGCAGGATGTTCTTCGGGCCCCGGAGACACCGAACCCCGACATCTTCCGCCAGCACGCCGAGGCCCGGCGTGAAATCTATGCCAAACTGGCCGAGGTTGCCGAAGCCGAAGGCCCGGATGCGGTTGTGAGCCGAGCCCTGCAGCTTTACCAGGAGCTGCCCTTCGTGACCGGAACCGCAGAGGACGCCCACCCCGAGATTAAGGGGCAGGAAAACGCCCTCGAGAACTTTTTTCTGATGATCGGCCTGGACCCCAAGGTGCGCAGGGAGGCCCGCAAAGCCCGCAAACCCGTGCAGTAGCGATAAGCCAGAGCAGCGCCGGGGGCAGGGCGAGCCCGCCCCACCGCCGTTGGTTGACGTTTTATCACTGTTTATGAATCTTGAACTCCTTGCTGCCCAAGCCAGAGCCTGTGTGGCCTGCGGCCTGGCCAAAAGCCGCACCCAGGTGGTCTTTGGCGAGGGTAATCCCGATGCCAAGCTGATGATTGTGGGCGAAGGCCCAGGGGAAGACGAAGATTTGCAGGGGCGGCCTTTTGTGGGACGCAGCGGACAACTGCTCGACAAAATCCTCGAGGCTGCCGGGATTCCCCGCCAGAGCATCTACATCGCCAACATCGTCAAGTGCCGCCCCCCGGGCAATCGCGTGCCCGAACCTCTCGAGGCCAAAACCTGCACCTCGCTGTGGCTCCTCAAGCAAATCCAGCTCATCAAGCCCCAAATCATCATCCCCCTGGGGGCCACGGCGCTCGAGTTCTTTGCCGGCGAGAAGCTCCCTATTACCAAGGTGCGGGGCAAATTCTTCGAGTGGCAGGGCATTCAGATATTTCCCATGTTCCATCCAGCCTACCTGCTGCGGAATCCCTCGCGGGAGCCGGGCAGCCCCAAACACCTCACCTGGCAGGACATTCAGCTGGTCAAAAAGACCCTCGACCAGCTCGGCCCAAAGCCGGGCGTGGAAATCAAAACCATCCAGCAGGAATCCCTCTTCTGAAAAGCGGGGTTTCGCACCTTCGTTACCAGACCCCACATGCCACTATCCCGCGTTGGCCTGCTCCACCTGCTGGTGGTCTACCTTGTCTGGAGCAGCACCTATCTGGCTTTCAAGCTCGGACTCATCGGCGGCTTTGAACCGTTTTGGATGGGGGCCACCCGCTTTATTCCGGCGTCCCTGCTGCTCTTGGGGTTCGCAGTCTGGCAGCGTTTCAGGGTCAGGCTCACCGGGGCCGAGGTGCGCATGCTGGCCCTTTCCGGGCTGATGCTGTGGCTGGGGGGCAACGGCCTGATTCTGATCGCCACCCAGTATGTGCCCTCCGGCTATGTGGCCCTGATGATCTCCACCGCGCCGATATGGGCGGCCACCCTGGAAGGCCTGCTGGACCGCAAGCGGCCCCCAGGGCTCTTGATGGTGGGCCTCTTGGTTGGTTTGCTGGGGATTCTGGCCTTGAATCTACCCAAGCTGGTCGAAGGCACCCCGACCAACCTTCTGGCCTTTGCCCTCCTGCTCATCTCCCCGCTGATGTGGGCCAGTGGCACCATCTACACCCAGCGTCAAAGCCCACGGCTCGAGCCGGTGGTCATCTCGGCCTACCAACAGCTTTTTGGCGGGGTGGGGTTTTTGCTGCTCTCAACCATGCTGGGTGAGCAATGGCACACGCCGACTGCCCTGGGCTGGGCAGCCAACCTCTACCTGATTGTCTTTGGCTCTTTGATTGCCTACACCTCGTACATTTTTGCGGTGCGGTTGCTGCCTTTGAGCCTGGTCACCACCTATGCGTATGTGAATCCGGTGATTGCCTTGCTGCTGGGCTGGGCCTTTTTGCAAGAGCCGCTGGGGGTTTGGACCTGGGTGGGGGCTGCCCTGGTGCTCCTGGGGGTGGGGCTGGTTTTCCGCAGCCGCATGAGACCGATGGTCCAATCCACCCTCTAGCTCTCCAGCAGCCTGCAAAACCGCCATGTTCATATTTTCACGATACTCTGTTTGTGAAAAGAATATGCAGTCCGGGTCGCAAGGACTGGCCCATGGCCGAGCCAAAGCGGGTGCGTCGTAGGTCTTTACCTGCTGCCCCTAGAGCGCTCTTTACAGGCGTGACCTGACCCACAAGGCCCTCACCGCACCCCAGTTTGCAAAGTGCTGTACAGACGGTCACGCGTCATCTCGAAAGCGCTTGGCGACCACCCGCCGCTCTTCAAACCAAACAACCCCGGTGGTCGTGGTGGTTGAATCCGCCGGCCCTCCCTTATCCAGGCGGCAAACTCCGGTCAGGCTGGTTCGCCGTCGGATGGTGACAGGCGACCCCAATCGGGTATCAGTGCTTGAAGTGCCTCGAGCCCGTGAAGACCATGGCGATGCCCAGCTCGTTGCAGGCTGCAATGACCTCCGCATCGCGCTTTGCACCCCCTGGCTGCACAATGGCGGTAACCCCCGCTGCCGCTGCGGCTCGCACCACATCGTCGAAGGGGAAAAAGGCTTCGGAAGCCAGCACCGCGCCACGGGCCCGTTCGCCTGCGTTCTGAATGGCCCGTTCGGCTGCCCAGATGCGGCTGACCGCGCCCGTACCCAGCCCCACCGTCACGCCGTCTTTGGCCAGAACCACATTGTTGGAGCGGGTGTGTTTGCCCACATACCAGGCAAATTTGAGGTCGAGCAGCTCCTGGGGTGTCGGGATTCGCTCGGTGACGTAGTTCAAGGAGAGCTCCTCCCAGCGGCGCAGGTCGCGCTCCTGCGCCAAAAAGCCGCCCACCAGGGGCCGGAACTCCCGGCGGTCGGCATCGGGGCGGGCCGCCACCAGCACCCGCAGGTCGGGCTTTTTCTCCTGAAACCAGGCCAGCGCTTCGGGGGTCACCGCAGGGGCGATGAGCACCTCGAGAAAAGTCCCCCGTGTGGCCATGGCGGTTTCCAGATCAACCGGGCGATTGAAGGCCACCACCCCCCCAAACACCGAGAGCGTATCGGCGTCGCGGGCCCGTTCCCAGGCGGTTTTGGGGTGGTCGGCCAGGGCTACTCCACAGGGGTTGGCGTGCTTGACAGCGACACAGGCCGGTAGCTCGAACTCCGAGACCAGGGCCCAGGCCGCGTCGGCATCGGCATAGTTGTTGAAGCCCATGGGCTTGCCGGAGCACACCTCGGCGTGCAGCACCGGCCCGGTCTGGCCCTCGAGCGCATACAAGGCCGCTTCCTGGTGGGGGTTTTCGCCGTAGCGGAGCGCTACCCCCGGCACCCTTTCCAGGGTGAGCAGTTTGGTTTGGGGGAATTTTTCGCAGGCCAAAAACTCGGCAATCGCCGCGTCGTAGGCGGCGGTATGGGCAAAAGCCTTGTATGCCAGGTGGCGGCGGAACTGGCTGCTGATGCCCGTCCGCAAGGCTTGCAAAACCTCCCCGTAATCGGCGGGGTCACAAACCGGCAGCACGGCTTCGTGGTTTTTGGCGGCAGCCCGCAGCATGGCCGGCCCGCCAATGTCAATGTTCTCGATGCACTCCTCGAACGAAGCCCCCCGGGCCAGGGTTTCTCTAAACGGGTATAGGTTGACGCACAGCAGGTCAATGCGGGTCAGGTGGTGGGCCTGTAGCTCCGCCTCGTGTTCAGGGCTTTTGGTGGCCAGCAAACCCGCGTGAATGTGGGGGTGCAGGGTCTTGACCCGCCCATCCAGAATCTCCGGAAAGCCGGTAATCTCGGACACATAAGTAACCGGCAGCCCCGCAGCCTGCAGGGCTTTGTGGGTTCCCCCGGTTGAGACCAGCTCAAAACCCAGCTCCCGCAAACCCTGGGCAAACGACACCAGACCCGCCTTGTTCGACACCGATAAGAGCGCGCGCATACCTGGAAATCATACCCCTCGGCCCTGGCAACGTTGAACCCTTGCCCTGCGCTACCTACAAGCCCCGTGAGCCCTCGAGGCCGACGGCGAGTAAACCATCCCAGGCCATCCCGCTGACGCGCTTGCGACCCCGACCCTTGTTGCGCAGTACCCCAGCCGCTTCCGTTGCAACCCACCGATACCCCGTCGCACCCGCTTTTTCTCAAGCAGCAAAAGCAACGCGGAAAAAGCCCGCCATTGGCACTTTTGCAACGGTGTCCAACCCCGGCCAGGCTGGAGCGCTCTTCACACATTGTGAGCCACTCGAGTTCGAGAAAGCCTGGTTCTGAGCAGAACAGTGGCCGCCTGGAAACTCGAAAACATGCGTCTCGG
>NZ_JANWVH010000098.1 GCF_025056915.1 Meiothermus sp. | reverse complement strand
CTCGGCGGAGAGGCTTTGCAAGAACTCGCCCACCGAACCGTAAGCCTGCTCGAGGGCCCCCACCAGCCAGGGGGGCAGCCCCGAGGCGTGCAGCCGCTCGGGTAGGTGCCTCCACCAAACGGCCAGGCTGTCTGCGGTCCCCGGAAGGGTTCGGGCGAAGTGGGCCAGTTCCTCACTGACCCGCACCAGCCCCACACCCAGGAGGCCCAGGCCCAAGCCCAGGAGCAGCAACACCAGCGCCAAAGCGGCCGGGCGCGGCAGCCGGAGCCGCTCCAGCCGGTCTACCCACGGGCGTAGCAGGGCTGCGAGCAGGAGGGCCAAAAGGAACAGCCCAAAGAGGTCGGCGGTGAGGTACACAAGCCGTAGCAAGGCCAGAAGCAGCAGCAGCCCGGCCACCCCCCGCACGTAGGGGTTGTTCCACAGCAAGCGCAGGCCCTCGAGCACGCCTCAGGCTATGGAGGCCGCGTAAAGGTTTGGTAAAAGGCGCCAGCCCTCACCTTCCCCTCAAAGCGCGCAACCTTCCTGCAAGGAAACCCCGAACCTGGGGGCTGCCGGGCAGGCCCGGCAGCTTTTTACCAGAGCTTTACCTAGGCGCTCTAACGTGCTCCCTCGAGGTCTGAGTACCCCATGCATACCAAACGGAGGGCTGTTATGAGTGGAATACACCCTGGCTGGCGGGCGGTGCTGCTCTTGTTTTCCCTGATGGTCTATCGGTCGCAGGCAGAGGCCCTCGGCCCAGCGGGGCGGGGAGCCTCGAGCCCGCCCCCCATCGCCGCCAGCCCCGGGCTAACGGCGGGCCTGCCGGGGATGCCGCCCTACGACCCCCAGAACGTCTACGCCTTCACCGCGGCGGGGATGCTCTCGCCCGTGGTCAGGGATTTCCCAGAACGGGTCTACGTGATCGATGGCAAGACCTGCCGGGTGGTGGCCAGCTATAAGGTAGAACCCCCGCACATGGTGCCCGCCTGCGACCTGAGAACCCTCTACGTGGCCAACGACGTGGGCAACACCCTCATCTCCATCGATCTCCACCAGCCAGGTCGCTACGCCCTGGGGCATACGGGGGTGACCTGGTGAGGTGGTGGCTGATCCTTCTGCTCTTTCTGGGCCTGGGGCTGGCTGCTCCCCTCACCCACGGCCCTCGCGAGCGCCCGCAGATCGCCCTCACCTTTGACCTCGACATGACGCCGGGTATGCTCCGGATGTTGCGGCAGGGCAAGGTTGCCAGCTACGACCACAGCGAACTCTACCGCTTTTTGGAGCAAAGCGGGGTGAAGGCCACCTTCTTCCTCACCGGCCTGTGGATAGAAACGTACCCTGAGGAGGCCCGCAGGCTGGCCCAGAACCCTCTTTTTGAGCTGGCCAACCACAGCTACAGCCATCCGGGCTTTGCCCAGCCCTGCTACGGCCTGCCCGCGGTATCGGTGCGGGAGAAGCCCGGCGAAATTCTGAAAACCCAGGCCCTGCTCGCGGGCCTGGGTGTCAACAACCACTACTTCCGCTTTCCCGGAGGCTGTTACAGCCCGGACGACCTGGCCCTGCTAAGCCGCCTGGGGCTGGTGGCGGTGCACTGGGACGTGGCAGGCGAGGATGGTGGAGAGCGCCGCCCTGAAGCCATTGTGCGGCGCGTGCTCAGCCGGGTGCAAAACGGCTCCATCATCGTGCTGCACGGCCAGGGGGGGCCGCGCCTGCCGGCCACCTTACTGGCGCTGGAGAGCCTGGTTCCGGCTCTGAAGGCTCGGGGGTTTGCCTTGGTGAAGCTCTCGGAACTAATTCCCTGATACGGAGGTCTTTGCATGCCCAAGGTGAGTCTGCCTTTGCTGCGCTTGCTAATGGTGGAGGACGACCCCACCCTGGGCCAGAGCCTGCTCGAGGCCCTTACCCAGCAGCACTTTAAGCCCATCTGGGCCCGCTCGAGGCTCGAGGCCGAAGCGCTACTTTGGCAGGAGCCCTTCGACCTCTTCCTGCTCGATGTGCGCCTGCCCGAGGGTGAGGAGGCTGGCTTCGAGCTGGCCCAGAGCTTGCGCGCGGCGGGCTTCCTCCAGCCCATCCTCTTCCTCACCGCTCGCGAGGCCCTGTCCGACCGGGTGCGGGGGCTCTCGCTGGGCGAGGACTACCTGGCCAAACCCTTTGCCCTGCCTGAACTGGTAGCCCGCTTGCGGGCGCTGGCCCGGCGGGGGGAGATCCGGCCTCAAACCCTTGCCCACGGGCAGCTTTTGCTGGCCCTCGAGCGGCGGGAGGTGCGCTACGCGGGTGAGCTGGTGCGGCTCTCGGCCAAGGAGTACCAGCTGCTGGAGCTTTTTATGATAGGCCCGGGCCGCATATACAACCGCGAGGAAATTCTGGAGCGCATCTGGGGCCCTGGGTTTGAGAGCAACTCCAACCTGGTGGAGGTGTATGTAAAAAACCTGCGTCGGCGCATCCACAATCGGGTTATAGAAACTGTGCGGGGGTTGGGCTACCGCCTGGGCGAGCCGGTATGAAACTCAGGTTGCGGCTGGCCCTGCTGGCCTTCGGACTTACGCTGGGGGGGCTGGCCCTTGGGCTGGGGGGTCTGTACTTCCTCTTACGGCGTCAGGCCCTGGCCCAGATGGATCAGTCCCTTGCCGCCCTTACCCACAGCGTCTTGAACGCGGCCCTGGCGGATCCACGCCATCACCTGCCTCCGGAGGTCGGGGACCTGCTGACCCAGGAGGAGGGGGTCAGCTCGGCCCTCATCTACCAGAATGGCCAGCTTCGCTATGCAGACGGAGCCCTGGACGTGCCCGAGCCGCTCGACGCAACAGCCTTGCGGCAGGGGCATGGCCGCAGCAGCCAGAGCGGCTGGCGGGTGCACACCCTCTCGGCAAAGGGCCTGACCGTGCAGGTAGGCCGGCCACTGGCGCCACTGGAAAACTCGCTGGCCCTGTATGTGGAGCTGGCCGCGCCTTTGGGGCTCCTGTTGGGGCTGGCCGCTGGGGGGATGGCCTGGTTCTGGGTGGGGCGGGCTTTGGCGAGCCTCGAGCGGCTTACCCAGGCCACCCGCCACTTCTCGGAGGCCACCCGGCTGCCCCTGCCCCAGGGCCAGGACGAGGTAGCCGAGCTGGCCAGAAGCTTCGCCGACCTGCTGGAGCGCCTCAGGGCCCAGCGCCATCGGGAACAACAGTTTCTGGCCTTTGCTGCGCACGAGCTACGCACCCCCATTGCGGCCTTCCGCGCCAACCTGGAAGCAGCTCGGCTCGAGGGGGCCCTGGCCCCGGCCAAAATCGAACGCATGCACCGCGAGGCCCTCAGGCTGGAGCAGCTGGCCCAGAATCTGCTGGCCCTCTCGCGGGCCGAGGCCGGCGAGGTGCGCCGGCAAGCCCTCGACATGGCCGACCTTTTGCGCGATGCCTACGACCGCTTCCAGCCCCTGGCGTTGGAGCGCGGCTTCGACCTGGTGTTGCGGACCTACCCCGCAGGGGTCTGGGCCGATGCGGGCCTCCTGGAGCAGGCCCTCAACAACCTGCTGGCCAACGCCCTCAAGCACGGAAGACCGGGCCCGGTGCTCTTGCAAAGCGGAACCGAGGGTTCGGAAGCCTGGCTCGAGGTGGTCAACCAGGGTCAAGAGCCCCTATTCCATTCCGCCGAGGGTTTGGGCCTACGGGTAGCCCGAACGGTGGCCCTGGCTTTGGGGGGAAGGCTGGAATTCATCCCCGGAACCCTGACCCGCGCCCGGATGGTCCTGACCCTTCATCCTGGCTTCAGCCCTTTCCCGCAAGATTGGGCCGGTGGTCGCGAAGACCCACCCAACAAGGAAGGTGATCGAGTATGAAAGGCATCAAGCTGATTCTCTCCACCCTGCTGGCCCTGGCGGCCCTGGCCGGGGCGGCCTTGGCCAACCCGGCTCCCACCACGAGCCCCCACTCCACCAAGAGCGCCCACAAGATCGCCCAGGTCAACGTCAACACCGCCACCCTGGCCCAGCTTGAAACCCTGCCCGGGGTGGGCCCCAAGCTGGCCGCCCAGATCATCCAGCACCGCCCCTACAAAAACGCCCAGGAACTCCAGGCCAAGGTTAAGGGCCTGGGCCCCAAACTCTGGGCCAGCATCAAGCCCTACGTACACTTCTAAAACGCTGTCTACCCCTCCTGCACCACGGCCACCTGGCCGTGGTTTTTACCCATTCTTTACCACGTGGGCCTAGCCTGCCATCCTATGAGGTATATATGCGCGTGCTTCTGGTAGAGGACGACCCCCGCCTGGCGGCGCTGATTGTAGAGGGCCTGAGCGACGACGGGCTGATAATAGACCACGCCCCCAACGCGGCCATTGGGCGGGGGATGGCTGAGCTCGAGGTCTACGACCTCCTGATCCTCGATGTGATGCTCCCTGAAGGCCCCCAGGCTGGCTTCGATCTGGCCCGTGCCCTGCGCAACCAGCGTGACAAGACCCCCATCCTCTTCCTTACTGCCAGGGGTGACGTTGACTCCAAGCTCACCGGCCTTGACACCGGGGGCGACGACTACCTGACCAAGCCCTTCGACTTCCGCGAACTCCGGGCCCGCATCCGCGCCCTGGTACGGCGGGCCCGAGGTGAGGCCAGCAACCTGATTCCCCTGCCAGGGGGCCACACCCTCGACCTGGCGGCCCACCAGGTGCTCAAGAACGGCCACCCCGTGCCCCTCACCCCGCGTGAGTACGCTCTGGTGGAGTGCCTGGGGATGAATCCGGGCCGGGCCTACTCGCGCAACAGCCTGATCGAACGGGTCTGGTCGGGGGAAAGCGAGGTGGATACCAAGGTGGTAGATGTGTACGTCTCGAGCCTGCGGCGCAAGCTGGGCGAAAATTTCATCGAGACCGTGCGGGGGCTGGGCTACCGTTTGGGCCGGCTGGAGGAGGGTGCTTGAGCCTGCGGCTCCGGCTCACCGCATACTACGGCCTGGTCACTCTGGCCCTGCTTTTATTGAGCGGGGCCGTGCTGTACCGGGTGTTCCACAGCGCGCTTCACCAGACCCTCGACGAGTCGCTGCGGGAAACGGCCACCCTTGCCGCAGCAGAACTTCAGATCGGCGCCCCCTTACCAGGGGACTCGAACCAGCTCCAAAGCCGTTTTCCTGGGGCCACCGTGCTCATCGTGTACGACCGGCAAGGCCATGCCCTGCTGCGCCTAGGCGAGCCCTGGGTGCAGGTGGAGCTCACAACCGGTTTTGTGACGGTTGAGGGCACCCGGGTCTACAACTACCCCCTGCCCGATGGGGGAACGGTTCAGGTTATGCGCTCGCAGCAGGAGACCCTGCAAACCCTCAGCAACACCCAGCGATACCTGCTTCTGGCCCTGCCGGGGCTATTTGTGCTGGCCCTCGGGGTGGGGTATGTGCTGGCCGACCGCTCCCTGCGCCCGGTGGACCAGGTCACCCGATTGGCCGGTGAGATTGCTGCTTCGGGGCGCTATGGCGAGCGGGTACCGGAGAGTCCGGGTACAGATGAGATGGCCCGCCTGACCCAGACTTTTAATGCCATGCTCTCCCGCCTCGAGCGCACCATCGAGCGGGAAAAGGCCTTTGCCCTGGCCGCGGCCCACGAACTACGCACCCCACTCAGCGTGTTGCAGGCACGGGCCAGCCTGAGCCTGGAAAAACCCCGCACTGCCGAGCAGTACCGCGAGGCGTTGGGCCAGATTGCCCGCACCGCCGAGGATCTGGCCCAGGTCATCGAGGCCCTCCTGCTTCTGGCCCGCACCCACCAGCCGGTCGAGCGAGAGCGGGCCGACCTGGATTTACTTGCCCTGGAGGCCCAGGAGTCGCTGGAGGTTCTGGCGCGCGAAAAGCAGGCCCGGGTGGTGCTGGAACTCGAGCCCACCCCCTACCGGGGCCAGCCCCTGACCCTTCGCACCGCCATTGCCAACCTGCTCTCCAACGCCCTCAAGTACGGCCCTCTGGGCGGACGGGTTTGGCTGCGTACCCGCCTGGAGGGAAGCCAGGCCGTGGTGGAGGTGGCCGATGAGGGGCCCGGTATCCCACCGGAGCAGCTTGAGCGTCTCCTGCAGCCCTTTCAGCGAGGCACCGGAACCCAGGGGGTCAGGGGGGCTGGGCTGGGCCTGACCCTGGTCAGCGCCATCGCAGAGCAGCACGGAGGCCGACTGGTGCTACAGCAAGCCCCCGAGGGAGGGCTTCTGGCCCGGCTCGAGCTTCCGCTTCGGGAGAAAGCTTAGCCGCCCCAGAGACAGGGGATTCTTTCCCCGCCGCAAGGATCTAGACATGAGGCCCGATTCAACTTCCTGGTCAGGGTTTTGAGCATAAGTGCCCTTGGAGGCCATTGGATGATGTCGAATGACTACGCAAAACGATTTTTGGGGTGCCGCTCTTCCCACAAGTGCGCTCTGCAGCACCGGAGAGGAGGGCCGTTCTGGCCGGTCATTTAGACTATCGGGCGGCCCACCTGGTTCAGATCCGGCCCTCCCGGCCCAGCGACGGCGCAGCGCTGGTCGAGGTCGCCTACGCCACTGGCTTTTTTGGTTGCTCTGCCGAGATCTACTTTCCGGCCCGGGCCCTGTTCGGTGCGCTCTGGGTGGGGCCATACCTGGGGCCCGCCGGGGCCTGCGGCTTGCTGGCCGAGTGCGAGGGACGGGTGCTGGGGTACGTGCTGGGCAGTCCGAACCCTCAGACCTACCGCGGCTACTTCCAAAAAAACCTGCCGGGCTGGCTCCTTGCGGCGGCCCTGGGGCGCTACCCGGGCTTAATGGGAAGTCTCCGCTTCCTCTGGCGCAGCCTGTGCTACCCCAGCCGAAGGGCCCCCCTGGATCTCTACCCGGCCCACCTGCACATCAACCTGCTGCCCGAGGCACGGGGGAAAGGCCTGGGGGAGCGGCTTTTGCGGGCGCACCTCGACTGCCTGAGGGCCCGAGGGGTGCCGGGGGTTCAGCTCTCCACCACCCTCGAAAACAGCGCCGCCCTGAGGCTGTACCAGAAGCTCGGCTTTCGGGAGTATGCCCGCTGGGAAAGCCCCTTGTGGGCCCCCTGGCTGGGACGCCCCACCGTCCACCTCACGCTGGTGCTTTCCCTGAAGCCGAAAGATTTTGTAAAAAATACTTTGATTTGACAATAGTTTGATTTGGAAGTATATTGAGCGGCATGACCTGGGGCATCCTCACCCACATGTGGAAGCTGACCCGCGAGCTGCGGGAGGAGGTGCTGCCCCACCTCGAGCGCCTCGGGCTGGCCCCCACCGACCCCTGGCTCCTGGCCGAGATCGAGCGGCACCACTACCCTACCGAGGCTGTGCGGGCCATGCAGATGCCGGCCCCTACCGTCAGCCAGATGCTCAAGCGCCTGGAGCAGGCTGGCCTGGTGGTGCGCTCGCTCGACCCTGCCGACCTGCGCCGCTACCGCTTCGCCCTTACCGAGCAGGGAAAGGCCCTGCTCGAGGAGAGCCGGCGGCACATCCAGGAAGCCCTGGAACGCAGGCTCAAGCGCCTCTCCCCCAAGGAGCAAGCCCAGCTTGCACGGTGGCTCGAGGTTTTGGCCCAGAGTGAGGAAGCCCCCAAGGAGCAACCATGACCCATTCGGCCCCACCATCCGACCCGCAAGCCCAGCCTACCCCTCGGGAAACCCGCCTGACCCTGATCGGCATCCTGCTGGGGCTTTTTCTGGCTGCGCTTGACCAAACCATTGTTTCGACCGCCCTGCCCCGCATCATTGCCGACCTGAAGGGCACCGAGCTGTACGCCTGGGTCACCACCGCCTACCTGCTCACGGCCACCTTTTCGGCCCCCATCTTCGGGCGGCTGACCGAACTTTTCAGCCGAAAGGCCATCCTGCTGGTGGCAATCGGCATATTCCTGGCCGGTTCGGCCCTGAGTGGGCTGGCCCAGACCATGCCCGAGCTGATTTTCTTCCGAGGGGTTCAGGGCATCGGTGGGGGCGCGCTTTTCGCCCTGGCCCTCACCACCATTGCGGTGCTCTTTCCCCCACGTGAGCGGGGCAAAGTGGGCGGTCTGTTTGGGGCCATCTTCGGGCTGAGCAGCGCCCTGGGCCCCTGGCTGGGCGGCCTCCTGACCGACCATCTCTCCTGGCACTGGGTTTTTTATATCAACATGCCGGTAGGGGCGGTGGCCTTGTGGTTCATCCTGCGCTTTATGCCCCGGCTTTCGCCCGAACGGCGCGAGCGCTTCGACTTCCTGGGGGCGGGGCTGCTGATCCTCTGGACGGTGCCCCTGATGCTGGCCTTCTCCTGGGGCGGCAGCACCTATCCCTGGCTCAGCGCCCCCGTTCTGGGCCTCTTCGGGCTTGCCGTGGTGGCCCTGGCCCTGTGGGTCTGGTCGCAAAACCGCGAGCCGCACCCCCTGTTTGACCTTTCCGTGCTGCGCATACGAAGCTTCAGCCTCGCCTCAGCGGCTACCTTTTTCTACGGCCCGGCTTTCCTGGGGGCGGTGGCTTTTCTTCCGCTCTACCTGCAGGTGGTCAAGGGGGTCTCGGCCTCGGCCTCGGGGGTGACGGTGCTGCCCCTGACCCTGGGGGTGGTGCTGGGGGCCAGCGGCAGCGGGGTGCTCTCGGGGCGGCTGGGCCGTTTCAAGCCTTTATTGCTGGTGGGTACTTTCTGGTTGCTGCTGGTCTTCACCCTGCTGCACTTTGTGTTGAGCGTGAACACCCCGCTCTGGCTGGCGGTGCTCTTTTTCTTCCTTCTGGGATTGGGTTTGGGCCCGGCCCAGTCGTTGCTACAGATTGCCGCTCAGAACAACGTTCCTCCAGAGCGCATTGGCTCGGCCACGGCCTTTACCCAGCTCATGCGGCAGATTGGCTCTACCATTGGCATTGCCGTGCTGGGCACGGTGCTCTCCCACAACCTGACCGCTGAGACCTGCAAGGTTTTTCCCCAGGATGCTGCTTGCAAGCCGGGTGCGACGGCCTCGAGGTCCAGCGAAGGGGCTACGGGCCTGAACCTGGACGAGCAGTTTGCCAAGCTCGAGACCCAGATTGTGGCGGCCCTCAAAGGCGACGAAGCCGCGTATGAAGCCCTCATGCAGGACGCCCAGGTGCCTGCCCAGGCCAAGGAAAACCTGGTCAGGGGCGGCATTCCGGCCCAGTTCCGGCAGATGGAAAGCAAGCTGGTGGCGGCTTTGCAGGGGGACGAGGCGGCCTACGAGGCGCTGATGAAAGACCCCAACCTGCCGGAGGCGTTCAAATCGAAGCTGGTGCGGGGCGGCATTCCGGGGCAGTTCCAGGCCTTGAAAACCCTCCTTC
>NZ_JANWVH010000097.1 GCF_025056915.1 Meiothermus sp. | reverse complement strand
CTCGGCCTGGCGGGCCTCGAGGGTTTTCTCCAGCGCGTCGAGCCGCTCTTCCTGCTCGTCGAGCCGGGCGGCGCGGGCGTCGAGCTGCTCGCCCCGCCGGGCCAGCCGTTCGGTCTCGCGCTTGAGTTCCTCGCGCTCGGCCCGGCTGGCCTGAAGGTCGGCCTGCAGGCGTTCGCGCTCGGCCTGCAAGGAGGCCCGCTCGCTTAAGAGGGCCTCGCGCTCGGCTTGAAGGCTGGCCTGTAGGCGCTCGCGCTCCTCGCGGAGCTGCTGCCGCAGGCGCTCCTCGCCCTGGGTGCGGAGCCGCTCGAGCTCGGACTGCACGCTCTGGCGCAGGTTCTGCACCTCGGCCTGGGCGCTTTGCCGCAGGCTCTGGGCCTCGCTGCGGGCGGCCTCGAGCTGGGCTCTGGCCTGGGCCTGGGCCTGCTCCAGAGCAGTCTGGGCCTGACGGCGGGCCGCTTCCAGGGTTTGCTGGGCCTCGCGGCGGGCAGCCTCGAGTTCACTTCGGTTGGCTTCGCCCTGGCGGTTGCTGCGCTGCAAAAGCAGCACCACCACCACCGACAGCACAATCACAATCAGGGTGAGTATCAGATCAAGGGGAGTAAAAGCCATCGGTACCTCCAGGTTTACATGGAGGTTCTCTCAGTTGCAGGTCTGGTCGGCGTCTAGCGGCTGGATAAATCCTTAACGGCTGTCGAGCTCATGAACGCGGCGCCCCTCTGGCCGCTGCTGCGGCCTGGTTGGGAACTGCAATCAGATGCGCTCGAGCCAAACGCCCGGCCAGTGGTAGACCGTGCCGAAGCTCTACACCAAGCTGCCCTGTAGCCCGGCTTGCGATCGCCGAGCACCTGATAAAAACTCTGGCTTCCTGGCCCTTCATACTGGGAGAACCCCGCCTAGCAATCCGCCTAAGCCTCGGCAACCACGGCTGAAGACTCCTCGTCCTCCTCAGCGGTTGCCAATACCGATAGCTTACCAGCTTGGGCCAAAACTTTCTCGCGGATCTCCTGAACCATCTGCGGTTCGCCCTTGAGGAACTCGGCAGCTTTTTCCTTGCCCTGGCCCAGCCGGGTCTCACCGTAGGAGAGCCAGGAGCCCGACTTACTCACCACCTCGGTGGCAATTGCTACCGTGACCAGGTCGGCCAGGGGGTCTATGCCCTTGCCATAGTAGAGCTCAATCTCGTGTTCGCGGAAGGGCGGGGCCAGCTTGTTCTTGGTGACCTTGACCCGCACCCGGTTGCCCACCGCCTCGTTGCCCACCTTGATGGGCTGGCCCTGTTTGCGCACGTCCAGCCGCACCGAGGCGTAAAACTTGAGGGCCCGCCCACCAGGGGTGGTTTCGGGGTTGCCGTACATCTGGCCCACCTTCTCACGGATCTGGTTGATGAAGATGGCCGCGGTGTTGCTCTTGGAGAGGGCTGCGGTCAGCTTGCGCAAAGCCTGGCTCATCAGGCGGGCCTGGATGCCCACAAAGGCGTCGCCCATCTGCCCCTCGATCTCGGCCTGGGGCACCAGCGCTGCCACCGAGTCAATCACGATTACGTCCACCGCGCCCGAGCGGGTCAGCAGCTCCACGATTTCCAGGGCCTGCTCGCCGGTGTCGGGCTGGGAGACCAGCAGATCGTCGGTGTTGACCCCCAGGCTCTTGGCATAGATGGGGTCGAGGGCGTGCTCGGCGTCCACAAAAGCCGCCACCCCTCCCGCCGCCTGGGCCTGGGCGATGATCGAGAGGGCCAGGGTGGTCTTGCCGCCGGATTCCGGGCCATAAATCTCAATAATACGCCCCTTGGGAATCCCACCGACCCCCAGGGCCATGTCCAGGCCCAGGCTGCCGGTGGAGATGACCTCCACTTGCTGCCGGGGAATTTCGCCCAGGCGCATCACGGCCCCTTTTCCAAACTGCTTTTCGATGGACTTCAGGGCCCCTTCCAAAGCTTTTTGTTTCTCCTTGTCCATAGGTGCTCCTATTCAAAGCTGGCGAACGCTGCACTTCAAGCAAGCGGAAACTGCTCTATAACACGGTATTGCGAACCCGAACGCTCCAGCTTCGACTCTACCAAGCATACTGCCTGGGCCTGGAATTGCAGATTCATCACCAGCGGCCCGATGCGAGGGGCCGGGCCCTTTTTGCGGGCCAGGGTCAGGTGCGGATGGAACTTGTGGGCGTTGATGTCGGGCAGGGCTCGCTGAAGCCCTTCGGCCAGGGGTTCCAGACCGGCCCCGGTGGCCTTGACAAACCAGACCCTTGGGGAGCCGGTGGCGGGAAAGTAGCCGGTTCCGCCCAGCTCGACCGTAAAAGCCGGTACCGAGCCGGCTACTTCTTGCCCGATTCGGCGGAACTCGAGCAGGCGCGTCTCGGGCTGCGAACCCAAAAAAAGCAGGGTGATGTGGAGTTGGTGCGGTGGGCTCAGCTTCCAGCCCTTGAAGCCCTGCACCCTGGCCTGGGCCTCGGCCAGGGCGTCTTGCACCCTGCGCGGGGGGAAGATGGCATAGAAGAGCCTCATGAGGGCCTCCCCAGAGCGGGCCGGGGGCCGGGGGCCGGAGGCTGAGGGGTTGGCCGGTGCCCGAAGGGGGCGCTTGACCCCAGGGCTTCGCAACGTGGCCACAGGTCGGGCAGTCGGGTCATCGGGCCCCCCGCAGTTCAGAGACCAGAAAGGCCAGGGCGGCGTGGGCTGCCCGTTGGCGCAGCATCTCCCGGCTGGCGCCGGGGAGACGGTAGTGGCGGGACTTGGTGCCGTCGGGCCCGGCCAGGCCCACATAAAGCGTGCCTACCGGCTGGCCCTCGAGGGTCTCGGGCCCGGCCACCCCGGTGGTCGAGAGGGCGTAGGTGGCCTGCAGCATTTCGCGGGCGGCGGAGGCCAGGGCCTCGGCGAAGGCGGCAGACACCACGCCGTGCCGGGTGGCTATCCCTGGGTCCATGGGGAGCTGGGCTTTGGCGGCCTGGCTATAGGAAACCAGCCCGCCCAGGTACCGCCGGGAAGCGCCTGCAACCCCGGTCAGGAGGGCCCCCAGTACGCCGCCCGTTACAGACTCGAGGGTGGCCAGGGTGGCCTGCCGAGCCTCCAGGGTCCTCAGGGCGAGCAGCGGCAGGGTGTCGTCGTCCTGGCCCCACACCGCTTCGCCCAGCAGCGGGCGAATGCGTTCGGCAAGGGGGTCTACCAGATTCGGCTGGCCCCGGATTACCACGGCCACGCCGTCCACTTTGGCGTAGGTGCCCACCTCCACCTGCCCGTTGCGCTGGAACAGCCCGCCCAGCAGCTCCACAATGCGCGACTCGCCCAGGCCAAAGGTCTTGAGACTCACCTGCTTGTAGGGCTTTTGCGGCAGGTGCAGCTGGGGCAGGGTCTCGGCCCACATCGGGCGCCACTCGGCGGGGGGGCCGGGCAGGCAGACCAGGTCTTTGCCTTCCCGGTGCACCCACCAGCCGGGGGCGGTGCCGCGGGGGTTGGCAATCCAGCGGGCCGAGGGGATTTTGAGGGCCTGCTTGCGGTTGGCCTCGGGCATCTTCCAACCCCGGTCGGCAAAGAGCCGCTCGAGCCATTCCAGCACCGCCGGGTCGGGCTCCAGTGCCTCGTCCAAGGCGGCTGCAATGGCCTCGCGGGTGATGTCGTCGGGGGTGGGGCCCAGCCCGCCCGAAAGCACCACCAGCCGGGCTTGGCGCCAGGCCTGGCGAATCTCCCCGGCCAGGGTTTGCAGGTGGTCGGCTACCCGTATTGTCCGGCGTACCTCCACGGCGTAGGGCCGAAGGCTGACGGCAATCTCAGCCGTGTTGGTGTCCACGGTTTCGCCGTACAAGAGTTCGTCTCCTACCCCCATGATTTCTGCTATAAACATAACAGCTCCTATAGATTACAACATCTTTTGAAATCCGTCAAAGGCGGCCTGGTCTATCATACGAAGGGGCTGCGACTTGGAACCCGACCCCACCTGAGCAGACTTCCGTCCCGGCAGCGCGGTATCCGGGTTACCGGGGCTTCCAACTTGTACACCCTACAGAACATGGCCCTCTGCTCCCCAGGGAGGCAGAACCATAAATCCCTGAAGCCAGAGGGACTTCCACCGAGGAGGCGTTTTTGCTGGGGCTTATCGCATGGGCAGACCCGACACGGTGGCCGACCAGCCCTCTACCTGCACCTGGTCGCCCGGGGCCAGCTCTTTTCGCAACAGGGCCAGGGCAATGGCCCCCAGATAGGGCGATTCCACCGCGGTGCCCACTCGACCGACCAGTCGCCCCTGGCGGTAGATGGGGGCCCCGGCGGGAATCTCCTTTTGTCCCAGCAGGCCCATCAGCTGGTAGCGGGTATGGCCCCGGGCCTCGAGCCGGGCCATAATTTCCTGCCCCAGATAGCAGCCTTTCTTGTAGCTGACCCGGGCCTCCCAGCCTACCTCCTGGGGCAGCTCGCCCAGGGCCTCGGGCAGGTCGGCCAGGCCGCGCTCGACCCGCCAGATCTGCCAGGCCGCACGCCCGACCGGGGTGGCCCCGTTCTCCAGCAGCATCTTGGCAAACAGGGGGGCCTGGTCGGCGCTGGCAAAAAGCCACAGCCCCAGTTCGTCTCGGGTCATGACCAGGGCCTCGGTCTTGCTCACGCCCCAGCGGGGCGGGAGGGCGCCCAGCCGCCCGGCGGTTGCCTCTGCTTTGGAACCTTGCAGGCGCAGGGTCAGCCAGCCCTCGAGCTCCCGCACCTCGACCTGGTCGAACACGATGTACTTGCGAAAACGCTGGGCGAGGGCTTTTGGGCTGGGGGTGCTAATCCAGAAGGACTCCCCCAGGTGCAGCACCAGGCCGGTGTGCTCGATCTGGCCCTTGGCGTTCAGGAATACGGTCTCGAGCCAGCTCCCTTCGGGCATCCGGCGGATGTCGGAGGTGCACTGGTTGTGCAAAAAGTCGCGCCGATCCGCACCCTTGACCTCGACCAGCCCATACTCGGAAAAGTCGAGCAGGGCGGCTCCAAAGCGGAGGGCCTCGAGTTCGGCTTCAACTTCGCCATAGCTCCACGGAATCTCCTGCTCACCCTGGCTGTGCCAGGTCACCCCCAACGACTCATGTAGAACTTTTAGCGACATACCTTCAGTTTAAGGCCCCAGCGGGCCACAAACCCCGCCGAAGTCACCAAGCGTTTGGGGGCGGGGGCGGTCTTGAATGACCCGATGGACAACTCACAGACGGGGCCGCCCTCGAAAACGAGAATGCGTCTGGGTCACGACGTTACGCACCCAAGCCTGGGCCCGGCCCGCGGGTGCTTGGTTCTCGAGTTTCCAGGCGGCCACACAGAGCTTTCTTGAACTCGAGTGGCTCACGTGTGAAGAGCCATCTACTTGACCTGCACCCGGTACAGGAAATACCCCCCCTGGGCGGGGAGCAAAGCCGGCAGGGAGCCCGAACCGCTGGGGTTGGGGGCGGTGCTGAGGCTGCACAGCGAGGCCAGGTTGAGGCTGATGCTGCTCACACTGCCCAGGTCGGGGCGTACCAGGGTGCCATTTGGGCAGGCCAGCTCGAGTTCGCCCGTCCCCCCGTAGGCGTTTTGGACCAGGGTGGTAAAGAAGGGAATCGGGTCGGAAAGTACCACATTGAAGATGGGCTGGCTGCCGATGTTCTGGTAGGTGATGCGGTACTCGAGCACCTCCCCGGGCCGCCCCTGCACGCTGGAGGCGAAGGAGCTTCCGGTGCTTATGTTGCGCACTTCCTTGAAGAGTTGCAGGCCCCCCGCCGTGACCACGGTGGTGGTGTCGAAGACCTGCCGGGTGTCGCTGATGGTCGGGTTGTTGGCCCACCCCAAGGCGGCCTGGAGCCGGGCCATGTCCACCCGCCCTGCTGGCAGGCCAGCGGGTACCACTACCTGCAACTCCAAAGCGCAGGCCCGCAGGCTACCGTCGCTTTCACGGGGCCAGGTGGCGTCCACCGTAAAGCTTTGCGGCAAAGGCTGGAAGCCCTCGCCTGCGTCGGCAAAATCGCCATCGCAGTTCACATCGCGGCGCAGGGCGTAGGTAAAGCCTCCCCCGCTCTGGCTGAGGTTTACCGTGCCCAGGGTGCCCGGGCGGTACAGGTGGCTGTAGGTGATGGTGCCGGGGCTGGGTGCCTGCCCCGACTGGTCGGGGCTCAGGCGGCTCTCGAGCACCACCCCAAAGTTGTAGCCCTCGTAATACTGGCCGGCGGCCAAGCTGCCGATGCTACGGCTGGCGGCGGCGGGCGCCCCGTAGCTGGCGGCCAGGCTCACGCTCGAGCCGTTCACGTTGCTGCCGGTGGCCGGCTGGAGGGGGTGGCTCAGGCTCAGGGTGGAGCCAAAACTGGCCGGGATGAACAGGGTATAAAGGCCGCTGGCATCGGTGTAGGCGCTGCGGCTGTTGCTTCCGCTCGAGGCCGTGACCAGCACATTGGGAATACCCGTTTCGCCCCCATTTTGCCGTGCGTCGTTGGCGCTTCCACCGCCCTGCCCATCGTCCCGGAAAACCGTACCCCGGATGCGTGAACCGTTGAACAGGCCAAAATCCTGGTCTGAAATGGGGGTTGTACCCATGCTGATGGGGCGCGAGCCCGACGGGTTGATGAAAAGCCAGCCTGCAGGGGGCGTGGGGGTGGTCGCAGTAGGGGAGGTGGCGACGAGCAGTGTGTAGCTGCCCGGGGCTACGGCGCTGAAGCTGTAGCTGCCGCTTCCCGTACCCACCGCTACCGATTGCACCACGCTGCTTCCTTGAATCAGGTTCACATAAACAGTAGGGCCAACCCAGGTTTCATCCGGCTCACGCACCTGATTGGGTTGTGTGTCGGCATAGATGCGGCCCGATAAGCTCGCACCCAGGATGGTAAGGGTGGCGGTGGCAGGGCTGGTGTTGTTGCCCTGGTTGGTCTGGAGGGCGCTGGTGCCTAGGGTGTTGGTGTAGCTACCGGGGGTGCTTCCCACGACATTCACGCTCACCGTGCAGAAGCCGCCTGCGGGTATCTGTGCTCCGCTGCTGAGGCTGACCGAGCCGCTGCCTGGGGTGGCGCTCACCGTGCCGCCCGAACAGGTGCTCGAGGCTGCGGACGGGCTGGCTACCGTCAAACCCGAGGGCAAATTATCAACCAGGGCCGCTGTGAGCGTGGCAGCCTGGGCATTGGGGTTGGTGAGGGTGATGGTGAGGGTGCTGGGGTTGCCAATCCCGACGCTGGCGGGGCTGAACGACTTGCTCAAGCCGGGTGGTGTGGGAACGGTGCTGCTGACATTGGCGCTGGCTGTTTGGTTGAAGGCGGTGCCTAGGGTTAGGGCGTTGTAGCTAACTGAGGCAGTGTTGGTCAGGGTTTGGCCGGCGGCGCTGGGCTGTACCTGCACCCGAAAACGCATGGAAGCCGCCTGAGTGGGCAATATCAGGCCGCCCTGGCTGGCATTGGCCCCGGTTCCGAGGCGGAAGCGAACACAGGGGGGGCTACCAGACAGTTCGCTGCACGCGCTGCTGTACTCGGCAATATCGTCTCCTGCGGCATCGCTGAACGCGCCGGTAGGTGCTCCAGTGGCATTGCTGACGACCTGCAAACTGCCTGGTACGTACTGGGTGCCCGAAGGGATGGGGTCACTTACGACAACGTTGATGGCTCCATCCTGACCAGTGTTGGTGAAGCTCACCGTGTATTCCAGAATGTCTCCTATGAGCACATTGCCCCCGTTCAGGTCAGCCACGGTTTTGGTAAAGGTGGAAGTGAGGTCGGGGGCATAAATGTTGATGGCGAAGGTGAGCACCTGTGGGAAATAGACATCCCCCGTAGAGGTGAACTGCAAGTCTACCGAGGTGGTGCTGTTGGGCAGGCTGTCGTACTGCACGATGTCGGCGTCCAGAGCTAGCTGATTGATGTAGTCCGGGGACTTTGCACTGTAGCGGGTGCCTAAAGCGCTGATGCTCGAATTGAAAAAGTTGTTGCTGGGGTTTTGCGAATCACTCAAGCTGGACCAGGTAGTCGCGCCGGTGGGGCGAACCTGGAAGGAGTCCCCCGTGAGGCCAGCGTCCCCTTCCCAGGCAACTGCACCGATTCGAGCCTGTACAGCGCCTACTGCTGGCGTAAGCAACCCCGAAACGGTTTGGGTGACGTTGTTGCCACTGCTGACTACCGCCAGACCATGTGAAACTGTCAGGCGGCGTAGGGGCTCAGAGGAGTGTTGGTAGACGACCACCAGGCTCCAGCCAGCGTAGAAACCCAGGCTGTCATTGCCTGTGAGAGCGGTAATATTGCCTACCCAGTAATCTCCTGCTCCGGCAGTTTGTACCAGGCTGGTCACGTTTGCAAAAGCCGCGTAAGGGCGGCTGGTGGCGGCCCCTTGCGTTGTGATGGTTTCTATCCAGTCTGCAGTAATGGTCTGGTAGCTGCTGCTGCCGGGAGGCCGCCAACGAATCTGGTTTCGTGTGGTTGTGCTGGGGTTGGCACGGGCTCCCCAGTACAGCCCGGCAAAGAGCACCTGAGCTCCACTCGGTAGGCTCAGGGCCGCTCGAGAGGAATTAGAAGTGGACGAGTCTGTGTCGAAATCGATAAATGCTGTTTGAACATTGTTGTTCAGGTTTGTATTGCTGGTATCGCAGTTGGGTGGGTTGCTGGGAGTGATGGTGCTGTTGCCACAGGTCATCAGGGTGTTGCCTAGAATCCTAATATCCCCGGTGGTGTTGGAGTTGAACACGGTGGCAAAGCTGCGTACAACCTGGGCGTGGGCTAGGCTCAGGGCGAGTGTTAGCCAGAACACAAGAAGCTTTTTCATCGGCTCCCTCCCAGGAAGTCCAGCCGAATGTAAAAGCCGGGCGCGGTGTCGGGGGTCAGGCCCACAAAACCGCCCAGGGTGTAGCCTGCATTGAACCACAGGCCCTCCACCAGGCGGAAGCTGGCCTCGAGCGAAAACGCCGTGGCGCTGCTCTGGGTTCCGGGCTGGAGCTGGTAGTAGACGGCGGCCCCCAGGCCCAGCCAGTCGGTGAGGTAGTAGTTGCCGCCCAGGCCCAGCTGGTAGGTGTGGCCAGTGGGGTCGTCGAGTTTGAGGCGGTAGGCCAGGCTGGGCCGGAGCTGGAAGCTCAGGCTGGGGTGATAGCTGGTGGCCAGGGCGCCCTCGAGCACCCGCTCACTCCCACTATTCAGCCGGTGGTAGCTCAGGAGCGAGGCATCGCGCCCACGCAGCGCGTAGGCCAGGGTAAAGCGACCCTCGAGGACGGGCAATATCTGGTAGTTGGCGTCCAGCGAGAGGGTCTGCTGGGCATCGAGCTGACCGGTGGCCCCGGCCCGCCACACCAGCTTGGGCTGGCCGGCGGCCCAGGCGGTCT
>NZ_JANWVH010000096.1 GCF_025056915.1 Meiothermus sp. | reverse complement strand
AAATTTCCGATGCTGCGTACGCGTGCTCTTTTTGAAAGACGGTACACAGCATCCACATCCGTGGCACCACTAAGCACGTCGGAAATCCTCAAACTGGTAAAGATTTCGATGGATACCCTGGGATTACAGTCGGAAACAAGTTCCTCTAACACCCTGCCTATGTACGGCGCCGCCACCAGGATGGAGCTTTGCGCCTGCCGTGCTTTGTCAGAGAACCAGTCAGGTGTTTCTCTGGGGGAAAACACTGCCTGAGCCATAGTTTGCTCTCAACATGATATCCTCAGAAAAGAAGGCCTCTTTCACTTTGAACCCTTGCTCTCCCATGTCTGATAAACCAAATCTTTGGCTTTTCTCCGTCGCGCCCATGATGGACTGGACGGATCGGCATTTTCGTTATTTGCTGCGCCTTATCACCCGGCGAACCCGTCTGTATACCGAGATGGTGGTGGATCAGTCCATCCTGCTGGGCCAGCGCCCGAAGCTGCTGGATTTCAACCCAGAAGAGCACCCGGTGGCCTTGCAGCTTGGGGGCTCGGTGCCGGAAAAGCTGGCCGAGGCGGCTAAAATTGGGGAAGAGTGGGGCTACGACGAAATTAACCTGAACCTGGGCTGTCCCTCGGAGCGGGTGCAGGGGGGTGGCTTTGGGGCCTGTTTGATGCTCTCGCCCGACCTCGTGGCCGAGTGCATGGCGGCAATGCGCCAGGCGGTACGGGTACCCGTCACGGCCAAGCACCGGTTGGGGGTGGACGAGGTGGAGGACTACCGCTATGTGGCGCGTTTCATCGAGAAGCTGGCGGGGGTGGGCGTCGAGGTTTTTATTATCCATGCCCGCAAGGCCTACCTGAAGGGGCTTTCGCCTGCCGAGAACCGCACCGTACCGCCCCTGCGCTACGAGTGGGTGTACCGGCTTAAGCAGGACTTCCCCCACCTGACGATTGTGCTAAACGGGGGGGTGCGAAACCTCGAGGAGGCAGAGCATCACCTGGCGCGGGTGGATGGGGTCATGCTGGGGCGGGCTGTCTACGAAGACCCCTTTGTGCTCGAGCAGGCCGACTCCAGGCTATTCGGACTGGCTCACACCCCCACCCGCCTGGAGGTGGCCCGGGCCATGCTGGGCTATGCCGAGGCTCAGCTCGAGCGGGGCACCCCCCTCTGGGCCATTGCCCGGCACATGCTCAACCTGTTCAAAGGACAGCCCCAAGGCCGCTTGTGGCGCCGGTGGCTCTCGGAGCGGGCCTGCCGGCGGGGGGCTGGGGTGGAGGTGCTGCGAGAGGCCCTGGAGCAGGTGTGCCGGGGAACGCAGCGCCTCGAAAAAGCCGATATGGTGAGCGAATCAAAAGAACAGGCGGTCAGCTAGGTGCGGCCAGACGGGAACAGAAGAGCTTGCGGGCTAGACAGGAGCATACCGGCCTGCGCTGCACTGCACCAAGCCCTTAATTTCCAGCACCATCAGTGCCGAGAGGGTCTCGCTGGTGGGAAGGCCGGTGGTCTGGGCGAGGTCGTCGGGCAGGGCCTCGGAAAGCTCGAGCAAGGCCCGGTAGACCAGGGCTTCGGGGCCCTCGAGGGGTAAAGCCTGCTTTTGCGGGGCCCGCACCCCCAGCGCGTTCAGCACATCCTCGGTATTCATCACCAGCCCGGCCCCGTCCTGAATCAGCCGGTTGCAACCCAGCGAGAAAGCATCGCCGGGGCGGCCCGGTACGGCCAGCACGTCGCGGCCCAGCTCCGCCGCAAACCTAGCGGTAATCAGGCTGCCGCTTTTCTCCCCGGCCTCCACCACCAGCACAGCTCTGGCCAGAGCGGCCACAATGCGGTTGCGCCGGGGAAACAGCCCAGGTTGCGGGGGGGTTCCCAGCGGAAACTCCGAAAGCACGTGCATCTTTTCGGCCAGGGCGCGGTTCTGCGGGGGGTAGAAGCGATCCATGGCGCTGCCCAGCACCCCCAGGGTGTAGCCGCCCCCCTCCAGCGCGCCCTTGTGCGAGGCGGCGTCAATCCCCAGGGCCAGCCCCGAGATGATGCCCACGCCGGCCTCGGCCAGTTCGCGGGCTACCCTGTGGGTCCAGGCGGTGGCCCAGGGGCTGGCTTTGCGGGTGCCCACTACGGCAATGTTGCGCTCGGAAGGCGGCAGTTCCCCCTTCAGGTACAGCACCATTGGGGGGCTGTCCAGATGTTGCAGGGCCTCGGGGTAGTCGGGCTCCCATAGCCCAATCAGCCGCAGGCCCAGCCTGGCTGCCTGCTCACGCTCCTGCTCGGCCCGGCCCTCCTGCAAGGCTTTGGCATAACCTGAGGCAATCTCGCGGCCCAGCAGTTCGGCCACCGCCTCCACGCTCAGGTCGGTGGCAAGGGCTTGCCGCAAGCGGCTGGGGCCAATCTGGGGGGAGAGTGCAAGGGCCAGGGGGTCGGGCATAGCTCGCATCAGGATAGCGGATGGGGGAGGGCCTCGAGGTTCATCTATACTAAAGCGGTGACTGAAGGAACCACCTATTCCGGATTTGTAGCCGTGGTCGGCAAGCCCAACGTGGGCAAGTCTACCCTGGTCAATTCCATGCTGGGCGTGAAGATTGCCCCCATCAGCCCCAAGCCGCAGACCACCCGCAAGCGGGTGCGCGGCATCCACACCGAGGGCAACCGCCAGATTGTGTTTGTGGACACCCCAGGCTGGCACGAAGCCGCCGATGCCATGAGCGAGTACATGATTCGCCAGATTACCGAGGCCCTGGCCGAGGTCAACCTGGTGCTCTGGCTGGTGGACTTGCGGCACCCCCCCACCCGCGAAGACGAACTGGTCGCGCGGGCCTTGCGCCCCCTCAAGGAGCAGGTGCCCATCTTGCTGGTGGGAAACAAGGCCGATGCCGCGAAGTACCCCGACGCCGCCCTGCAAGCCTATGCCGAACTGCTGCCCGGGCTGGAGACCCGCATGATCTCGGCCCAGAATGAGCGCGATGCCAAGGCCCTGCGCGACGAGGTGCTGGCCCTGTTGCCTGAAGGCCCCTTCTTCTTCCCCGAGGACTACGCCAAGGGCGACCAGACCCCCGAGGAATGGGCCGCCGAGATTGTGCGCGAGGAAGCCATGAAGCGGCTCAAGGAAGAGATTCCCTACTCCATTGCCACCAAGACCGAGGAGTTCGAGCTTCGGGACAACGGTATGTTCTACATTCGGGTCAACATCTACGTCGAGCGCGAAAACCACAAGCCCATCCTGATTGGTTCAGGGGGGCGGATGCTCCGGGAAATTGGAGCAGCCGCGCGAAAGCAGCTCGAGGTTTTTCTGGCGCACAAGGTGTACCTGGACTTGCAGGTCAAGGTGTACCCCAACTGGCGCAAAGACCCCGAAGCCCTGCGGGAACTGGGCTACCAGTAGCCCTGTCTGCCTTTCAGACGGCATAAATCCCCGAAAACCCACTCAGCCCGCCGAGGGTTTGGGGGGGCTATCCCGAACCCCCAGTGGGACCGTGTTTTGCTGAGAAATCCGGCTGTACATGGTGTTGGCGATTGAGTAGGCAAACTGCTTCATGGTCTGGGCGTTGGGGCCTGTGTAGTGTTCGTCTATGGTCTGGAGGAAAAGCTCGAGCCAGCGCTGAAAGTGCTCGAGCTTGAGCGGCTTGCGGGCGTTGAGCATCAGGTGCTTGTACATCATGCCGCCCCGGTAGGCGCCGGTGCGCCACAGGATGTTTTCCCAGAAGTCGTGGATGGTGGGCAGGTGGTTCATTAAGTCCAGGCCTTCGAACAGGTAGCCAATCTGCTCGTCCTGGATAGCCCTGGCATAGAAGGTATCCACCACCACCGCGATGTCGGCTCGAGAGGCGATGTCGTTCACAAATCAAACCTTATGCTAACAAACCGCCCGGCTGTAGTGAGCAAAGCCCCGATTGGCTTAAGCCCAGGGAAGCTTAGTGCCGCTTGAGGTGGTTCTGGCCGTTTGCGTGGGTGGTGTGAGGTCTGACTACCGGGTGCCCATCCCAACCCCTCTGGTATCGAGAGCGGATGCTGGCCCGAACTCAAGACAGCGCCAAACGCCCGGAAAGAAAATATGTGAATGGCTGGTTGTCGATTAACGAGGAATTATCGTGCCCTTCAAAGACGTGGCCGCCTATCCAGGTGGCCACTGTTCTGTCCAGGACAAAGCTTTCTTCTACTCGAATGGCTCTAAATATGTGAAGAGCGCTCTAATGTGAAGAACCACGTAACATGTAGGCTTTTCAGGGCGCTGACCAAGTTATGAAATACGGGTTTTTGTGTTTGCATCGTCCTGAACAAGCGTTGCGAACCATTTTGGCCTTCCCCCAAAATAGGTGCACTGTTCTGGCTCCAGACGTTCTAGAATTGGCATGAATCTATGAAGCGGGACAGGGGCCTGACGCTGGTTGAAATCATCGTGGTGTTGGCGATCCTGGGTATTTTGCTGACGATTGGGCTGGGCTACTTCAACCCCGACCGCATCGCAGTTTCTCAGGCCAGCGAGGTCTTGTCCTCGCAGGTCACAAGGGCGAGGCTCGAGGCCATTCGCAACAACACCAGCGGCGGCATCATCTTCAACACAGAGGGCAATGGCAGCCTTCAGGTCTGGGTGCGTGATAGGAACGACCCAAATAACGTAAATAGCCGGGTTGTGCTTCAGACCATAACCCTAGGTCAGGGCGATTTCCCCAGGGTCCGCTGCCAATCTGCCACCGAGGTTACTTCCTCCACGACCACCACCAACTGCCCCAATGCCAGAACCTACAATTTCACCTTCGATGCCCGGGGGGTTCCGCAAGACCAGGGCCGCCTCCACATTGTGCTGACCAACTTTGCAGGTAACTTTCAGCGAACGGTTTGTATCAACCAGCAAGGCCGCAGTCAGGTGGTGAGTGGTACGTGTCCATAAGGGGTGGGGAGATGCGCAAGCCCAGCGGAATTAGCATCGTGGAGCTTCTGGTGGCGCTGGCCATTATTGGCATTGCCTTTGTGCCCCTGGTGCTGAGCCAGCTTTCCAGCCTGCGGGCCAGTGCCCAGACTGGACTGGCCTCGCAGGTCAAGGCTGCCGCTACGGCGGAGTTAGAGCGCCAGGCCGCTCTGGTGCTGCAAGTGGAGTCGCCCCCCTCCAACAACAACCTGCTCGACGACATCAGCGCCAACAAGAGCTTCTACTTCGTGGACTACTATTATTCTTGCCCCCAGGTCACAGCTTTGCCCTCGCCGCCCCCCAGCAACTCCTCCCGCACCGCCCTGCGCAGTGGCATCAGCTGCAACAACGGCAGCGGAACCACCACCAACCTGATTACCACCCGCTGGAGCGTGGCCCGTGAGTCCGGGTTGATGGGTGAAGGGCTGATCACCATCACTGTGACCGCTACCCACAGCCGGGGGCCTACCATCACCCTGGTCAACCGCATCAGTTGCTACGATGTGTATCCCTCGCCGACCTCGGACGCCCCCGCCCCTTGCCCCACCCCTTCAGGAGGCCCCTAGATGCGCAGGTGCGGCTTTACTCTGGTCGAACTGCTCATAGCCATGGGGATTCTGGCCGGAATCCTGACCCTGGTGGCGGTTTACTTTGGCGACCAGCGCGACCTGACCCAGCGCACCCAGAGCCGCAGCGAGGTGCAGGATCGGGTACGGATGGTGATGCAGATGGTCACGCAGGACTTGCAGATGGTGGGCTCGAGGGGCTTTGTCGACTCCAGCGGCAACCTCATTACCACGGTTTCCAGCGAGTGCAGTGGGGTCAACTGCCTCACCTCCACCAACGCCGGGGTGCCGGACGGCTTTGCTGCTCAGTATGTGACTACTTTGCGCGGCTCGGCCCAGGCCTGTCGTGCCGTTAGCTATGCCTTTAGCGGCAACACGCTCCAGCGTTCGGATGTGCCCTGCGGCAGCGCGGCCTCGCTGGTGGATTTGGCCCCCAACATCCTGGCCATGGATATTCAGTACCAGTGCAGCAACAACACCACTTCCAACACCGCAAGTTGCCCCTCGGGCAGCTACCCCCGCAGCGCGAGGGTCACGGTGATTGGACAGTCTGCGTCCACCGTTGCCAGCATCGCGGCCAACAGCTACACCACCGCCAGCGGTAGCACAGTCAACTGCCCGGCAGGGCGCATCTGCCTGGCGCTCACCCAAGAGGTCTTGATGCCCAACCTCAAAAACTGAGGCAGGAGGGAGCATGCGCCGGAAGTCTGGAATTGCCATTGTCGCCACCCTGGTCATTTTGGTTTTGGTGGGGCTGCTGGTGTTTGGCACCTTCTACACCACCCAAATAGAGCAGTTTGTGACCCGCAACGACGCCACCTCCACCCAGGCCAACTACATCGCCCAGGCCGGGCTGCAAAAGTACAAAACCGCGCTGTTTCAGAATTTTCGTTGGGCGCTGGGCCAGCCTGCGGCCAATGTAGGAGCCTGTGAGAACCCGCTGTACCTGGGCATTGATTGGGACCGAAACGGCCCTGGCCCCATGCAAACCTTCAACAGCCAGGGTCAGATGGTGTTCACCGAGAACGTCGCAGGAGGGCAGGCCACCGTCACCATCCGGCGCGATGCCAACGACCCCAACTACATGACCATAACCTCGGTAGGGCGGTTTGCCGGAGCACAGTCGAGCGTGCGGGCGGTGTTTAACCTGGCCAATGCGGGGCTGTTGCGCTATGCGGTGGTGGCGGGGGGGGTGCGACAAGAATCCATCAATGGAAATGCCCGGATTCGCGGCGGGGTTTTTATTGAGGGGGATCAAAGTAATCCCGAAAGAAGGGTTTTTGCGGGTAGCGGAAACCTCGAGATATCGAACAACTACGATTTAGCTGGTAGCCAGGGCAATGCCTTCCTGAGTTCTCGGGTAAGCCCTGTCCAGACGAATAATCTGTGTGCCTCGTTCCGTGTGCGTTGGGGAACCATCGGACTGACTGGTAGCGCAGGACTTGGTAGAAATGGTCAAAATTTAGTAGACATCAAGATAGGTGATCCCAGTCTGGTTCCCAATTATCCCTCGTTAGCCCTGGCTTACAACAACCAGGGAATCATACAGAACCAGACCTGCGCAAATGGTTTTTGCGCACCATTTGTTGGTCGCTACGATATTACCGATGCCGAGTCCCCCCGGTTTCCCAGGCTAGATGATTCCGGTACTTGTGGGGCGGGTTTGAGTTGGCGGACGTGCATTCGAAATGATGCGAGGGGCGTTATTCTTACAAGAGGGGAAGCTTTGCCACCCATGCCGACGACAGGCTTACCAACGGGGGCAACCTGGAGTGATGCGAATAGTTGCTCTTCATTTCTCAATCAAGCCACAATAACTCTAAACAACACGGCATATGACTGTAGGGTGGTGGTGGGATCTACCCCTATTGCGGGTTTTCGTTATCAGCCTAACGGACAGCTCGAGGTGTATGGCACCACCGTATTACAAGGCTTCAATATCGTTTTTGACCGAGCCATCAGCTACAGCGCATACGGCTATAACCAAACCGGTAACAGAGCAGCAGCTCTCTTACTGGAATCACGCAACGGCTCTGGTGGGAATATTACTTTTAATGCAAACTTCGGGCCTGACGGAACAGCACGCTTCCCCCAGCAGACCCTAGCCCTTTTGGCTGAGGGGAACCCGAACCCTAATGACAATTTCTCAGTTTTATATGGCAACAACAATGTTGCGGTGGCTGCTTTGATATATTCTGGGAAAACGTTCGCAATGTCTGGTTCGCAGTCCGCGTTGGCCGGAATGGCAATCGTGGAATCTTTGTGCGCTAACACAACGGGGAATGCTAACAATCGACAGTGTGGAGGACAGGGCGCTTCAGACATTTTCTATGTAGACCCTGGTTTCAACCTGCCGGGGGCGCTGGCCGCTATTCCCGGAACCAGGGTTGCAGCGTTCCAAATTCTCTCCTACGAGCGCTTCTAAGCGGTTGCTCTTAACCAAGCCAGCCGAGGTCTTGAAATCATCGGGAACTCGGATACACTTGCAGGCGGAGCAAGGCAGGCTGTAGAGCCTGCGGTATTCCGGCGTTCGGCAGGTGCGCTGCACCCAGGGCCGAAGGGGGGAGCCACTTTCGCCCACCCCGCGAGTTGGGAGGTATCCAAGTGGCAAACGGAGCAGTTTCAAACTTCCTCAAACACCATTTCCGTCACTTCAACGCGGCGACCCTGGTAGACGCTGCCGAAGCCTACCGGGCCCACCTGGACAAAGGCGGAGTGATGATGGTCACGCTGGCCGGGGCCATGAGCACCGCCGAGCTGGGCCTCTCACTGGCCGAGATGATTCGCCAGGGCAAGGTGCACGCCATTAGCTGCACCGGGGCCAACCTGGAAGAAGACCTGTTTAACCTGGTGGCCCACCACCACTACGAGCGCATCCCCAACTGGCGCGAACTCACCGCTCTGGACGAGCAGCGCCTGCTGGAAAAGCACATGAACCGCGTGACCGACACCTGCATTCCCGAGATGGAGGCCATGCGGCGTCTGGAAAAGGCCCTGCTGGAGGAGTGGGAGGCCGCCGACCGGGCCGGGGGGCGCTACTTCCCGCATGAGTTTTTGTACCGCATTATTCGTTCGGGGAAGCTCGAGCAGTACTATCAGATTGACCCCAAGGATAGTTGGATGGTGGCCGCGGCAGAGAAAAACCTGCCCATCTATGTGCCGGGCTGGGAAGACTCCACCACCGGCAACATGTATGCGGGTCACTGCCTGAATGGGGACATCAAAAACGTGCACACCGTGCGAACCGGCATCGAGTACATGATGGAACTGGCCAACTGGTACACACAGACCAGCAAGGCCCACTCCATCGGCTTTTTCCAGATTGGCGGGGGCATTGCCGGCGACTTTCCTATCTGCGTGGTGCCCATGCTGCACCAGGACATGCAGCGTCCCGATGTTCCGGTGTGGGGCTACTTCTGCCAGATATCCGACTCCACCACCAGCTATGGTTCGTACTCGGGAGCTGTGCCCAACGAGAAAATCACCTGGGGCAAGCTGGCGGTGGACACGCCCAAGTTCATGATTGAGTCGGATGCCTCGATAGTGGCCCCCTTGATGTTTGCTTTGGTGCTGGGCTGGTGAGCCTCTTGCTGCGTGGCTTCGCTGTTTTAGGTCTTTAGGCATAGTCTGAACCGGTCACGCGGGCGCCCCCTTGACAGCCGGGGGGACTGGGCCTTAGTGTTGGGGCCAATAGGTTCATTCAATAAACAGGTGGTTCATTCAATGAAACCCCTCGAAACCATTCCCACCCTCGAGCGTCCCCTGTACCTGCTGGGGTTTTTCAGCGAGGAGCGACCCTACTGGGGCCTCTCGGAGCTGGCCCGGGCGAGCGGCTGGCCCAAGGCTACCTGCCTGCGCAGCCTGCGGGCGCTCGAGCAGCATGGCCTGCTGGTGCGCGACAACGACCGCTACCGCCTGGGCACGCGATTGTTGCACCTGGGCACCCTGGTCAAGGCCGCCTATCCGGCTCGCCAGGTGGCCCTACCGCTGATGCAGGCCCTACGCGACGCTACAGGCCAGTCTGTGCAGTGGGTGGTGCGGGATGGGCTGGAGGGGGTGTACCTGGAGGTGGTGGAGGCTCGCTCGAGGGTGCGCCTCTACATTGCGCCGGGGAGGCGAGCGCCCCTGTATGCGGGGGCTTCCACCCGGCTACTGCTGGCCTTTGCGCCGCTTACAGTGCGGGAGGGTATCTTTCAGGGTGAGCGTAAG
>NZ_JANWVH010000095.1 GCF_025056915.1 Meiothermus sp. | reverse complement strand
ACAAGCGTGCCTCACCTCGGTGAGGCACGTCTCTTTGTCCCTTCTCGTTTTCGTGGGCGGCCACGTCTGTGAAGAGCACGATTTTGTGGCTTTCGATGTCGGCGAGGCTCAGCGGGACAGGAGAGCCAGCCCAGGTCAAGCTCCTGGTTTTTCAGAAAACTGCTTTGCACAAGCACCTTTGAACGGCTCTACTAATCCGTGATGCCCGCCATCAACAACCCCAGCTTTTCCTCGGTGGCCTCGCTGGCCTTGAGTTCGCCCATGATGCGACCCTCGAACATCACCAGAATACGGTCGGCCAGCGAACGCACCTCGTTGAGGTCGGCAGAGACCAGCAGCACGGCCATGCCGGCGTCTCGAGCCTTCACGATGTTCTCGTGGATGAACTCAATGGCACCGATGTCCACCCCACGGGTCGGCTGGGCGGCCACCAGCACCTTGGGCTTACGGCTCAGCTCGCGCCCCACAATAATTTTTTGCGCATTGCCGCCCGAATAGCGCCGGGCGGCCAGCTCGGTGCTGCGGGGGCGCACGTCAAACTGCTCCACGATTTCGCGGCCTTTGGCTTCAATCTGGTCGGCGTCAATGAAGCCCAGAAAGCCCGCGTTGGGCTTCCGGTAGTGGTCACCCAGAATCAGGTTCTCGCGGGTGGTAAAGTCCAGCACCAGCCCCCGGGTATTGCGGTCTTCGGGGATGTGAGAGAGCCCCCACTCGCGCACCACCCGGGCATTTGGCCGTAGGGTCTGACCGGCGTACTCGATGGTGCCCTCGTAGGCGCGCAGGCCGGTGATGGCCTCCACCAGCTCGGTCTGGCCGTTGCCCTCCACCCCCGCAATGCCCACAATTTCCCCGGCCCGCACCTCAAACGAAACCCCGTTCAGACGATGTTTTTTGTCCTTACCCGGCATGCTCAGGTTGCTCACTTTGAGCAGCGTTTCGCCGGGCCGGGCCTCCGACTTGTCCACCGACAGAATCACCTCGCGCCCCACCATCATGCGGGCCAGCTGGGCCACGTTGGTCTCAGGGGTGTTCACGGTGCCAACCACCTTACCGTCTCGGATCACGGTGACCCGGTGGGAGAGCTTGATGACCTCGGCCAGCTTGTGGCTGATGAAGATGACGGCGTTGCCCTGTTCCACAAAGCGGCGCAGGAAGTCGAAGAGCTCGTCGGCCTCCTGGGGCGTAAGAACGGCGGTGGGCTCGTCCAGAATCAGGATTTTAGCCTTGCGGTACAGGGCCTTGAGGATTTCCACCCGCTGCTGCAAACCCACCGGCAGTTCCTCCACCGGGGTATCGAGGGGCAGGTCGAACTCCAGCTCCTTCATCAAAGCCTCGACCTCGGCCCTAGCCTGCGCCAGGTTGAGCTGACCGCCCGATACAGGCTCTGAGCCAAGAATCACATTTTCCAGCACCGTGAAGGGGTCCACCAGCATGAAGTGCTGGTGCACCATCCCGATTCCGAGCGCGATGGCATCGCCGGGCTCGGTGATTTGCACCTTTTGTCCGTTGACCCAGATTTCGCCCTGATCCGGCTTGACCAGTCCGTAGACAATCTTCATCAGCGTGGACTTACCCGCACCATTCTCGCCCACCACGGCCAGCACCTCTCCCCAGCGCACATTCAGAGAGATGTGGTCGTTGGCCAGCACCAGGGGGTAGCGTTTGGTAATGTTTTTGAGCTCGAGGGCCACCGCACCCTTTTCATGCAAGGTGGGGGTGGAAAGTGTGTCGTCCATGCCCCCAATCATACAGGCAAGGCCTGCCCCAGGCACCGGCCCAAGCCCAGTGAAGCCACACAAAACGCCCAGGGAGTTCTCCCTGGGCGTGGATACCCAAAGCCAGGTTAGCGTTTGTCGGGCACCTTGAGCGCGCCGGAGATAATCTGGCTGCGCAACACGTTCAAGCGATTGATAACCGCCTGGGGAATGAGAGCGCGGTTGTAATCGTCGAGGGCATAACCCACGCCGTTGTTGTTCAGGCCAAACTCGCGCACGCCACCCTTGAAGGTGTTGTCCTTGACGGACTTGATCACGTCGAAGGTGGCCACGTCAACCCGCTTGAGCATGGAGGTGAGCACGTGGTTCAGGGTGCGGGGGTTGTTGTCGGTGTCACCGAGGTAGTTCTGGTTGGCGTCCACACCCACCATGAACATGGGGCGGCTGGTGGCGGCAGGGCAGGATTGGTTGTAGGCCGCATAGCGGGGCACGTTCGAGCCGTTGTTGGAGATGAAGCGCACTCCGGAGGGCAGGTCGGACTGCTTCAAGCAGCGCTGCTGCTTGACAAAATCCAGCACGCCGAGGCCCGAGGCGCCGGCTGCGGCGTAGATGATGTCGGCGCCTTGCTTGGCCTGGGCATTGGCGATTTCCTTGGCTTTGCCGGGGTCGTTCCAGGCAGCAGGGGTGTTGCCCACATAGTTGATCAGCACGCGGGGGTTGGCGATGTTGCGCTCGCGCATCCCCGCGATGGCCCCGGCGCGGTAGCCCTGCTCAAACTTGTGGATGAGCGGGATATCCATGCCCCCCACAAAGCCCACCACACCGGTGTTGGTGGTGCGGCCCGCAATGTAGCCCACCAGGTAGCTACCCTCGTGCTCGCGGAACACCAGGCCCACCGCATTGTCGCACTTGCCCTCGCACGGCACCGAGTCAATGACGGCGAACTTGATGTTTTTGAACTCCTGGGCGTTGCGGGTAATGGAGGGCTCGTTGGCGAAGCCAACCCCCACAATCAGGTCGAAGCCCTCCTCGGCAAAACGGCGAATGCCCTGTCCCACCTGGCCGGGGTCGCCGGGCTCAAAGTCGAAGACCTTGACCCCCAGCTCCTTGGCGGCGCGCTGGGCCCCTTCGAAAGTTGATTGGTTGAAGCTGCGGTCGTTTTTGCCACCTGCGTCGAAAGCCATGCCCACACGCACCTCTTGGGCCAATCCCAGCCCCAGTGCGGTGGCCAAGGCCACACCGAACACCACGAGTTTCTTCATGTGATTCGCCTCCGTTACTTGTGGTCGTCACAAGTTTCAAACTGGCTGTTAGCCTCCGGCATTATAGAGCAGAAGCCCTGTAGCTAGAAAGGGGCTTGACAAAGAACAAGCCGTGCTTTACGGGTTCCGTAGGCGTTGGTCAGCATGGTGACGTGTCCAATGCTCTCGCAGGGCAGGAAATCTGGCGCCCGACCATCCTCAACCTTCAATAGCCTTGCGCAACAGACAAAACCTGGCCCGGACTTGAGCGATGAACCCTGATTTGGCCTGATAACTTCAGGTCTGGGCGCAACTACTTCGTTGCATCAAAGGCCGTATAACCACACCTGCACGTTGAGTAAATCAAGTCAATCCCAGCCTGGACTCGCTCGGCTCCTCTCCGACCTTGTACGGGAGGCCAGGTGGGGTGGCTGACCTGGCCCTTCACGCAACCAGCAGATGGGGGTTATGTCCGATGCCCGACCCAACCCTCTCCACGCGGCTCGAGGGCTATCACTCTTTGGAATCTGTGGGCGTGGATGGGTATCTTTACGACTGTGCACTTAACTCCCTTGGAAAGAGGGGACTGCCAGCCTTTGTTGACGGAGAGGAACCCATGCAAAGCCTGGGAATAATCTTCTCGAGCTAAAATGCTACCATCTCGTTATGTCTACGCCTAAGCAACGTGTTGCAGAACTCCGAGAGCAAATTCGCTACCACAACTACCGGTACTTCGTGCTAAACGACCCGCAGATTTCCGATGCGGAATACGATCGCTTGTTGCGTGAGCTGAAGGAACTCGAAGAAGCGCACCCCGAGCTGATCACCCCAGACTCCCCCACCCAGACGGTGGGGAGCCAGCTCTATGAGACCACCTTCGAGGCCGTGCCCCACCCTACCCGCATGTTTTCGTTGGGGAATGCCTTTGGCCCTGAAGACCTTGAAAACTTCGAGGCCAGCATCAACCGCGCCCTAGGCCGCGAAGAGGCGCGTGAATATGTGCTGGAATACAAGATTGACGGCCTGTCGGTCAATCTGATCTACCGCGAGGGCGTATTGCGCCGGGGCCTGACCCGGGGCGATGGAGTGGTCGGCGAGGACGTCACGCCCAACCTGCTCACCGTTTCGGACATCCCCCGCGAGTTGCCGGAGCCCTTGAACCTGGAGGTGCGGGGCGAAATTTACCTGCCAATCCAAACCTTTCTGGAACTTAACCAGAAGCTGGAGGAGGAGGGCGCCGCGCCCTTCAAAAACCCCCGCAATGCCGCCGCCGGTAGCCTCCGGCAAAAAGACCCCCGGATTAGTGCAGAGCGGGGCTTGCGCGGCTTGTTCTACGGGGTGGGCAGGCCCGAGAGCTTTGGGGTGACCACCCAGCTGGAGCTTTTGAGGAAACTAGAGCAACTCGGTTTTTCGGTAGAGCCCCACCACCGGGTGGTGCGGGGGGTGAAGGGAATCGAGGAGGGCTACCGGGCCATGCTGTCCCAGCGCCGCGAGCTGCCCTTCGAGGCCGATGGTGTGACGGTCAAACTCAATGACCTGGCCCTCTGGCTCGAGCTTGGCTACACCGCCAAAACCCCCCGCTTTGCCATTGCCTACAAGTTTCCCGCCGAGGAGAAGCCCACACGGGTTTTGAAGGTGGTCTTTCAGGTCGGGCGCACCGGACGGGTGACCCCGGTGGCCGGACTCGAGCCCATCTCGCTGGACGGCTCCACCGTCAGCCGGGTCACGCTGCACAACGAAAGCTATGTGCAGGAGCTGGGCCTGCGAGTTGGCGATACGGTGCTGGTGCACAAGTCAGGCGGGGTCATTCCCGAGGTTTTGCGCGTTTTGACCGAGGCGCCCCGGGGCCATAAGCCCGTCGAGTGGCCCCAGGCCTGCCCGGAGTGCCACAGCGAGCTGGTGCTCTCGGGCAAGATTCACCTCTGTCCCAACCCCCTGTGTCCGGCCAAAGCCTTTGAGTCCATCCGCCACTTTGCCAGCCGCCGGGCCATGGACATTCAGGGGTTGGGGGAAAAGCTCATTGAACAGCTGTTGGGGGCCGGGCTGGTCAAAGATGCCGCCGACCTGTACAGCCTTCGCAAAGAAGACCTGATTGCTCTCGAGCGCATGGCTGAAAAAAGCGCCCAGAACCTGCTTGAGCAGATTGAAAACAGCAAGAACCGGGGCCTCGAGCGGCTTCTCTTTGCCCTGGGCATCCCGCAGGTGGGCGAGACCACCGCCCGGGCCCTGGCCCGGCGCTTCGGACACCTGGACAGGGTTCTCTCGGCTACGGTCGAGGAGCTGGATGCCGTGCCGGACATTGCCGAAGTCACCGCCGAAGCCATCCACAAGGCCCTGGCCAAACCTCAGATGCGTCGTTTTATTGACCGATTGCGAGCCGCCGGGGTCAGTTTCGAGGCCAAGGAAAAGCAAACAAGCAACGCCCTGGAAGGGCTTACCTTTGTGCTCACCGGCGAGCTTTCGCGTCCCAGGGACGAGGTGGCGCGGGCGCTCGAGGCGCTGGGGGCAAAGGTATCGAGCTCGGTCAGCAAAAAAACCAGCTACGTGGTGGCGGGGCCTGGCGCGGGCTCCAAACTGGCCAAAGCGCAGGAGCTTGGAGTTCCCGTGCTGGACGAGAGCGGTCTAACCCAACTGCTCCGGGCAAAAACCCAGGATGCTGCATCCTGAAAAGCCGGCCTCTTGCGAGCAGCGCAGCGCCACAAAGGCGAGACAGGAGGGTTGGCCCCAGTACCAAACCCTGGGCGCACATGCAACTTTCAAGGACACAAGGAGGGAGGCTGGCAGAGGGCATCCACCCCCTGCCCGCTTCCCCGAGCGTATCTCCGTTCCTACAGTGTGCAAAGTGTATGTGGGCCGCTCTGAATGATGCCGCTTCCCACGAATGCCATGGCTGGCAAAGGTCCCCTACTTTCCAGCAGCCTCTCCAGGTCTTGCCAGTGGGCAAAACCTGACTTCAACCCGATACACCAGACCAAACCGTACCGGCTCACAGCCAGACAAAACCTGCTACTACCTGCACAGGTCGTTGCGGCAAACGTCCAGCACCGCCCAGTCGCGGCCTGGCTGGTTGCGCACCACCAACTTCAGGTACAGGCGACCGTCCTCGCTCCAGTAACGGTCTCCACTGCTGCTGTCGAACTCGGCTCGAGAGGCTGCACGCGGCAGTTTGTTGCGGTTGTCAATCCAGTAGTCGCGGTAGATGGAGGGTTCTCCGCTGTAAGGCAGCACCACGTTGATGTACTCGCCGGGAGCGCTGTTGTCAAAGCGCAGCTTGAGCTTGTTGGGCACACTTCCCGTCAGGCCCAGGGTGTAAGAACGGCCTTTGATGACGGTGGCGCCAAACTCGAGGTTGTCTCCGCTGTTGGGCTTGCCCCACATGCGGAAGACCGGATTGCCGCCATCGTTTCGCGTGAGCGAGACCGGGGCTATGTTGCCGCTGCTTTCGTTGTAAAGGTAAAGCCGGGCGTAGCCATAGTTGCAGATGCCCGCGTTCCACTCGGGCCGGATTACGCAGTTGCTATCGAGCAGGAAAGGGTGGTTGAGCACAATGGCATGGCCCCGGCTTCCACTCACCGAGCCGTCGGCATCAATGAAAACGCTGCCCCGGTAGCCATCGGAATTCTCATCCTTGGCGATTTCTTCGGGGGTGGGTTCAGGCCGGGGCGGAAGGTAGACGGCTTTGGCGTTGTCAAAACGGGCCCCCTGGGCAAAGTTGCGGCTATCAATGGCGAATGCGGTAAAGCGCAGGTAGCTCATGGCCCCGGCTTCACGGGTAGCGGTTTGGCCACCCTGAGCATTTTGGATCTGGAGCGGCTGAAAGTTGACAAACTGCACGTTGCGGAAGCCGATTTTGCCATCGTAGAACTCGAAGCCCCGGATGGGGAAGTTGTCCTGAATGGGGCCGCCACTGCTGGCCGCCCAGGGCCTCGGTAGGCTGCGGCCATCCACCCCGCGAAACTCCCAGTTTTCGGGAAAGCCCTTGTTGGCGCTGTCGCCTACCACCAGCGAGTCTTCCAGGGTGCTTTCCGAGGAGGCAAAGGTCACGCCAATGGCATTATCGGCCAGCCTGGCGCCAATCACCTTGTGGTGGATGCCCCGGAGCCAGGCCGCGTTGCCCCGGTTCTTGTAGGCCGTAAAGTTTTTGAATTCAGCCGTAACCGGCGGGTTCTTGACGTTGTCGTACTGGTTCTGCCCATCGGCGGGGTTGGTGCGGGGGTTGTAGAAGGTGGTCTCGGACGCCAGGGTGTCCTTGTTGGGGCCGCGGTCAACCATGAGGCCATCCCAGTTGGAGTGGGCCACATTTCCCGAGAACTCGCCCAGCGGCGTCCGGCGAGGCCAGATGGTGTTGGTGGCCGAAGGGCCGGTCGGGTTTTCCGGCAGGGCATACCAGAAACCGGTATGGTGAGAGCCCGCAGCCACATTGTTCCTGACGATGTTGTCGGGGTGGGTAATCCAGAAGGTAGCGGGGTTGTTGTCGGTGGGGATGACCGGCCTTTCGCCCTGCTGGCTGTTGGGGCGTCGGGTCAGGATGCCCAGGTTGTTTTCCAGCAGGTTTTTAGTCTCGGCCCCGTCCTCTAGGAAGTAGCAATGACCCACGGTGTTGTAAGCCACATTGCCCACCACTTCCACCCGGCTGGTGCCGTGGATGGTCACACAGCGGTTGAAGCTCTGGTGGATGGACGACTGCTTCAGATACTGCCCCGGTGCGTCGCCCATCAGGTGCCAGTGAACGGGGTAGCGGGCTAGCTGGTTGCGCTGGCCCATGCGAAATAGCTCCACGCCGGAGATGCGCAGGCTGCCCCCCGACATGGCCATAATGTGGCCGCCAAAGCCGCTCTGGCTGGAAGTCTCGTCCCCCTGAATGGTGATGTTGCGGCTCAGCAAGCCCACCTCGCCGCGCTGATCCACCCCAAAGGTAACCTCGCCAAAGTGCGGGTAGCGGAGGGGGGTGTCCAGGGTGATGGTGTTGCCGGTGATGGCGGCGATAGTTCTGACCTCGGCCTGCTCGGGGTTGTAGTCGGTGGAAGCCAGCACGATACGGTCGCCCACCCGCCAGCCGCCAGCATCCACAACGGTAATGCGATTGGCCCCAGCGGCCACGCTCCCGCTGAGTTTGGTCCAGCCATTGCGGGGTTCCCCATGCACCTCCAAAACACCCCCCATCATCACGCCAATCACCTTGCTGCCCATGCCCATGATGCTTTCACCGGGGTTGTTGCCGGTCAGGGTCAGGACAGCCCGGTTGCGAAAGGGCTGGCTGGGGGTGCCAATCTCGAGCCGGCCATGCACCATAATCCAGTCGGCGCTGAGTTGTAAGTCCTTGTTGTCGAAGCGCAATATCCCATAGATGTTGATTCCCTTGAGGGCCGGGGGGCTGATGTCGAGGGTGACGGCCAGGTCAGCCGGAATGGTGACCACCTCGCCTGCCCGGGGCACCTGTCCGCTGGGCCAGGTTTTGGGGTCCGACCACACCCCCGACCGGCTGGGATTGGGCCCCCCCGGAGGCGGATTGGCTCCAGCGTCCTGCAACTTACAAGCAGCAACACTTAGCACAATCATCAGCCATAGCCAGTGTTTCACGGGTCTTCTCCAGGCATGGGTAATCACCAAAAATGAGATGGCAGGCCTAACAAATCCGTTTCCTAAGATACCTAGGGCCCATTCATCCGCTTGTTTGGTCCTGATTAAGACAGGGTTTAGCCTCACATCACCATTTAGGCTCTTCCACGTGAGCCTGCCGACGCACTCCAGGGGACTGGCGATAATTTCTGCCTCATCTCCAAGCCAGAGCCTTGCACACCTGTAACCCGAAAAAGACCCCGCTCACGCTCGAGTTCAGCACTTACCTAGACAAAGCTCCGCGTCCGCTCTATACTCATAAGCTGCTGATGCCGAGGAGTAGCGCAGCCTGGTAGCGCACCTGCTTCGGGAGCAGGGGGTCGCTGGTTCGAATCCAGTCTCCTCGACCACATGACCTCACGATGGGTGAGGTTTCTTTTTTTGCAACAAGCCTGCCGGTGCTTTTCTCACGGGCTTCAAATAACGATTTGTGAAACTCAAGTCTGCGATAGACTGCCCTGTATTGGTACACAAGCAAGGCCCCGCGCTCACCATACCCATGCATATAGCCAAGTAAAACCATGAAACGCTGGCTCATCCTATTGGTAGCCCTTGCCATCGGCAGTATGGTGGCAGGCCAGTCTAGCGGGTACCGTCTGAGGGTGGTCTCCTGGAGCTGCAAAGCCTTTGCTCGGGGCGTACTGGTGCAGGGCACAGTCAGAAATATCAGCGCCCGGCCCTTGCAGGACCTGCGGGCCAATGTGTGGGTGGTGGGGCCGGGCCTCCGCATGGCCAGCAACTCAGCACCCCTGAAAGACCGAAATTTGATGCCGGGCGAGGTCGCACACTTTGAGGTGCGGGTTCGAACCGGTTTTGACTCGGTTAATCGTTGCGAGCTGTGGTTTCGCAACGCCAGGGTAATCCAGATTGCAACCCTGGTTCCCAACCCGCGCTAGACTTTGCAAACCGGCCATTTGTAAAGTCTCGAATGTTTGACGACCACCGAGTCGTAACCGCAAAAAGCTGAACTCCAGGCATACGAACACTCCACCACCCAGCGCCTGGGCAGCCGCACAAACCGCCTGGCCCCTTCCACCCCGCCCCCACCCAGTGCAATCCCATGCCCCTAAAAAGCCAGCCCTGATTCAACA
>NZ_JANWVH010000094.1 GCF_025056915.1 Meiothermus sp. | reverse complement strand
CAGCCCTTCACCAGCCACATGGCCCCCACCGCGCCGGGCAGAAACATGCCCAGCATAGCCGCCAGGGCCCCCGGCAAACCGGCAGCGCAGAGGCCATAAAACAGCACCGCCAGCATGTTGGGCCCCGGCACAAACTGCCCCAGGGCAAAGCCGTCGGCAAACTGCGGGCCGGTCACCCAACCATTGCCGATGATGACCCGGGCCATCTCCGGCAGGTTGGCCATGCCCCCGCCAAAGCTCAGCACCCCAAAGCGCAAGAAGGCCAGGAAGACCTCGAGCACCTCAGCCACGGGGCTCCACCTCCGAGCCCGGCCAGGCCTCGGCGGCCTCCGACCAGTAGAGGGCCATGCCCACCGGCACAAACAGAAGCAGCACCAAGAGCAGCGGCCAGTGCAGCAGGCCATAGGTCACAAACACCCCCAGGGCCAGCAAGACCGCTTTGAGGGCGTCCAGCGCAATGGGGGCCTGGCGCAGCATGGTGGCCAGAATCAGCCCGATGGCCGCCGCCGCCACCCCGTTCAGGGCGCTCTCGGCCAGCGAGCCGGGCACGGCCCCAAAGCGAAAGTAGGCGAAGCTCAGCAAAAACATCAACAAAGCCCCTGGGGTCAGCACCCCCAGCAGGGCCAGCACCCCCCCGGCCACACCCCCCAGCCGCATCCCCAGGTGGGCCGCCGCGTTGGCAAACACCGGCCCTGGCAGAATGCGGCACAAGGCGGTGGTCTCCAGAAACTCCCGCTCGGCCATCCAGCCCCGCCGGAGCACGATGGCCTGGTAGAGCTGGGCGTTGCCGCCACCCCCAAAAGCCACCAGGCCCACTTCCACAAATGCGTAAAACAGCTTTGAGAGCGGTACTTTCACGGTTGGATGATACACTTTGGCGATGCACTACGTAGTTGGCGACGTTCACGGCTGCCTGCAACCCCTGATCCGGCTGTTGCAGCGCGAGGGGTTTCTGGGCGAAGCCCTCGAGTGGACGGGCGGGCAGGCCCAGCTCTGGTTCCTGGGCGACTACACCGACCGGGGCCCCAACGGCATCGGCGTAATCGAGCTTTTGATGCGCCTCGAGCGCGAAGCCGCCGCCGCCGGGGGGGGCGTGCATGCCCTGCTGGGCAACCACGATGTGATGCTGCTGGCCGCGCACCACTTTACCCAGGTCGAAATCCCCAGCTTCAAGCGCCAGGGCCAGAGCCTCACTTTTTACGAAATCTGGCAGCGGGTGGGCGGCAAAGAGCCCGACTTCGAACGCCTGAACGAGGCCCACATCGAATGGCTGCAAAACCGCCCGGCTTTGGCCCGGGTCGAGGGCTCGCTCCTGATGCACGCCGACAGTTTGTTTTACCTCGAGCACGGCGAAACCCTGGAGGACATCAACCAAAACCTGAGCGCTATTTTGCGCTCCGACCGGGTCGAAGCCTGGGACGCGCTGGCCGAGCAGTTCGCCAGCCGGTTTTCGTTCCTGAACGGGGGCATCGCCCTGACCGAAGAAGTCCTGGGGCAACTCGGCGCAAGCCGCCTGATTCACGGCCATACCCCCATCTACAGCCTGATTGGCTATGCGCCCCAGATGGTGCTCTACCCGCTGGAGTACAACGATGGCCTCTGCTTCAACGTGGATCACTGCCTGTGGAACGGGGGGCCGGGGTTTGTGCTGGGCCTATCTGGTTTGAAGTGACCGATGCAAGCCACCTTACGGCAGGGCGCAAGCAGGCCCGCTACGAACGGTTTCATCAGGGTAGGCCATAATGAACCCATGTTGCCCTACCTTCAACTCTCGGGTTCGCCTTACGAACAGGGCCTGGCGCAAGGCCGCGCCCTGGCCGCACAGATTGCCCACAACCTGGGGGTCTACTTTCACCGTTTCGAGGTGGAGTGCAAACTGCCGCCGGACGAAGCCCGCGAGCGGGGTGCGCGGTATTGGCAAGCCCTCCGGCAACAAAGCCCGGCCTATGCGGAGGGCATCGAGGGCATTGCGGCAGGCTCGGGGCAGCCCCTGGTGGATATCGCCACCCTCAACGTGCGCTATGAGATTGTCTATCACCAGTTCGGCCACGAGGCCCCCAACGGCTGTACCGCCTTCGCCCTGCTGCCCGGCCACAGCGCCGATGGCAACCTCTGGATGGGCCAGAACTGGGACTGGATGGAAGGGGTGCAGGGGGCCTTGCAGCACATCACCGAGCCCGACGGCACCCGGGTGCTGGCCTTTACCGAGGCGGGCATCTTTGGCGGCAAGATTGGCCTCAACTCGCACGGGCTGGGGCTTTGCATCAACGGGCTGGTCTCGGTGGGGGACAACTGGGCCGGGCTGGGCAAACCCTTCCACCTGCGCACCTATGAGGCCCTGCGGCAAAAAACGCTGGAGGAGGCCAAAGCCGCTATTCTCGAAACCCCCCGCACGGCTTCGGGCAACTTTCTGATTGGGCAAGGGGTGCAGGCGGTGGATATCGAGGTTTCGCCTGCGGGGGTGGCCCTCTGGGAGGACGAACGCCAGCTGGTACACGCCAACCACTACCTTGCGCCCGAGCGCTTTGGTATCGAGGTGCCGCCCATCGAGTGGCTCGACCGCTCGCACCACCGGGCCGAACGCCTGAGCCTGCGGCTGGGCGAAGTGGAAAAACCGGGCCTGGAGGACCTGAAAGCGGCCCTCTCGGATCGGGATGGTGCACCTTACGCAGTTTGCCGCACCGCCAGCCCGGAAGAGTACGCGCTGGGCGAGCCTTACTGCACGCTGGCCTCGGTCATCATGAACCTGGGCACCCTCGAGCTGTGGATTTCCGACGGCCCACCCCACGAGAACCCCTACGTGCGCTACCAGGTCTAAGGTTCCCCAGGCTACACTGGCCGCATGGCCCGAATTCGTATCGTCCAGGGTGACATTACCGAGTTTGTCGGCGACGCCGTTGTGAATGCCGCCAACAACCACCTGATGCTGGGCTCAGGCGTGGCCGGGGCCATCCGGCGAAAAGGCGGCCCCAGCATCCAGGAGGAGTGCAACCGGCACGGCCCCATTCAGGTTGGCGAGGCCGCCCTTACCGGGGCCGGGCAGCTGCCGGTGCGCTATGTGATCCATGCGGCGGCCATGGGCGATCGGCCCGCCAGCCTGGAAACCGTCCGCCGCGCAACCCAGGCGGCCTTGCGTATAGCGCTGGAAAAAAACCTGCACAAAGTGGCCTTTCCACTGCTGGGAACGGGCGTGGCCGGGTTACCTGTAAAAGAGGTGGCCGAGGTGATGCTGGCCGAGCTGCTCGCAGCCCCCGACTCGCTGGAAGTGACCCTCTATGGCTTCACCGAGTCAGATGTGCAGGTTTTGCGGCAAGTTCTCGACCACTTCAATAGAACTTAGCCCCCAGCCCGTGCGTGTCTCGGGTAAGCGTGGGGCTAAAGCCTGTGCCACCTGCGCTAACGGCTCAACCTTCCCAACCCCGCCTGGCTCAGGCTGTGGCTCGGGTCTCCGGGGTAGTCCGAAACAGCCGCACGGTGTTGGTCACCGCGGTCAGATACAGCAAAGCCCCTACAAAGAAGGGCAGGCCCACCAGCCAGGGCGCTACCTCCGGTCTGGCAACTAGCGAGAAGAGGAAGCCTCCCAATAAACCGCCCGCCGCCACCGTCAGGCTTTGCGCCCCGGCCAGCGCCCCTTGCAAGGTGCCCTGTTCCTGCGGTGAGACCTCACGGGTCAGGAGTGATTGAATGAGGGGCTGGCCCAGGTTGCCCAGCGCGGCCAGGGCAATGATGGCGTACATCATCCAGCCCTGGGTGGCCAGGCCATACAGGGTGAAGGAGAAAATGCCCATGCTCTGCGCCAAAACGAGCGCCCGGCGCTCGCCCAGCCGGGCCACTATGGGCCTGACCAGTCCGGCCTGCACCACCACGCCCCCTAACCCCACCAGAAACAGCGAGAAGCCCACCTCCAAAGGCTTCCAGGCAAACTTGTAGGCGGTGTACAGCACCCACACGCTCTGCAAGGCCCCAAAGGCCAGGAAGATGAGCGAGAGGCTCAGGCTCAGGCCGCGCAGCATGGGGGTTTTGCCGAGGATGCCCAGCGCGGTGAAGGGGTTGAGCGACCGGGCTTTGGGGTTGCGGTTTTCCGGTTTGAGCGATTCGGGCAGCACAAAATAGCCGTACAGAAAGTTGAGAAAGGAAAGCCCTGCGGCGAAATAGAAGGGCAGGCGCAGGTCGAGGTTGCCCAGCACCCCGCCCACCACCGGCCCCAGCACAAAGCCCATCCCGAAAGTGGCCCCAATCAGGCCGAAGTTGCGGGCCCGCTCCTCGGGCCTGGAAATATCGGCGATGTAGGCATTGGCCGTGGAAAGGCTGGCGCCCAGGGCCCCCGCGAGGACTCGAGCCAGAAACAGCACCCAGATGGACTGGGTCAGGGCCGCAATCAGATAATCGAGGGCGGTGCCCACCAGCGAGGCCAGCAACACCGGGCGACGCCCATAGCGGTCGGAGAGCATGCCCAGAATGGGGCCAAAGGCAAACTGCATCACCGCATACACCGCAAAAAAGAGGCCGTTGAGCCGTGCCCCGGCCTCCACGCTGCCCGCCAGGGTCTCGATGAGCTTGGGCAATACCGGAATGACCAGGCCCAGGCCCATCACGTTGATCAGCACCGAAATCAGAATGAACGATATGGAGGCAGCTTTAGCAGAAGGCATAACCGGGCCATTATGACACCCCAACCCCAGGCCAATCGGAAGCACGTGCATACTTCGAATCGGGCCAAAAACCCGGAAATTTCGAGCTGTGCAAGTCTAAACTTGCAATCCACCCCAGCCCTCCCTGGTGGAACCCTTGCCGATCCTTGCGAGAAAACCGCATGTGCAGGTTCGGCTTGAGCGTGGCGTTGGACTTTGGCTATGGACTACTCCACAGTCGTAAAGATACCCATACACGCCCGCAGATTCCAAAGCGTGATGGCCCTCAGGCCCCTCCCTACCGCGTAGGGAGGGTTGGGGAGGGTATCGGACAAGACCCCCCATCGGCTGGTTGCGTGAAGGGCCAGGTCAGCCACCCCACCTGGCCTCCCCTACGAGGTAGGGGAGGAACGGAGCGAGGCCAGGCTGGGATTGACTTGATTCGCCCACCGTGCGGGTGTTGTACGGGCTTTTATGCGACACCGTACTATCGGCCATCGGCCATCCGCAGAGTAAGCTAAAAGCGTGCTGCTGGAGAGCCTCGAGGACACCCGCACCCTGGCCCGACAACTTGCCGAGCGCCTGCCCGAAGGCACCCTGGTGCTGCTCACCGGGCCTCTGGGCGCGGGCAAGACCACCCTGGTCAAGTTAATAGCCGAGGCCCTGGGGTTCGAAGGCGAGGTGACCAGCCCCACCTACACCCTGATCCACGAGTACCCCACCCCACAGGGCCTGGTGGTGCATATTGACGCCTACCGCATGGCCGACCAGGCCGAGCTTTACAGCCTGGGCCTGGAGGACTACCTGCCCGAGGCCCGGCTGGTGCTCATCGAGTGGGGGCAGCCTGAGGTGTTCCCGGATAGCCTGGAAATTCGCCTGACGCCCACTGAGCAAGGACGTAGCGTGGAGCTGATATCCCACGGCCAGGCGCAAGCCATTACTTTGGCATGAAGAGCGGGCATGGTCAAACTTTGAACTGCTTTCCCAGGCTTCCTTTCCTTCGAGAAACACGGAGCCCGGCCTTCTGCGTTTCCCGCTGGGTGGGGGTAGCCCCCAAGCCCCGCCCGAGGGTAGGCTCGAGGCCATGAACTCAAACCTCATTCGCCGCTACCGGGGCCACCTGCTCAGCTTTCTGGTTGGCCTGGCGGTGGGGGTGGCCTTTGGCCCCTGGCTGCGCTCCTTGGTGACGCTGGCGGTGGTGGCCGGGGTTGTGCTGGGGCTGTACTGGGTCTGGGTGTACTTTGACAAACTCAAAAAACAGTAACCTTATGGGCTTTTGGAGTGGTAACGCTTTCTCGCCATCGGATGGATCAAAGCTCGCGACCGGCGCTCTGGGCGTACAAGCACCTTTCAAGGAAATACAGGGTGGAAGGGGTGGATGGTGGGGCTTCAACACCTGCCCCCTGCGCCCTATCGCGATATGTGAAGAGCGCTCTAACTTCTGTTTCGACGGACCGCTTCAATAGCATGCAAAGGGTTCGAGCAGGGCTGGTACAAGACGAAAAAAGGCTGCCCGCTGGCAGCCTTCCGCGATGGGCCGGGGGCTTACTCGAGGCCTGAGAGTCTGCGGTTTTTGGCGATGTAGTCGTGCCACTGCTCGGGCACGTCTTCCTCGGGGTAGATGGCCGAGACCGGGCAGGCCGGCACACAAGCGCCGCAGTCGATGCACTCGTCGGGGTGGATGTAGAACTGGTCGCCGCCGTCGTAAATGCACTCGACCGGGCAGACTTCGACACAGGACTTGTCCTTGGTGCCGATGCAGGGTTCAACAATCACATGGGGCATGGTTTTCCTCCGTTGGTTGGCTTGGGATTTTCACGCAAAGCAAGGCCGCCAAACTGAGCCTTATTCTAAGGAATTCTGGGAAATGTCAAGGGGTATGCGAACGCCATCCCACAAAATGATATTCTGTCGGAATGCGGCCCCGAAGCTGTCCTGGGCCATTCCGGTATGAGTCTAGACCCTGTTGATTTCCTGAGAGGCGCGCTCGAGATCCCCTCGGTCTCGGGCCAGGAGCGCCCGGTGGCCCAGTACCTGGCCGAGGGCATGAAAAAACTGGGCTATACCAGAGCCTGGGTGGACGAAGCCGACAACGCCCGGGGGCAGATCGGCACTGGGCCGGTGCAGGTGGTGCTCCTGGGCCACATCGACACCGTTCCGGGGGTGGTGCCGGTGCGGCTCGAGGGCGACAAGCTCTTTGGCCGCGGCTCGGTGGACGCCAAAGGGCCCTTTGTGACCTTTGTGCTGGCCGCCGCCGGACTTTCCCCCGAGGTCTTGCAAAGGCTCACCGTTCATGTGGTCGGGGCCACCGAGGAGGAAGTCCCCAGCTCCAAGGGAGCCCGCTACGTGGTGGACAAGCTTAAGCCCGATTTTGTGGTGATTGGGGAGCCCTCGAGCTGGCAGGGCATCACCCTGGGCTACAAGGGCCGCCTGCTGGTGCGGGTGCGGCGCGAGAAAGACAACTTCCACTCCGCCCACCACGAGCCCAACGCCGCCGAGGAGCTCATCAGCTACTTTGTCAGCATCAAGGCCTGGGCCGAGGCCATGAACACTGGCCAGGGGCCTTTCAACCAGGTGCAGTACAACCTGCGCGACTTCAAAATCGAGCATCCCGACAACCGCCAGCAGGCCGAGATGAAGTTCGACCTGCGCCTGCCGCCCCGGCTTTCGGTGGAGGAGGCCATCCGCCACCTGACCGCGTATGCCCCTCCGATTCTCGACCTGGACTTCTCCGGGCGCGAGGTGCCCTATGTGGGCCCCAAAGACACCCCGCTCACCCGCGCCCTGCGCGTGGGCATCCGCCAGGCTGGCGGTGAGCCGGTGTTCAAGTACAAGACCGGCACCTCCGACATGAACATTGTGGCCCCCCACTGGAAGGTGCCCATGGTGGCCTACGGGCCGGGCGACTCCACCCTCGACCACACCCCCAATGAACACGTGGAAATTCCCGAGTTTCTGAAGGCCATCGAGGCCTTGCGGGCCGCGCTCACCCGGCTGGCAAAGTAAGCGCGCAGAGCCGGAGGCTGAAGGCGGGTCTATAGTCAATGGACGATGGTCCATGGAACGGTGGATGAGGATTGAAAGCCGGTAGCGCATGGCCCAAGGTCGGTTGTAAAACCCTGGGCGTCCGGTTGCCCGAGCCCCCGACCCTATCCCGACCCAAAACCCGCCTGGCGCAGCGCTTCGTACAGCCCCACACCCACCGCCACCGCCAGGTTGAGCGAACGCCCGCCTTTACCGGGCATGGGAATGGTGACGCCGGGAAAGCACCCCAGCACCTCCGGCGGCAGGCCCCGGCTCTCGGGCCCAAAGAGCAGGTAATCGCCCGGCTGGTACTGCACCTCGGTGTAAGGTCTGGGAACCTTGCTGCTGAAGGCCCATACCCGGCTGTGCGGTGGGAGGTGGTTTACAAAAGCCTGCCAGGAGTCGTGCAGAACGTAGTCGAGCGACGACCAGTAGTCGAGCCCGGCCCGCTTTAGTTTGGGGCTGTGCCACTGGAAGCCCAGGGGTCGAATCAGGTGCAGCCGGGCCCCGGTGGCCGCACAGGTGCGGGCGATGTTGCCCGCATTCTGAGGGATTTCCGGCTGGTAGAGCGCGATGTTAAACACCCTTTGAATTTAGCCCATAACGGCCCAAGGCCCCCAGGGCCCCTGAAGATTAAGGCGCCAGACCAAAAGTAACGGGTGGATTGGGGCGAAAGTAACGTTTGGGTGTGCATTTTCCACGATTTTTTTAACTGCGTCCTGTTTACTGTAGAAAGACATGACCGAGGCGCTGCCCGAAATCGGACTCATGCTGCTGGCCGCCGCGACCGGGCTTTGGATCTGGTGGCTGGCCCGGCAGGAGCCGGTCTGGCGGGGGGCCTCGCTGGGGGTCTTGCTGGGGGGGCTACACGCCGGGGCCCGGCTGCTCGAGCCTGCCTCTGCCTCTCTGGCCACCCTCAAACCCTCGGATGGCTTCCTGCTGCTGGCCGCGCTGGCCTGGCTCACCACCCTGCGCAGGCTTCAATCCACCGACACCCCCAGGTACAGCCTGGGTCTGCTTCCATTCATCGGCCTCATGTTGCTGGGCCCCCTCCAGGAAGCGGGCCTCGAGCTTTCTCGGGCGGTGTGGCTGACCGACCTGTTGCCCCTGTTGCTGGCCCTGCCCCTGCTCGAGGCCGCCTTGCGGGGACAGGTCGGCGAGGGCCGGCTGGTCTGGGGGCTGGGGCTGCTCCTCAAGGCGGGCGGGAGCCTGGCCCTCCTCTGGCTGGGTGAACCCGGCGGTTTTACCCATCTGGCCTGGGGCATGAGCCTGGCCCTGCTGGCCTGGGGTGTTCACCTGGAAATCGCTCAGCAACGCATCGGCAAAACCCTCCTGATTCTGATGACCGCCGGTCTTCTGAGCAGCCTGGTGGCGCTGAGCCTGAACCTCCAGGCCCCCAACCGGTTTTCCGAGTGGGTGCTGGCGGGCTGGGCCTATGCGGTCTTTGCCGTGATAACCGGGGTTGGGCTGGTGGTTTATCAGCGCATCCTTCGTTCGGAGCGGCAGCTCGAGCTCTGGGTCAACCTGCTCGAGACCCTCTCCAGCAAAAGCCAGGCCACCCAGCACCTCACCCCCCAGGGCGTCTTGCAAAGCGTGCTGGACGGCCTCAAGCCCCTGTTTGGCAACCTGGTGGGGCTGGAGGTGCGTTCCGACGCAACCTTCCGTGCGGGCCAGAGCGGGCCCTATGTGCGCACCTTTGAACTAGCGCTCGATCAACCCGCCGAAGGACGGCTCTACTTTTTTGGCCCCCCCAAAGACGAGCGGGGTTTGGAAGCGCTGGCCCCGCTGCTCACCGAGCGGCTGCGGCTCTCACTCACCCTCAGCGAGTGGCGCAGCAAAGCCTACACCGACCCCCTCACCGGCCTGCTCAACCGCCGGGGTTTCGAGCGCCAGATGCAACGGCTGATCCGCCTGGCGGGCGAACAGGACAAGCCCATCACCCTGGCCCTGCTGGACATAGACCGCTTCAAGCGCGTCAACGATACCTACGGTCACCCTGTGGGCGACGAGGTGCTCAAACAACTGGCCGGGCTGCTGCGCAAGGCCAGCCGGAGCGACGACCTGGCCGTGCGCATGGGCGGCGAAGAATTTGGGCTGGTGCTGTTTGGGGCCGACCTCGAGGATGCCTACCACGTGCTCGAGCGCATCCGGGGCGAGCTGCGGGCCCTGCACATCGGCCCTATCCCCTGGCGCCTGAGCGTCTCGGGGGGCCTGGCCGGCGGTGAGACGCCAACCTCGATGAGCACGGTGCAACGCTGGCTCGAG
>NZ_JANWVH010000093.1 GCF_025056915.1 Meiothermus sp. | reverse complement strand
CCTCGAGATAGACCACTTCTACCCCGATAGCCCTTTCAGCTACGTGATGCTGGATGGGCGACAGTGCGTTTTTGAGGGGGTGCGTTACCTCTACGAGCTGGGCCACCGACGGATTGCTACCCTGGGCGACTACCACCCTGTTCTCACCCCTGACGAGCGCTCAAAGGTCTTCCCCGAGGCCATGCAGGCGGTGGGCCTCTCCCCCAACCCTGCCTACCAGCGGGTCATCGAGCGCAGCGAGGAAGCAGCCTACCGGCTCACCCTAGACCTGATGCGCCTGCCTGAACCCCCTACCGCCCTCTTTTCCCTGACTGGCAGTGAGGCCGCGGGGGCCTTCAGGGCCCTGAGGGAGCTGGGGCTGCGTATTCCCCAGGATGTTTCCCTGCTCACCTTCGACAACTACTCCTGGACCTCCCTGGTCACCCCGCCCCTCGACGTAATCGAGCAACCCGTAGAGGAGATGGGCCGGGCGGCGGTGGAAATTGTGCTGGACGCGGTGGAGCACCAGACCCTGGACAAGGTGGTGCGGCGGCGCTTCCCCGGGCGGCTCATCCGGCGGGGAAGCTGTGCGCCCCCGGTGGTCTCGGTGTAAAAGAGCGTTTTTCGGGCCGGCTCCGGCTCGGTTGCAAGGTTTAGGCCTTGGAAAAACCACAACCAAACGTTTTTTCGTGCTGCTGCTGAACCCGAGCACCCCAGCCGAACCGTACGGCGCAGGTCAGCAAAGCCTCGCGTGGGGCTCGATTCTCGAGCTTACCTGGGCTCGAGTGTGCAGCGTATTGATAGATTGGCTCGCTTGAATAGAAGAGCAACGTAACGCTTCGGTCACGTGCAAGGTTGGCCACAGCTTCCGGCTGGCGGCATCCTTGGGGGCTCGGTTGGGGCCTGAGGGTTCCCAGCGTTTAGCGAAAATTTAGCAACGTCCAAATGTTCATTTGCCCACAGAGTTCGACCACCTTTCCCCCAGACTGAGCGCGTGAGCCCAACCGAACTCACCAAATATCTGTCCGGACTGATTGAGCATCGCATCCAGACCGCCACCATGCTGTGGGGGCCGCCGGGGGTGGGGAAGTCTTCGATTGTGGCCCAGACCGCCCGCAAGTATGGTATCGGCTTTATTGACCTGCGGCTCTCGCAGCTGGCCCCCACCGACCTGCGCGGCCTGCCGGTGCCGGTAGACGGGGTTTCGCGCTGGTATCCGCCCGAGTTTTTGCCCTGGGAAGGGGAGGGGATTCTCTTCCTGGATGAGCTTAACATGGCCCCTCCCACCATGCAGGGCATGGCCCAGCAGCTCATCTTAGACCGCAAGGTGGGCTCGTACGAGCTACCGGAGGGCTGGTTTGTCTGGGCGGCGGGCAACCGCAAGGAGGACCGGGCCGCCGTGTTCGATATGCCGGCCCCGCTGGCCAACCGCTTCATCCACCTCGAGGTCACCCCGGACTTCGAAAGCTTCAAAGCCTACGGCCTGCAGGCCGGGATTCACGAGCGCATCCTGGCCTTTCTGGCCTTCCGCCCGGCCCTGCTGCACCAGATGGACGCCAGAAGCCCGGCCTGGCCCAGCCCGCGCAGCTGGGAGATGGCCTCGCACCTTTTGAAGGCCGGGCTGGACATTGCGCCCGTAGTGGGCGAGGCCGCCGCCGCCGAGCTGGCCGCCTACGAGCAGGTCTACGAGGCGCTGCCTGGGCTGGAGGAAATCCTGGAGGGCCGCGCCCACCTGCCCTTTCCCGAGGAACCCTCGGCCCGCTACGCCCTCACCCTGGGGCTGGCCCTCCGCGCCGCGAACACCCGGCAGGCCCTGAACGCTTTCCGCTGGATGGTGGAGGTGGCCCCCTCGGAGTGGGTGCAGCTGCTGGTCAGCGACCTCTACCGGCGGCTCAGGCCGCAGGGGCCCGGCGAGTTTGCCCTCCTGGTGCAGGAGGAGCCCCGCCTGCGGGCCTATCTGGAGGAGCAGCGGGAGCTGGTGCTGGGTTGAAAGACCCCTTTGCCATCGGCCAGGAATGGCGGGCAGTATGACGATGTTTCTCGAGGAAGCCCAGAACCCCAAAACCGCCCCTGAGCGGCTCCGGGCCCTGGCCTCGCGGCCCGAGGCCGAGGTTCGGCGCGCCGTGGCGGCCAACCCCAACACGCCCGAGGCGGTGTTGTGGCGGCTGGCGGTGCACTTTCCTGAGGCGGTGCTCTCGAATGCGCTGCTGGAGCTGCTGTGGCTGGTGAACCCCAACTGGCTGGCGGAGATGCCGGGCTACGCCCGCCAGCGCCTGCTTTCCTGCCCCGAGGCGCCCGCCCCCCTGCTGCGCTGGGCGGTGCGGGAGGGCGACACACCGGCGCTTTTGAGCCTGCTGCAAAACCCCGCCGCTCCCCCGGAGTGGGTGGAAGCCCTTTGCGCCCACCCCCTGCTGGCGGTGGCCGAGGCGGCCCGGCTGCACATAGGCCTGGAGGCCGAGCCCCTGGAGGCCGCCCTCGGCTGGTGCGAGGTTGACCTGGACTACCTCGAGCTGCGGCAGCTGGTGCTTTTGGGGATGGCCCCTTCCTGGCTGGCCCCGCGCCTGGCCCAGGAGCCCGATACCACGCTGCGGCTGGCTTTGCTCGAGCAGCCCGACCTGCCCCGCCGGGTGCTGGAAGCCTTCCTTTTCGACGACGAGGAAGAGGTGCGCCGGGCCGCGCGGCAGCACCCGGCCACCCCTCCCGAAACCGCCCGGATGCTACATCTTCTGGAGGCCGGCCTTCCCGTGGAGGCCCCCTTCGAGGCGCTGCTCGGTGGGCCGGACGGCCTTTATCCCCAGGCGAACTTCTGGATTCGCCGGTTGCTCGCCGCCCATCCCGAGACCCCGCGCCATCTGCTCGAGCGCCTCCTCACCGACGACGACTGGCGGGTCAGGGTGGCGCTGGCCGCCAACCCCGGCCTGCCCGAGGCCTGGTTCCTCACGCTGGCGCAGGACGGCGACCGCGACGTGCGGCGGGCGCTGGCGGCCAACCCCCGCACCCCAGCCGGGCTGCTGGGCCCGCTTCTGGCCGACGAGTACGAGGAGGTGCGGGAGGCGGCGGCCCAGAACCCCCAGACACCGGCGGAATGGCGGCAGGGCCTGGAGCGGCTCCAGGGCAAAGACCCGGGCCTCACCCCCGAGGAACTGGAGGGGCTGGCCGCTTTAGGCCCCTATGGTCGCCGGCTGGTGGCGGCCCATCCGAACGCGGCCTTCTGCCTCGAGCACCTCCACACCGACCCCGACTGGCAGACCCGCCTGGCGGTGGCCCAGCACCCCCGCACCCCGCCCGCGGTCCTGACCGCCATGGTCGCCGATACCGACCCCGAGGTGCGCCAGGCGGTGGCCCTGCACCCCGCAACCCCGCTGCCAGGCCTCGAGCAGCTTGCCCGCGACGAACAGCCCGAGGTGCGGGTGCGGGTGGCCGAGAACCCCCGCACCCCTGCGGCGGTTCTGCGACTCCTGGCCCAGGACGACCACTGGCAGGTGCGGCAGGCGGTGGCCCGGCACCCTTCCACGCCCCTCGAGGCCCTGCAAGAGCTGGGCCGCGACCCCGACCCCGATGTGCAGCAGGCGGTGGCCGACCACCCGGAAGCATCGCCGGAAGCCCTGGAGGCTTTCCTCACAGGCTGGGTGTTTCCGCCCCAGCTGCCCCTGAGCCCCGGGGCGCTTTACCGAAAGCTGCGAGAGGGCGAGAGCCTGCCCCCCGAATGGCTGGAGACGCTGGCGCGGGGGCCGGAGCGGGCCCGCCGGCTGGTGGCCGCCCACCCCGACACGCCGCAGCCGACCCTCGAGGCCCTCCTGCGCGACGAAGACTGGCGGGTGCGGCAGGCCCTGGCCCAGAACCCAGCCCTTCCCCCCGGGCTGCTCCTGCGGCTGGCCGCCGATGCCGATGTGGACGTTCGGCGGGCGGCCTTTGCCCATCCGGGGGCCGGGGTAGAGGTGCTGGCGCAGGTGCGCCCGGACGACCCGCCAGACCTAAGGCTCCTTGCGGCCCGGCACCCCCAGACCCCGCTGCCTGCCCTGCAACGCCTGCTGGGCGACCCCGACCCGGAGGTGCGCCAGGCGGCCCGCGCGCATCCCGCCGTGCCCGCGGCCTGGCTCGAGCAGTACCGCCGGGCCGAGGCGCTGGAGCCTTCGCTGGATGCGGCCTTTCTTCGCCATCTGGCCGCGCAGGAGGCCTGGGGCCGGGGGCTGGCCGCCCGGCACCCGGCAAGCCCCCGCGACGTGCTGGAGGCCCTGCAAAGTGACGAAGACGGCTCGGTGCGGCTGGCTTTGGCCCAAAACCCGGCCCTGCCCGCCGAAATTTTGACCCAGTTGGCCCAGGACGCCGACCGGGACGTGCGCCTGGCGGTGGCAGCCCACCCCAGCGCCGCGCCGGAGGCGCTGCAAGAGCTGCTGCGCGATACCGACGAGGAGGTGCGCCTGGCCGCGCTGCGCAACCCCCGCCTGCCGGAGCCGACTCTGGCTGCCTACCGGCGGCAGCTGGTGCTGCGGGCCTCGAGGTCGCGCTTTGCCCTGAACCGCGCGGTGGCCCTGTCGCGGCCCGAGATGCCCCCGCTCGAGCTGGCCAAGGTGCGCCACTGGGCCGCCCCGGAGTGGCTGGTGCGCTATGCGGTGGCCCAGAACCCCAATACGCCGCTGGAAGTGCTAAGACGCCTGGCCCAGGACGGCAACCGCTGGGTGCGGAAGAAGGCCCTCGAGGCCCTCCCGGATAGAAAACCCTGACCCCCGAGGTCACGATGGAAACCACCCCTAACCCCCAGGCCACGCCTGCAAGCCCGGCGCCCGCGCTGGAGCGCCGCATCACCGCCAGCCTGTTTCGCCTGCGGCGGCGCTCGCCATTTTTCGCCACCCTGGCCCTCTTTGCCCACTACCGGCCCAGCCTGGCCATTCCCACCGCGGCCACCGATGGGCGCGACGTGTATTACAACCCCCACTTCATGGCGGCCCTCTCCGACGAGCATTTCGACGGGGTGCTGCTGCACGAGGTGCTGCACGCGGCCCTGCTGCACGTGACCCGCCGCTCGCACCGCGACCCTGAGCGCTGGAACATCGCCGCCGACATTGTGGTCAACGGCCTCCTGATCGAGCGGGGCTACAGCCTGCCCGAAGGACATGTCCGTAACCCCGAGCTCGAGCGCTTTGCAGTCGAAGAGGTCTATGCCCTGCTGCCGAAAGGAGCGCAGGAGCCGGTTGTGCTGGACTTGCTTTTGGCCCCCCCCGAGGATGCAGAGGCCAAGGACGTCAAAGAGGGCCAGGGCCAGCCCGAGCCGAAAGGCAAACCCCGGCCCGGCCAGAAGCTCGCGGAGGGGGGCGCGCTCGGCGAGGCCGAGAAGGCGGCCATCGAGCGGCACTGGAAAAAAGCCATCCAGCAGGCCCAGATCATCGCCCGCAGCCAGGGCAAGGGCAGCCTGCCGGCGGGCCTCGAGCGGGCCTTTGGCCTCCCGGAAACCGCCGAACTGGACTGGAAGGCCCTGCTGTGGCGCTTCCTGGTACGCACCCCCACCGACTTTGCCGGCTACGACCGCCGCCACCTGGGGCGCGGCCTGTACCTGGAGACCCTCGAGGGCGAGAGCCTCAAGGTTTACATCGCTGTGGACACCTCGGGCTCGGTGGACGATGCCCTGGTTCGCCGCTTTTTGGGCGAGGTGCAGGGCATCCTGCAGGCCTACCCCCACCTGGAGGCCCGGCTCTACTACGCCGATGCCGCCCTCTACGGCCCCTACCCACTCCAGCCGGATGGCGAAATTCCCGCGCCCCAGGGGGGCGGTGGCACCAGCTTTGTGCCGTTTTTTGAGGAGGTGAACCGGGTGGCGCTCGAGGGGGTGTGCGTGTACCTGACCGATGGCTACGGGGATTTTCCCCTCCAAGCCCCCGAACTCCCCACGCTGTGGGTGGTTGCGCCGGGGGGGCTCGACACCGCTTCGTTCCGCTTCGGCGAGGTGGCCCGGCTTGGCTAGCGATACAATCGGCCCATGGCGGTTCGACTCGAGGACATCCAGGCTGCCCGCGAGCTGATTCGCGGGGTCATTGCGCCCACCCCCACCCTGCCCGACCCCCTGGCCTCCGAGGAGCTTGGCGTGCGGCTTTTTGTCAAGGCCGAGAACCTGCAAAAAAGCGGCTCTTTCAAGATTCGCGGAGCCTACCACAAAATAGCCTCGCTCACCCCAGAGGAAAAAGCCCGGGGGGTGATTGCCCCTTCGGCGGGCAACCACGCCCAGGGGGTGGCCCTGGCCGCCTCGTTGCAGGGCATCCGCTCGGTGATCGTGATGCCCCAGCACGCGCCCCTGACCAAGATTGTGGCCACCCGCCGGCTGGGGGCCGAGGTGATTCTGCACGGGGCCAGCTTCGACGATGCTGTAGCCCACGCCCACGAGCTGCAAAAACAGCACGGCTACACCTACGTCCACGCCTTCAACGACGAAAAAATCATCGCCGGGCAGGGCAGCATCGGCCTCGAGCTGCTGGAGGCCCTGCCCGAGCTGGATGTGCTGGTGGTGCCCATCGGGGGCGGCGGCTTAATGGGGGGGATTGCGGTGGCGGTCAAGAGCCTGCGCCCCCAGACCCACCTGGTGGGGGTGCAGGCCGCAGGCTGTGCGCCGGTCAACCTTTCGCTTCGGGCTGGAGAACCGGTGAGCGTGCCGGTGGCCCAGACCATCGCCGACGGCATTGCGGTCAAGCGCCCCGGCGACCTGACCCTGCCCCTCATTCGGCAGTACGTGGACCGGGTGGTCGAGGTCAGCGACGATGAAATCGCCCGGGGGATTGCCCACTGCGCCCAGAACCTCAAGCTGGTGGTGGAGGGGGCTGGGGCCGCGGGCATGGGGGCTTTACTGGCTGGCAAGGTGCCCCTACAGCCGGGGCAGACCGTGGCTACCGTGCTCTGTGGGGGCAACATTGACGGCAACCTGCTCTCCCGCGTGATTGAGCAGGTCATGGTGCGGCAGGGGCGCTACCTGCTGCTCAAGCTGGCGGTGGTAGACCGTCCGGGGGCGCTGGCCCGGGTGGTGGATCACGTGGCGGCAGCCGGGGCCAACATCATCGACATCTTTCACCGCCGCGCCCTCTGGCTGGCCCCGCTGGGTAAGGTGGGGGTGGAGCTGGTGCTCGAGGTGCGCGATGCGGCCCACGGTCACGAGGTGGTCGCGGGCCTCGAGCGCGCCGGTTACGCCGTGGAGCGGGAAAAGGTGGGGGAGTGGCCGGATTAGGGTGCTTTACAAGATACCAACCTTAACCTGAACACCGACCCAAGCGGGGAGCCAGGGCGTTGAGGGCGGGTGTTCAAGACCCGGCTCCGACCACCCCGGTTTGAAACTCGCCACGGCTGGGGTCGGTTTCATTCGACGACGGGAATGCTTCGCCCCGGAGCGAACAGGGGTCGCCTGGGTGATTGCCTCTATGAAGAGCACGATAGAACCCCGCCGATGGGCCGGTGACGCTTGAGTGACGCAGGCCCGTGTACCTTGTGGGCATGAAAAAATACGCTGTAAGCACTATCTTTCTGCTGGGCCTGGCGCTGGCACAGACCGCTCCTTTTACCGAACAGGATCGCATTATCAACGGTCTGGTCGGCAGTCACCCCACGGTGATCGAGGGACAGGCCTATATCGCGGTGCTCCAGTCCACGCGGGTCTGGGTGGTGAGCCCCGGCCAGAGCGCCGACTGGCGCAGGCCCAACTTCGTGTACGCCACGGCCTGGTACGACCGCGAGCGCAACGGCCTGGACCCCATCCGCCGCATCAGCTTCAATGGAATGCCGCTCCAGGAGCTTTCCAGCCGCTTTGGCCCCTCCTATGCCCTGAAGCAGCTGTTTACGGAACCCATGCCAGAGACCTGGATCAACTGGTATGCCTTTTTCGACCCCCGCTTTTTCCCCCCCTATGTCTCGGCGGATGACCTCTACAGCCAGCCCCGCTGGACGCTGGCCTACCCCGCGCCCTACCGCCTGAACCTGCCCAACCCGCTTCGCCTTGGGGCGGTGGAGTGGTCGTTTGAGATGGCCCCGGCCTACGCCATTGACCAAGCCCCGCAGTACGGCTCGTTGAAGCTCTATCCCAGCCGCACGGCCTGGGGCAACAGCTACCTGGGCCATCTGATGGCCAACCCTGGCAGCGTATCGCAGCGCATGCCCCCCGACGGCTCGCTGGCCGGCTCGGGGGGCGGCTGGGTGGCGGGAGCCCTCGAGGGCTATGCTGGGGCCAGCGCCTGCAACGAGCGGAGCCTGGACTTTGGCGGAGGGGCCACGGTCAACAGGGTGCTCATCAAGGCCTGTACCCTGGTGGTCTCGCCGGTGCGGCTCGAGGTCGTGGCTCCCCGCTAGCCGCGCAGAACCTCGAGCCCCTCACTTGTGCGTTCCTTTCCTGGTTGCAGCAGCGAAAGCAGAGGGCCGAAAACCTGCAACTTGAGACCGACCGCTGCTATCGCCTTCGCTCCCGCCCTCAGACTTCCGGCAACCCCTATGGAATGGGTTTGGCCGTCCAGGAGCCTCGGCTCAGGCTGGTGCGCCCACTGTCTTGCTGCACCAGGACAAAAGGCCCCTGGATGCTCTTGTCGGCCTGGATGTCGCCCTCGCCCACAATGCGACTGCCCCTGCCCAGGTCGAAGATCACAAACACCTTCTTGTTGCCGGCCAGGGCGCCCTTGACCGGAATCTCGCCGCCATCGGCCAGCACCAGCTTGCCCTCCAGGCGTCCGTAACCCTCTTTCTGCCGGAGTTCCAGGTTGAGGCGGCCCTCGAGCCTGGTTCCCTTGGCCGGGCCATCCTCCACCAGCCCGCTGAAGGTGTAGGCGAGCTTTTGCGGCGTGGGGGCGGGCATGGGGGTCGGCCCTGAGACGGGGGTGGCTGTCCAGCGGCCTTTATCCCCGGCGGCAGGCCCTATAAAGGGGCCCTTGAACACCCCGCCTGCCTCGCGCTTGCCGGTGCCGATGATCAGCAGGTTGTTGGCCTTGTCCACCTCGAAGAAGATGTAGATGCGCCCCCCACGGGTCAGCACCCCCTTGGCCGGCACATTGAGGTTGGTGCCGCTCAGGGCGCCCATAAACACAAAGTGGCCGCCCCCCACCGGCTTGAGCTCGAGGGTCAGCCTGCCCGAGAGCACCGTGTCCTTGCTGGGGCCTTCCTCCACCTTGCCGCTGAAGTCGAAGACCACCTGTTGCTCGGGTGCACGCCCCTGGAGCTCGAGGTCGTTGCTTACGAAGCGGGCCTCTTCCACCGACATGCTTTCGCTGATGGGCGGTGTGGAAGGTGTGGAGTTGCTGGGGCTGCCGCACGCCGCAAGCAGCAGCACCCCCGCCAGCGCACTCAAAAGCCATTGCCCTGAACCCAGGTTTCGCATGGTCTGCACCCCTTTCTGCGCTCATTCTTTGGGGCTACATGGTTAGAAGTCTAAGATGGGATATGGGGTGAAATGCGTACTGGTCGCGTTTTTACCTAACATTAATTCATTTGGGTGCTTAGGTTTTCTTTAGGAAAGGTGTAAAGGTGAGTGTGCAATGTGGGCTTAACTTGCAAGCTCAAAGAGCCTAGTTTGAATAGCAGTGGCTTTCTTATCACCCAAGATGGTTGCGACTATAGAATCCCCAATGGCTTTTCCTAAACGGGGAGGAACCGCGTTTCCTATCTGTCGGTACTGATCAGCCATCGAACCATAAAAAATCCAGTCGTCAGGAAACCCCTGAATACGTGCGGCCTCCCGGACGCTAATAGGACGCAACTCACTGGGATGGCACATGTCGGTGGCTTTTTGAGAGGGGCTGGTAGTGATTGTTGGGGACGGCTTATCCCAGGCTAGTCTACGGTAGAAGCCGACTTTTCCTCCACCGGAATTAAGTGCTCCACCCATGGCTTCAGGAAGCAGTTCACGTGGCAAATTGCGCCAGTTACCACCTTCGGGAATCAGTTGGAGGAATCGCAAACGTGAATCGGGGTATGGTGGGAATAGGGGTTCAGGGTCACTTAGGTTTGCGAGTGCTTCTCTAAGGGTTCGCCACTTTGGAAGCCCTATCCCGCTCTGGCTATGAGTTGGTTGGGGCAGAGCAATTGGTTCGTGGTCGCGGCTGCCAATAATAATTACCCGCTCACGTATCTGCGGCACACCATAATTCGCAGCGTTTAGGAGCCCATAGGCATAGGTATAGCCAAGGCGAGTAAACTCGTCGAGGATTACCTGAAAAGCCGAACCGGGCAATTCATCAGGATCAAGTGGACGCGCTTCTTTACCACGTTCAGCAATAGGACGATGGCGAATAGCAGCAGAAAGTATACCTCTCACATTTTCCATCACGAAAAAGCGGGGGCGGATACCTTCAATAAGTCGAATGAAATCCCTGAACAAACTGCCTCTGGGGTCTTGTATAGCTCCTCTGCGACCTGCTGTGCTGAAAGGTTGGCAAGGAGGCCCACCCGAGACCAAAGTGACTTCACCAACTCGTAAATTGGTTGCGTCCAGCAAATCCTGAGCTGTTACTTGCGTCACGTCCTCAAAAATAACTGCGTTGCGGCCCAGGCGGCTTAGATTGATATTAATGGTTTGGCGAGCTATGGGATCGAGCTCAACAAAGGCCAGCGTTTCGAAACCAGCTTGCTCCAAACCTAAGTCTAAACCCATCGCTCCAGAGAACAGAGAAATATGTGAAAATCGATGCATACATTTATTTTAGGCCCTTTGCGTAATCTTTGATATACTCATGGAAATCGTCCTCGCTTAGGCCCGACGCAAAAGGGAAGTTCTCCCAGTTAGTTCTGCCCTTCCTTGAATAAATGCGAAACCATCTCTTGATGTTTGTCCCCTCACGAATAGCTGAGGAGGAGCTGTTCTCGCTGTTGTCCCGATTCTTAACTTGCAATGCAACAGTGAGGTCTTCGCGAAGGAAATCAACTGAGCTAACGATGTTACCCGCGCACCAGATCCACCCACGTGGCTCGAGACGGTTGGCTATGTAGCGCTCCAGCAAATCACCTAGCAG
>NZ_JANWVH010000092.1 GCF_025056915.1 Meiothermus sp. | reverse complement strand
GACTGTCTTGCGTGGTTCTCAGTTTTCGCTGGATGCGAGGTAATCCGGAGCCTCCCACAGAGCAGAGTCAATCCCCTGGGATGGCTTTGGCCTTCTGGCCCCTTGAACCCTGGAGAGCGCTGCTCGAGCCCCATCTGGCCAAGTGCGCTTCAGGTTTTGTACTGAACCCCTCTTCCCCACTCACGCCACACTGAGCGGGGCGGCCATGTGGCATCTTGAGAGACCATGCGCCGGGCCTACTCCACCGCCCACTGCGACCTCGAGCTGCCCGAGTACCACCCATTTCCCAGGTACAAGTACAAAGGGGTCGCCGAGGCGCTCCGCGATGAACTGGACATCCAACCGGCCCCGGCCATTGCCTGGGAAACCCTGGCCCTGGCCCATACCCACGACTACCTGCAAAAGCTGCGGTGGGATGGGCTGAGCCGGCAGGAAGCCCACAAGCTGGGGCTGCCCTGGACCCAAAGCCTGCTGACGCGGGCCCTGCACGCCGCCGGAGGCACCCTGGCCGCTACGCAGGACGCACTGGAAACCGGCCTGGGCCTGAACCTGGCCGGGGGCACCCACCACGCTTATCCAGGCCGCGCCGAGGGGTACTGCCTTTTCAACGATGTGGCGGTGGCCATCGCCCATCTGCGGGCCCAGGGCTGGCGTGGCCGGGCCCTGGTGATAGACCTGGACGCCCACCAGGGCAACGGCACGGCAGTCTTTTTCCAGAACGACCCCAGCGTGTTTACCCTCTCGGTTCACGCCGAGCGCAACTACCCCCTCAAGAAGGAACAAAGCGACCTGGATGTTGGGCTGGACGACGCCACCGGGGATGCACAATACCTGGAGACCCTGGAGGCTGTTCTGGAACAGGCCTTCGCCTATAGGCCCGACCTGGTCTTTTTCAATGCAGGGGTAGACGTGCTGCAAAACGACCGCTTTGGGCGGCTGGGCCTGAGCCTGCGGGGGCTGGCCGAGCGGGATCGGCGGGTGTTTGAAAAGACCAGGCAGGCCCATGTACCCCTGGTGGTGGTCATGGGCGGGGGCTACAACCGCAACCCCCACATCACGGTGGCGGCCCATGCCCAGACCTACCGGCTGGCGCTGGGGGTGCTGGGTGCTGGTTAGAGCGCTCTTCACATATTTTGAGCCACTCGAGTTCGAGAAAGCCTGGTGCTGAACAGAACAGTGGCCGCCTGGAAACTCGAAAACATGCGTCTGGGCCGAGACGCATTCTCGTTTTCGTGGGCGGCCACCTCTTTGAAAAGCGCGATAGACTGCCAGCATGCAGCCTCGAAACATTCTTTCCATTCAGAGCTGGGTGGCCTACGGGCACGTCGGCAACGCCGCAGCCGTTTTCCCCTTGCAGCGCATGGGCTTCGAGGTCTGGGCCATCCACACCGTGCAGTTTTCCAACCACACCGGCTACGGGCAGTGGAGGGGCATGATCCTGCCGCCCGAACACCTGAGCGAGGTGGTCGAGGGCATGGCCGAACGCGGGGTGCTGGGGCAGTGCGACGCGGTGCTGTCGGGCTACATGGGCAGCGGCGGCACCGCCGAGGCCATCCTGTCGGCCCTGGAGCGGGTGCGGCGGCTCAACCCCCGGGCGCTTTTTTGCTGCGACCCGGTGATGGGCGACGAGGGGCGGGGTCTGTTCGTGCGCCCTGAAATTCCCGAGGTCATCAAGCACCAGGTGCTGCCCCAGGCCGACATCCTCACCCCCAACCAGTTCGAGCTCGAGCTCCTCACTGAGCGTTTGACCAAAACCCTGCGCGAGGTGCTGGAAGCCGCCCACATCGTTCGCGCCCACCTCCATCCGGGCGGCCCCCGCATCGTGGTGGTGACCAGCCTTCTGCGCGAGGGGGCGCCCGAGGGCACCATCGAGACCCTGGCGCTCGCCAACGAGGGGGCCTGGCTGGTACGCACCCCCCGCATCCCCCTCGAGCCCCCCCGCAACGGCACTGGCGATGCCATTGCGGCCTTGTTCCTGGGCCACTACCTGAAGAGCGGCAGCGTGGCGCTGAGCCTCGAGAACGCGGTCTCGGCCATGTACAACCTGCTCCTGCTCACGCACGAAATGAACACCCGCGAAATTCAGCTGATCGCCGCCCAGGAGGAATACGTAAACCCCAGCCGGCGCTTTTCAGCCGAACGGGTGGCCTAGTCGTAGAAGTAGGCCCAGCCCGCTACACGTACTGCGCTGTAGTACGCATAGGCCGCCGAGTAGCAGGCCGCCCGGCTCAAGAGGCTCTTGGGGCGGCAGATGCTGTTCATGTTCACCAGGAAGTTGTCGTCGGCAAAGCGCCGCCCGGTCTCGTTGTAGAGGGTGGGAAAGCGGGGAAAGTTGGCGTAGCCAAAGTCGTGCACGTTGCAAGCGGGCCGGAAGGTCTCGCGGTAGCCCAGGCCCAGGCCCTCCGGGGCCGAGCAGCCGTCGCGGCTCCAGTCGAACTGGGGATAATCGGCCCGCCTTGTGTAGTAGGCATCGTAGTTGGCAATGCTGCCCAGGGCGATGGTCTGCACCAGTTGGAGGTCGCCGGCGCTCAGGCTAAGGACTGCCTGACGAGCGGTGCGCAGGCTCTCGAGCGAGGCTTCGTAGGCCGCAATGGCCTCGGGCGCAACCCCCAGTTGGCGCATGTCCTGCACGATTTCCTGTTCGGCTGGGGTCTGTACCAGGGTAGACTGACCGCACCCAGCCAGCGCCAGCAGCACCACCAGCCATCCTAAGCGTCCCACCTTTTGCATGACCGACCTCCTCGGGTATTTCAGCACCATAGCGGGTTAACCTCCTATTCCACCCACCACGTGCGTGTCTGTGCGCTTTAGTCTACACCTGTGCAGTCAGGGCCGCTTAATCCAAAGGGCCTGCCTTCTCAAAAAATCCACATAGCGTAACCCCTCCTACACAGCCCAGCACGATTTTCCCCGAACATACAGAAACCTTTCAGATACCTTTGTCGCTCGAGGGGGGCATATGAAAAAGACTTGGCTTGCCGCAGGGTTGTTGTTGGGTCTGGCCCTGGCCCACCACGGCTGGAGCAGCTACGATACCAGCCGCGCGTTCCAGGCCACCGGCACCATCACCGAAGTCAGCTTCGAGTTCCCGCACGCCACCATCTGGATTGAAGTCCCGCCCACCGGCCTGATGATGCAGCGCAAGTGGTACGTGGTGCTGGCTCCGCCCTCGCGCATGGAAGCCAGGGGTCTCCCCAACGGCAGCCTGAAGGTGGGGGCGCGGGTCACGGTGGTGGGCTACCCCCACCGCACCGAGCGCGAGGAGATGCGGGCCGAACGCATCATTGTGGACGGCAAAACGGTTGAGCTGCGCTGATGCCGACAGCCTGGCAGAACGCGCTCGAGGGGTTGCACAGCACCCCGGCAGCCCTGGCCATGCGCCAGTCGGAGTGGCTCTACCCCACGGTGGAAATTCTGCACATCCTGGGGTTCTGTGCGCTGGTAGGGGCTGCGGGCCTGTTCGACCTGCGGCTCTTGGGCCTGTCCAGGCAAATTCCCGTCCAGCAAATGGCCGCCCACCTGCTTCCGGTGGCCTGGGTGGGCTTTGCGGTAGCCGCCCCCAGCGGCTTTTTGCTGCTGTTGTCGGATGCCCGCAGCATCGGGGCCAGCCCCATCTTTCTGGTCAAGATGGCCCTGATTGGTCTGGCCGGGCTCAACGCCTGGGTTTTTCACAGCGGTGTGGGGCGGAGCGTCCAGACCTGGAACCAGGACGTGAACCCACCCCTTGCAGCCCGGCTGGCGGCCCTTTGCTCGCTCTTAATCTGGGTCGCGGTCATCGCCCTGGGGCGGCTCATCGCCTACCTGGGATAAAGCACAAAAAGTCAGGGGATTACAGCTCCCCTCGAGCCGCAACCCCCTCGCACCCTCAGGGGCAGGCGCAGCGGTTTGCGATCGTTTGGGCCTGAATGTCATCTCCCCTCGAGATTCACCAGCCAATGAACCACTGCACCATCCTGAAGTGGTGCCTTCAGTATGCCCGCTGTCCGGGTTCTGCCTGGGTTATTTGACCCAAGGCCCCTGTTTTTCCCCCTCCCTTTGAGCAAACCCCGTGTTGGTCGGAAGCCAGGCGAACTTTGCAATGCTTTCATCCCATTCAGCGCACGTTTTGCAGGGTCGAATCGCTGGTTATGCGATGAAAAAAGGGGTTCTTGGAAGGCTATTGCATTCTCCAGCCGGGTGTGATAAAAACTACAGCATAAATAACTGCAAACGATTGCAAAATAAACCGACTCATCCTGTTCTGCCATAAAAGACTGCTCACTTGCAGCCTGGGTTTATTTGCGGTCTCTTCTGCAAACGATTGCATCTTATGATCAGCCTCGATGATGTCGCCAAACGCGCCCAGGTCTCCACCGCGACCGTTTCCAGGGCGCTTTCCAGGCCCGAAATGGTGGCCGAGGCCACCCGCGAGCGTATACTGCAGGCGGCTCGAGAGCTCGGCTACCAGCCCAACCAGCTGGCCCGCAGCCTGCGCCAGCGCAGCAGCCGCACCCTGGGCCTGATCATCACCGACATCCTCAACCCCTTTCACGCCACCCTGGCCAAAGGCGTACAGGATGCTGCCGAGAAGCACAACTACACGGTTTTCCTCTTCAACACCGACGAGGACCCTGAAAAAGAGCAGCGAGCGCTCAACGCCTTGCGGGGCCACCTGCCCCAGGGCCTGCTGATCGTACCGACCCCAAAAGCCAAAGAGAACCTCAAGCTCGTCCCCAAACTGCCCACCGTCGAACTCGATCGCAGCAGCGGTACGCCTGGGGTTCGCACCGTGATGGTCGACAACCTTGGCGGGGCTCGCACCGCCGTACAGCACCTGATTGGGCTGGGCCACCGACGCATCGGCATGATTGTGGGGCGGCTCGACATCTCCACGGCCGTCGAGCGTCATCAGGGTTATCGGGAAGCCCTGGCCGCAGCCGGTATTCCCTACCTCGAGCAGCTGGTTCTACCAGGGAACCACCGCGAGGAGGATGGCCGCAAAGCTGCCCTGGCCCTGCTCACCCTGCCGCCTGAGGCGCGCCCGACGGCCTTGTTCGTGGGCAACAACGAGATGACCGTAGGCGCGGTGCTGGCGGTGCGCGAGCTGGGTCTGCGCATTCCCCAGGATTTATCTATTGTGGGCTTTGACGATTCCCGCTGGGCCGCCACCATGCACCCGGCCCTGACGGTGGTGGCCCAGCCAACCTACGAACTCGGCTTCCTGGCCTGCGAAACCCTTCTGAGCTCGCTGAGCCGGGGCCAGGCGGCCCTGCCAACCAGCATCCGGCTGGACGTGAGTTTCATTGTTCGAGAGTCCACCGCCCCACCGGACGGTTTTTCTCATGGACTCAAACGACAAAGGAGGAGGAGTCACTGAAAACAAAGGTCGGCGTCTGGCAAACAGGTTTTCTTGGATCAAAAGGAGTCACCATGCGTAAGGTTGTGGGCATCGCAAGTTTAGTGGTGTTGGCCGTTGCCATGCTGGGGCTGGTCACGGCCCAGAACAAGACCCCCTATGTGGGCCTGATTACCAAAACCGAGTCGAACCCGTTCTTCGTCAAGATGAAGGAGGGCGCTCAAAAGGAAGCCCAGAAGCTGGGCGCCAAATTCATCAGCGCCGCCGGTAAAACCGATGGAGACAACGCTGGGCAGGTTGCAGCCATTGAGAACATGGTGGCGGCAGGCGTGAACACCATCCTGATCACCCCCAGCGATGCCAAGGCCATCATTCCAGCCATCAAAAAGGCCCAGGCCGCAGGCGTGCAGGTTATCGCTCTGGACAGCCCCACCGACCCCGCGAGTGCGGTGGACGCCCTGTTTGCCACCAACAACTACCAAGCCGGTGTGCTGATTGGCAAGTATGCCGCGGCGGCCATGAAGGGTAAGAAGCCGGTCATTGCGACCCTGGATCTCTTCCCCGGCCACCCCGTGGGCGCCCAGCGGCACAATGGCTTCCTGGCCGGGTTTGGGCTCAAGAGCCTGGGGCCCGAGAGCAACGAGCTGGCCAAGCCTGCCGAGGTTGTCTGCATGGCGGATACCTTTGGCGACCGCGCCAAGGGCCAGACCGCCATGGAAAACTGCCTGCAAAAGAACCCCAACATCAACCTGGTCTACACCATCAACGAACCGGCTGCCGCCGGTGCATACCAGGCCCTGAAGGCCGCCGGCAAGGAGAAGGACGTAATTATCGTTTCGGTTGACGGCGGATGTGAGGGCGTGCGGAACGTGGATCGGGGCATCATTGCCGCTACCTCCCAGCAGTACCCGCTGCGCATGGCCGCCATGGGCGTTCAGGCCGCAGTCGAGTACGCCAAGACCGGCAAGAAAGCGTCCGGCTACGTGGATACCGGGGTGGAGCTGATTGCCAAGACAGCGGTGCCTGGCGTGGCCAGTAAAGACGTCAAGTACGGACTGGCCAACTGCTGGGGCCAGTAGGCTCTTTTGGGTTGGGGGTGGTGCGGCCAGAAGGCCCCCACCCCCTAAAAAATCGGAGCGTGCACTCAAAAGGGGTAATATAAAAGCCAAAAAACCAGAGAAGTTGCAATAGCGAGGAACGTATGGCAGAACAACCATCCGGCACCACCCAACCCCCCAGGGGCCTGCTCGAGCGGCTGCCGAGCCTCACCATCCTGGGCCCCCTGGTGGCTCTTTTGCTGGCCGTCGTTTTTTTTAGCCTGCAATCGGAGCGCTTTTTGACCGGGCAGAACTTTTCCCTGATTTTGCAACAGGTCTCGGTGGTGGCGGTGCTGGCGATTGGCCAGACCCTGATTATCCTGACCGCCGGCATAGACCTCTCGGTGGGCTTTGTGATGGCCCTGGGCACCATGGTGATGGCCAAGTTCGCAGTGGAGCTGGGCATGCCCCCCCTGCTGGCCATTTTGTGCGGGATGGCCGTCACCACCGCCTTTGGTTTTTTGAACGGCTTTCTGATTACCCGTTTCCGGCTGCCCCCCTTCATCGTCACGCTGGGCACCATGAACATCGCCTTTGCCCTTACCCAGATTTACTCACGGGCCCAGACCGTCAGCAACCTGCCCGACGCCCACCTGTTTTGGGGCAACACCTTCAAGCTCGGGGAGACGGTCTTTACCTATGGGGTGGTGCTGGTAATTGTGCTCTACCTGCTGGTCTGGTTCTTCCTGAGCGAAACCGCGCCGGGCCGTCACCTGTATGCGGTGGGCAACAACCCCGAGGCCGCCCGCCTGATGGGTATTCCCACCCAGCGGGTGCTGCTCCTTACCTACACCATTGCGGGCTTTTTTTACGGGATTGCCGGCTGGCTTCTAATCTCACGAACCAGCGTGGCCGACCCCAACGCGGGACAGACCGAGAACCTCGAGACCATCACCGCTGTGGTGCTGGGGGGCACCAGCCTGTTTGGGGGCCGGGGAATGATTTTGGGCACCCTGCTGGGGGCCGTTATTGTGGGGGTTTTCCGCAACGGCCTGACCCTGATGGGGGTCTCCTCGGTTTATCAGGTCCTGATTACCGGCATCCTGGTGATTCTGGCCGTGGTGGCCGACCAAATCTCCAAACGGAGGAGCTGAGATGGAACTCAACCCAGTGCAAAACACAACGCCGAACCCCCTCCCCGAACCCACCCCCGCACCCCAGCCCAGACTGGTGCTCGAGGCCCGCGGTCTGGTCAAGCGCTACGGGCACGTGACGGCGCTGGACGGGGCCGACTTCGAGCTGCGCGAAGGCGAGATTCTGGCCGTAATCGGCGACAACGGCGCGGGCAAGTCCACCCTGATCAAAGCGCTCTCGGGGGCCATTGTGCCGGATGCCGGCGAAATCTACCTGGACGGCAAGCGGGTTCACTTCAGAAGCCCCATAGACGCCCGCAGAAACGGCATCGAGACGGTCTATCAGGATCTGGCGGTGGCCCCGGCCATGACCATTGCCGAAAACCTCTTTCTGGGCCGGGAGATTCTGCGACCCGGCTGGTTTGCCCGCCTGATCCGCTGGATTGACAAGAAAAAGATGCTCGAGGAAGCCATAGCAGATATGCAGGATTTGAAGATTGGCATCCGCTCCATGAGCCAGGCCGTGGAGACCCTCTCGGGCGGGCAGCGGCAGGGGGTGGCGGTGGCCCGCAGCGCGGCTTTTGCCCGGCATGTGGTGATCATGGACGAGCCCACCGCGGCTTTGGGGGTGAAGGAGGGCAACATGGTGCTCGAGCTGATCCGGCGGGTGCGCGACAGCGGCCTGCCGGTCATCATCATCAGCCACAACATGCCCCACGTGTTTGAAATCGCCGACCGCATCCACATCCAGCGCCTGGGCAAGCGGGCCGCCGTGGTCAACCCCAAAAAAATCAGCATGTCCGACACCGTCGCGGTCATGACCGGGGCCAAGAGCCCCGCCGAACTCGACCCCGCGGTGCTGGCCTAACCAGACCGTGTTTCTCGGCATAGACCTGGGCACCGGCTCCTGCAAGGCGCTGCTGCTGAACCACGATGGGGCCATCGTGGCCGAGGCCAGCCAAGCCTACCCGGTCAAAGCGCCCAGGCCCGGCTGGGCCGAGTCCGACCCGCTGGACTGGTGGCAGGCGGTGGGCAAAGCGGTTCGGGCCGCCGTGGGTAAACAGGCCCCGGCGGTTCGGGCCATCGGCCTCTCGGGCCAGATGCATGGGGTGGTGCTGGCCGATGCGGAAGGAAACCCGCTGTACCCGGCCATCCTCTGGGCCGATGGCCGCTCCGGCGCCGAGCTAACGGCCCTTCATCAACTCTCCGAAGCCCAGCAGCAACGGCTGGCCAATCCGCTGGTGGTGGGCATGGCCGCGCCCAGCCTGCTCTGGCTCAAGCAACACCGGCCTGCGTTATATCAGGCAGCCCGCTGGGCCTTGCAGCCCAAAGACTGGCTGCGGCTGCGTCTTACGGGCGAGGTGGGGAGCGAGCCTTCCGATGCCTCCGGTACGCTCCTCTACGACCTTCTGGCCGACAGGTGGGCCTGGGACATCCTCGAGGCCCTGGAGCTGCGCCCGGGCCTGCTGCCCCCACTGGGGCCCTCGGCCCAGGTCGCCGGAACCCTGAAACCAGAGGCCGCCCGGCACCTGGGCCTGCCTGCGGGGATTCCGGTGGCTGCCGGGGCCGCCGACACCGCCGCCGCCCTGCTGGGCTCCGGTTTGCCGGTGGGCGAAGCCCAGCTGACGGTGGGCACCGGGGCGCAGATTACGGTGCTGCTGACCAAACCTAAGATAGACCCCACCCTCCGCACCCACCTGTACCGGGCCGCCCTTCCTGGGCAGTGGTACGCCATGGCCGCCATGCAGAACGCCGGGCTGGCGCTGGAGTGGGTGCGGGCCGTGCTGGGCCTGAGCTGGGCGCAGGCGTACCGGGAAGCCGAGGCGGTTTCCCCAGGGTCTGAAGGGCTCACCTTTCTACCCTACCTGACCGGCGAGCGCACCCCCCACCTCGACCCCCTGGCGCGGGGGGTCTGGGCCGGGCTGGGCCGACACCACCGGCGGGGCCACCTGATGCGGGCGGCCCTCGAGGGCGTGGCGTTTGGCCTGCGCGCGGGCCTCGAGGCCCTGGGCGAGGCCATCCCGCCCCATAGTCCCCTGCGGCTTGCCGGCGGCGGCACCGCCCACCCCTTCTGGCGGCAACTGCTGGCCGATGTGCTAAAGCGCCCCCTGCAGGGGGTTCCGGTGCGCTCGGCCTCGGCCCTGGGGGCGGCACTGCTCGGAGCCCTGAGCCAGGGGCTCAACCCGCAGGGGCCCCAGCCCCCCGCCGAACCGGCCATCTGGCCTCAGGCTTCCTACGAGGAGGGCTACACTCGGTTCAAGCAACTCTACGCCGGGCTGGCCGGGTGGTTTGGCGCAAAGTAGAGCGCTCTTCGCATATTCAGAGCCATTCGACCATAAGAACGCTTTGCCCTGGACAGAACAGTGGCCGCCTGGAAACTCGAAAACATGCGTCCCGGCCCAGACGCAACGCAGACCAGCGTGCCTCACCTCGGTGCGGCACGTCTCTTTGTCCCTTCTCGTTTTCGAGGGCGGCCACGTCTGTGAAGGGCGCAAGGCTCCAGAAACTGGCAAGAACCTCTGGCTCGTAAAATTCCCTACCAGATGGAAGCGCTCTCGCCATTCTCGAACCGAACCCGGTTTATCTGGTCTGTAACCCGAAAGTAACGCGGCCTCGAGCAGAATGACCCGGTTGGGAGGGCCTTATGGAAAAGGACAGGCTGGTACGGCGGGAGTTGCGGGGCGGGCAGGCTTTTCTGGTGGGCCGCGCGGGCCTGATGGCCTATGGGGCCGGGGTGGGCTCGCCCAAACGGGCGGTGAGCGACGGCGATACCATCGCCACGCGGGCCCTGGCCAACATCCCCCTGCGCTTTCTGGGGGTGGACGCGCCGGAAAAGGGGCTTTTCCGCAGGCAGGCCGGCAGCGCCGAGCGCTATGTTCCCATCACCGACCCGAGCTGGGACGGTTTTTTGCGGGAGCAGCTCGAGGCCCTGGAGGCTGCCCTGAAGCCCCCCCTGCGGGCTTACCTGCAAGCGCGGGTGCAGCCCGGGGTGAGCGCCAACCACGCCCACCACGCCCAGGCCGCCACCCGGGCGCTGGAGGAGATGGTGCAGGACGACCTCGAGTTCTACCAGGAAACCCCCGAGGGCTTCCGCTTCTACCTGGCCTACGCCCGCGAGGCGCTGGACGGCTACGGGCGCCTGCTCTGCTTTGCCGCGCCCTTCGAGCGCGAGCGCAGCAGGCGAAGAAAAAGCTACAACCAACGGATGCTGGAAGCCGCTTGGGTGAGCCCCTACTTCGTCTGGCCCAACATCGACCCCTTCCGCGAGCAGCCCACCCCCTTCGGCGCGGTCTTGAAGCCCGAAAACTTCTGGGCCCAGGTGAACAACTCCCGCACCCTGCAAGGAGCGCGGGCTGCGGTCAAGCAAAGTCGGGCGCAAAAGCGGGGGCTTTACGAAGAGGGGAACCCCCTGCAACTCCTGGCCTTCGAGCTGCGCTACCTGACCGAAGGCAGGCCACCCAAGCGCTTTGTGATTGACCTAACCCACCCCGGCAACC
>NZ_JANWVH010000091.1 GCF_025056915.1 Meiothermus sp. | reverse complement strand
CCTGGAAACTCGAACACATGCGTCTCGGCCCAGACGCAACACAGACCAGCGGGCCTCACCTCGGTGAGGCAGGTCTCTTTGTCCCTTCTCGTTTTCGTAGGCGGCCACGTCTGTGAAGAGCGCAATAAACCACCCACCCTCACCTGATGAATCCCTGAAGCCTGTATGCCTGACATCAGGCTTGCAAAGAAGCAGCGCTTGACCGGAACCTTCTGCTGTCCGGCCAGAGCGCCCCTTTTTAGCCCTGCAATAGCTTGGCCAGTTCCACGTGCAGCCGGTGGGAGCCACGGTGCACCGCAAAGCGGCCCTGGTAGGGCCGACCTGCCAGGTACAAATCGCCCAGAAAATCCAGGGCTTTGTGCCACACCGGCTCATGCAGCACTCGAGGGGTATTCACAAAGCTGTGTTCGCTGAACACCAGCGCATTGTCCAGGGAAGCTCCTTTGATAAGCCCCTGAGCCCGCATGGCCTCTACTTCATGCAAAAAACCGAAGGTTCGCGCCGAGGCCAGCGCCGCCAGCGCGGTGGGGGGGCACTGCACCTGCTGGTAGCCAATCTTGGGGTGCGGGAACAGAATGGTCACGGTGAGGGAAAAACCCTCGGCTGGCTGGGCCAGCACGCTGCTGCGCCCTTCCTCCACCCGGATGGTGCCGCTTACAGGGGTGGGGTGGGGGCCTTGCGGAGGGAAGTCCTGAAGCAGCGCCAGCCATTCCTGGGCGCTGCCATCCAGGATTGGAATTTCCGGGCCAGCCACCTCGACGATGAGGCCCTCCCAGATACCTCGAATGTAGAGCGCAGCCAGCAGGTGTTCAACTGTCATCAGCCGGAGGTGATGCCAGCCCAGCACCGTGCAGCGGGTGGTATCCACCACCGAGGAGGCCAGAGGACGAAACTCGAGCCCCCCCATCCAAAAACGCACAGGCCCCTCGGCGGGGTGAAGGCGAACCGTACTGGGTTCGCCGGTATGGAGGCCAATTCCTCGAATCGTCATGGGTTCCCAATCCACTTAGCCGCGTCTATGGCTGGGTTGGTTTGAAGAACTGCCGCAGGATGCGCTCCATTGTGACCAACCAGTCCAGGAATGCCAGGCGTCGCCAGTGCTTGCGGCTGGGCTGGGCGGGAACTGCACCGGCCCAGGTTTCACCCGCAGGCACGTTTTTTGAAATCGCACTGCTACCGGTGATGCGCGCCCCCCTGCCCACCCGCACATGGTCCGAGAGCACCACCCACCCCCCCATCAACACGCCGTCCTCCACCACCGCGCTCCCCCCGATTGCGCTGCTGCCCACCATCACCACCCCTTTTCCAATCTGGACATTGTGGCCGATGCTGGTGAGGTCGCCGATCTTGCTGGCAGCCCCGATGCGGGTCTCCCCCACCACACTGCGCTGCACCACGCAGTTGGCCCCCAGCTCGACCCCATCCTCCAAGACCACCTTGCCGGTATGCGGCAGGCGCCGGTCATCCTGAAACCCAAACCCCACCACCCCCAGCACGGTGCCCGCCCCAATCCGGCACCCAGCCCCCAGGCGGGTGTGGGGGTAGAGGGTTACTCGAGGCTCCAGCACCGTTTGGGGCCCAATTTCCACCCCTGCCCCCACGTAGCAAAAGGGTGCAATGACCACCCCCGCCCCAATCCGGGCACCCCGGCAGACCAGGGCGTAGGCCCCCACCGAGGCGGTGGAATCCACCTGGGCTCCCGCCTCGATGGTGGCGGTGGGGTGAACGCCCCCATCGGCCCAGGTTTCGGGTTGGTCGAAAAGGGCCAGCACCCGAGGCCAGGCTTTGCGTACCTCGGGCACCCGAATTCGACTGAGGGTGTCCGGGCAGGGGCTGGCTTTGTCGAGTATGAGGGCCGCGCCGCTGGCCAGGGCCGCCTCGAGATAACGCGCCTCCCGCACCACCACCAGGTCGCCCGGCCCCGCCCGGTCTGGCGCGGCCAGGCGGGCCACGAACCGGTCGGGGCCCTCGAGCTGGCCGCCAATCTGCTGCGCAATTTCAGAGAGCCACATAGGTCGCTAAAGGCCCGTAGCGAATACCTTATCGCCCTGGAGGAGGTCTGGGGTCCGTGCAGTCGGGCGCGGTGAACAGCTCCAACCAGACAACTGCCGCCCGACCCCCTGGCTTGACCCACCCTTACCGCTTCAGCACGTTATCGGAGGTGACCAGGGCATCCCGCAGCACGTGCAGCATATCCAGCGCCTTGCCCGTGCCCAAAGCCACCGCCTCCACCGCATTTTCGGCCACCACCACCGGTACGCCAGTGGCTTCTTGCAGCAGCAAATCCAGGTTTCGCAGCAAGGCGCCCCCACCGGTGAGCAGAATGCCCCGGTCTATGATGTCGGCCACCAGTTCGGGCGGGGTGGTCTCGAGCACGCTCTTCACCCCCTGCACGATTTTCTCCAGGGGTTCTTTCAGGGCTTCCACCACATCATCGGTGGTCACTTCGATGCTTTTGGGCAGGCCCGAGATCAGGTCGCGCCCCCGCACCTCGGCCACCGCGTCCTGCTCCCCCGGCGTGCGCTTGGCCGCGCCAATCTTGATTTTCAGCTCTTCCGCAGTGCGCTCTCCAATCAAAAGGTTGTACTTGTTGCGGATGTAGCGAATGATGGACTCGTCGAACTCGTTACCGGCGATGCGCAGGCTGGCCGAGCGCACGATGCCGCCCAACGAGATGACCGCAATATCGCTGGAGCCGCCCCCAATATCCACCACCATACTGCCCGTGGGCTCGGCAATCTTGATACCGGCCCCGATGGCCGCCGCCAGGGGTTCGTCAATGAGGTAAGCCCGCTTGGCGCCGGCTTCCACAATCGCCTGCACCACCGCGCGGCGCTCAACCTCGGTCACCCCCGAGGGCACCCCCACCATCACCTGCGGCCTGAAGAAGCGCAGGGGCGGCAACACTTTCTTGATAAAGAGGGTGAGCATCCGCTCGGTCAGGGTATAGTCGGCGATTACACCGTCCTTGAGCGGGCGAGCGGCCACGATATTGCCCGGGGTGCGCCCCAGCATCCGGTAGGCCTCAGCGCCCACTGCCTTGACCTCTTTGGTATCACTCACCATGGCAATCACCGAAGGTTCACGCAGCACAATTCCTTTACCGCGCACATAAATCAGCACCGAGGCGGTACCCAGGTCAATACCCACATCTTCGCCGCGAAACGAGAACATCCCAGCCATAGCGATTTATTGTACAGGTTTGGATGAGAAGCACAAAGCCTGGTGCAGCGGCCAGGGCCCGGAAGAGCGCTTTGGGGGTGAAACAGGTGGCCTCGAGCCTCACAATGGCAGGTCTTCGGGGCGATTGGCGTTGACAAATAGATGGGGCCCAAAACGGGCCTCGAGTTCAGCCCTGTCCAGCGCCACGTGGGGAATGCTACGCAAGAGCGCCTGCATCCTGAGTTCCCCGGCCTCCAGCCTCTGCAAGACCTCGGGCTCGAGGGAACGGTGATACAGCGCCCCAAGAGGCTCGAAAAAATCTTGCGAAACGGCAACCACCGCCTGCACATCAGGGCGCACCAAACCCAGCAAATAGCCCCAGTATTCCCGGCTCAAAAAGGGCTGGTCGCAAGCAGCCACAGCCACCCAGTCCTGCCGGGCATGGGCCAGGGCCGAATGCAGCCCCGACAGGGTGTCCCCCCCCGGCTTCAGGTCGTGGTAACGCAGGCCCAGCCCTTGATAGGGATGGTTCGAAACCACAAACCGCTCCGAGGCCTCGGCCAGTGAGTCCAGCACCCAGGCCATCAGGGGCTTGCCCCGATACAGGTACAGGGCTTTGTCCTGCCCAAACCGGCGGGACCATCCGCCGGCCAAAACAGCCCCGCTCCACCGCACAGCCCTCAGCATACCAGCGGGGCGGGCCCGGCTAAAAGAAGGCCCTGACCGCATCCAACCCCGCCCAATCTGGGCCGCTCCGTCCCGCAGAGCCCGCCAGCCCATCGAGCTTCTTTGGGCGGAGTGCGGCTTGAATGGGCACCCCGGCTGCTGGCTAATTTTTTCGTTCATCATGAGTTTTTTGCGGCCTTCATGACAATCCTCTGACACAGCACTGACAAGCTATGAGCCGTAAGTGGTGCTGGTCAGTACCACGAACTTGCTAGAGGAGGCTTTTGATGAAGAAACTGCTGATTGCAACTACGGCCCTGCTGGGCCTGGCCAGCACCGGTTTGGCCCAGGTGAGCCTGACCGGAGCTGGGGCGACCTTCCCGTTCCCGGTTCTCTCCAAGTATTTTGATGAGTACCTCAAAGTGACCAACAACCAGGTGCGGGTCAACTACCAGTCCATCGGGTCCGGTGGGGGTCAGCGTCAGTTCATCGAGCAAACCGTTCACTTCGGCGTCTCCGACAACCCCTTCAACGACCAGCAGATGACCGACATCCGCAAGAACACTGGCTCCCCCGCGCTCAACATCCCCTTCGTGCTGGGGGCGGTGGTGCCCACCTACAACCTGCCCGGCGTAACCCAGCGGCTCAACTTCACCGGTGAGGTGCTGGCCGACATCTTCCTGGGCAACATCAAGACCTGGAACGACCCGGCCATCGCCCGCCTCAACCCAGGGGTGAACCTGCCCGCCCTGCCCATCACCGTAGTGCACCGTTCCGACGGCTCGGGCACGACCTTTGTCTGGACCGACTACTTGACCAAAGTCTCGCCCGAGTGGGCCCAGAAGGTGGGCCGGGGCAACAGCGTCAACTGGCCCGCACCCAACAAGGTGGGGGGCCGTGGCAACGAGGGCGTGGCTGGCGTGGTGCGCAACACCCCCGGGGCCATCGGCTACAACGAGGTAACCTACGCGGTGCAGAACCGCATCCAGTTCGGAGCCGTGCAAAACCGGGCTGGTAAATTCATGGTGGCCGAACTGCCCGCCATCACCGCCGCCGCCAACGTGGTGCTGCCTGGGGACGCGCGCATCTCCCTGACCAACACCAATGCCCCCGACGGCTATCCGGTCTCGAGCTTCTCCTACATCCTGGTCTACGAGCAGCTCGACAAGAACAAAGCCTTCAAGAGCGAGGCCGAGGCCCGGGCCTTCGTGCAGATGCTCAAGTGGGTGGTCACCGAAGGGCAGAAGTTCAACGAGCCGCTGACCTACGCCCGGCTGACCGAGGTGGCCCAGGCCCGTGCCCTGGCCCTGATCTCCCGGATTACCTATCAGGGCAAACCCATCGGCAAGGAAGTGGTCGGCCAGTAAGCTCGATTGGGAGGTGGGGGTCTTCAGGGCTCCCACCTCTTTGTAGACTAAAGGCGTGCGCATGCAACAGGCCCCGGTGCAACCTTCGGTTATCAAGCGGCAGCCCTCGGCGATTTATCGCGTGCTGGGCGACCGTATTTTTCTGGCCATCGTTCTGCTTCTGGCCCTGAGCATCGTCGCCCTGACCCTGGGGCTGGGCTATTACCTTTATCTGGGTGGGTCGCAGACCATCAACAAAGAAGGATTTTTTGGCTTTCTGACCGGAACTACCTGGGACCCGGCGCTGAAGCTCGAGTTCGGCATCTGGCCCTACGTTTTGGGAACCATAATCACCAGCCTCTCTGCGCTTGTTTTATCGGTTCCGGTGGCCCTGGCTGCCGCCATCTTCACCGCCGAGTACGCGCCGCGCTGGCTGGCCGGGTTCATCAACTACCTGGTCGACCTGATGGCTGCGGTGCCCAGCGTGGTGTATGGCATCTGGGGCATTTTTGTCCTGGCCCCGTTTTTGCGAGAGGCCTTTTACCTACCGTTCTTTTTGTGGGCTGCGGAGAATGCGCCCTGGTTGTCTCGCTACCTGGGCAACCCGGCGGGCTACGGGATGTTCACCGGCATTGTGATTCTGTCCAGCATGGTGATTCCCTTCACAGCAGCCCTGTCGCGCGACGCCATCAACCTGGTTCCGGCAGCCCAGCGTGAAGGGGCCTACGCCCTGGGAGCCACCCGCTGGGAGGTCATGCAAACCGTCATCCTGCCCTACGCGCGGGGCGGTATTTTCGCGGGGGCCATGCTGGCTTTGGGCCGTGCCCTGGGCGAAACCATGGCTGTGGCCATGGTCATCGGCAACGGCAACATCCTGCCCTACACCCTCTTCGGCCCTGCCTCCACCATGCCGGCTGTGATTGCCCTGGAGCTAAAGGAAGCCGTGGAAGACCTGCATTATTCGGCCATTATCGGGGTCGGTTTTTACCTGTTCCTGATTGCCTTCATCGTCAACTCGGCTGCCAGTTACTTGCTCAACAAGCTTAAGGTAGGGAGCCAACGGGCTTAGAGGAGCGACCATGCGCAATCTTCAAGCACGCTATACCCGCGACCGTCTGATTCTACTCGTGGTAATCGTCGGTACGATTCTGGCCGCCCTGCCCCTGACGCTGGTGCTGGGCTATGCCCTGGTCAATGGCTTTTCATCCCTCAACTGGGACTTTTTCACCAAAGGCCCCAAACCCCCGGGCGAACTCGGTGGGGGCATGGCCCCGGCCATCGTCGGCACGCTGGTCATCACCGGGGTAGGCCTGCTGATGGCAACCCCCTTTGGAATTGGGGCCGGCATCTTGCTGGCCGAGTACCCCGACAACAAGCTCAACCCCACCCTCCGCCTGCTCTCCGATACCCTGAACGGCATGCCCGCCATCCTGAAGGGCCTGCTGGCTTACGTGCTGGTGGTCAAGGCGCAGGGTTCCTTTTCGGGCTTTTCGGGCGCTCTGGCCATGGCCTTCATCATGATTCCCATCATCGCCAAGACCACCGAGAGCGTTCTGAAGCTGGTGCCCTGGAACATCCGCGAGGCCGGGCTGGCCCTGGGTCTGCCACGCTGGCGGGTCATTCTCTCGCTGGTGCTGCCCGCCGCGCGGGCCGGGGTGGTGACCGGGCTCTTGCTGGCGACGGCCAGGGCCGCGGGCGAAGCCGCTCCCCTCATCTTCACAGCCTTTGGGAACACCCTGCTCACCCTCAATCTCTCGCAGCCGATGGACGCCCTACCGCTGCGTCTGTATGCCTATGCCATCAGCCCCTACGAGGACTGGCACCGCCAAGCCTGGGCCGCGGCGGTGGTGTTGCTGGGCCTGATTGTTCTGACCAGCCTGCTGGCCCGCTGGGTGACCCGTGGGCGCTAAAGGAGCAGACGATGAATGAATTCAGACCTGTAGCCAACCCTGAAAGCGGGCATACCGAGGTCATGACCCTCGACCCCAGCCTGAAGGCCCGCATCGAAGCCCGGCAGGTGACCGTGTGGTACGGCCAGAAGGCCGGCGTCAAAGATGTGGATATGCCCATCTACGCCAACAAGGTCACCGCCCTGATTGGCCCCTCGGGCTGCGGCAAGACCACTTTCCTGCGGGCTTTGAACCGGATGCACGACCTCACCCCCACCGCCCGGGTGACCGGCGAGGTGCTGCTGGACGGGGTCAACGTCTATGCCGCCGGTGTAGACCCGGTGGAGGTGCGGCGCAAGATTGGGATGGTCTTCCAGAAGCCCAACCCCTTCCCCACCCTCTCCATTTACGGCAACGTGGTGGCGGGGCTGAAACTGGTGGGCATCCGCAAAAAATCTCTGCTGGACGAGGCGGTGGAGCGTTCCCTCAGCCAGGCCGCTTTGTGGGACGAGGTCAAAGACCGGCTGCACGCGCCCAGCATGAGCCTCTCGGGGGGGCAGCAGCAGCGCCTGTGCATTGCCAGAGCGCTGGCCGTGGAGCCAGAAGTCTTGCTGATGGACGAACCCACCAGCGCCCTCGACCCCATCTCCACCCAGTCCATCGAGGATTTGCTGACCGACCTCAAGAAGCACGTGACCATTGCCATCGTGACCCACAACATGCAGCAAGCAGGCCGGGTCTCGGACTTCACCGGCTACTTTTTGAACGGCGACCTGGTGGAGTTCGGCCCCACCAACCTGCTCTTCACCACCCCCAAGGACAAGCGTACCGAGGCTTACATTACCGGTCGTTTCGGATAAGGGCGGGCTCGGTGCGCTCTCTCGCGGTCAAAGGGTTGGTCAAAAGCACCCTATCACGCTCTTCACAGACGTGGCCGCCCACGAAAACGAGAAGGGACAAAGAGACGTGCCTCACCGAGGTGAGGCACGCTTGTCTGCGTTGCGTCTGGGCCGAGACGCATGTTTTCGAGTTTCCAGGCCGCCACGGTTCTGTCCAGGACAAAGCTTTCTTATAGTTGAATGGCTCTAAATATGGGAAGAGCGCTCTAAGCCTGCTCAGGCTCTATTCGCTCAGATGGTACGGCCAGGTTGAGGCCGTTGTACTTCTTCTGGCAGACCTCGAGGCCCTCGGTGGCCCAGGTTTTGGCTGCCTCGGCGGCGGTCTGGACTACCCGGTCCATGACCGGCTTCAAGTCGGGGTGAAAACCGCTGAGCACCCAGCCCGCACCCGCCTCGGGCGTGGGGGGTTTGCCGATTCCAATCCGCAGGCGGTGAAAGCCCCGGCTGCCCAGATGGGTTGCGATGGACTCGAGGCCATAGTTCCCGGCGCTGCTCCCCCCTGCCTTAAAGCGCAGCCGCCCCGGCCGCAGATCCAGCTCGTCGTGGACAACCAGGATGCGCTCGGGGGGCACCCTGTAAAACCGCGCCAGGGGTGCCACGGCTTCCCCTGTGGCGTTGTAGAAGGTGGTAGGCTTGACCAGCAAACCCAAGACCCACTCCCCGGAGGCCCTCTGAAACCTGGCCTCGGCAATAAGCGCATTGCCTCGGAGCTTGAAATGCGAGGCAAGCCGATCCAGCACCCAAAACCCCACGTTGTGCTTGGTTCGGGCGTACTGCAAACCCGGATTCCCCTGTCCAACAATTAAAAACATGGCGAAAAGTTGGGGGCCGAAAGCCGGTCAAACCGCAGCCTTCGGCCCCAGCCAGAAGGGTATGGGACTACTTCTCCTCTTCGGTCTTGCCCTTCTTGATGACCTCTACCTCGGCAGGTGCAGCAGCAGCCTGGGCAGCCAGCTTTTCGGCATCTTCCGGGGGCACGATCGCCACAATCGTATCGCGGGCGTTCATGGCCAGCTTGACCCCCTCGGGAAGGGTGAGCTCGTCCGCGTGGATGCTATCGCCAATCCGTAGTTGGCTGACGTTGACCTCGATAAAGGGCGGGATGGCCTTGGGCGAAACCTTGACCTGGATGTCGTTGTTCACCAGCTGGAGCACCCCCCCTTCGCGCACGCCCTGGGCGGTGCCCACGATCTTGACGGGAATCCACATCAGCACCGGCTCGTCGGAGAGGGCATAGAAGTCCACGTGGTCGGGACGACGGCGGCGTTTGTCGAGGTTAATCTGGCGCACCAGGGTATCCACGGTTTTGCCGTCCTCCATCTCGAGGGTAATCACGTGATGGATGCCCGCCGCCATAAAGACTTTGTTGAACTCCTTGAGATCCACCACCACCTTGTAGTTTTCCTGCCGGTTGTAGACCACGCCGGGCAGTTTGCCCGCGTCGCGCAGCGCCGTGGGGTTTTCGTTCCCACGGTTTTGGGCTTTGATGCGGTATTCCATTGCCTTCCTCCGAAACTTTCCCTTGATCTGGATACTGGCCAGCTCAGGATTTTGGTTTGGTCACACCACACCATTGGTGTGGCGGTCAAAACACAAGCCTTCCAAGTGTACCACAACCCCCGGTTGCTAGAAAAGCTGGGTGAGGGGTGGGCCTGGCGTGGGCCAATCCCGGGGCCTTGCCCTGCCTTACGGGAAATTGCACTCACCACTGGGTACGCAGCGGGTCTTGTTCCTGGGTCTCGGTGGGGGCACCTGAGGGAACCGGACGGGGACGGTTGCCGTAGCTTCCATAGCTGCTGTAGCCTCTGGAGGAGACCAGCATCCCTTCCCCTGCGCGCAGTTGATTGACTGCCAGCCCCAGCACCTTGGCCCCTATACGGGTCAGGTTGTCAACCGCCGCCACCAGACTGCGGCGGTTGGTCGTGCCGATATTCACCACCACCACCATGCCCGAAACCTGCGGCGCAATGACCAGCGTATCGGTCACGGCAAGCACCGGAGGGGTGTCAATGATGATGGTATCCCACTCACCCGATTCGCGGAGGCGGCGCAGGAAAGGCCGGAACTGTTGAGAAAGCAGGCCCGAGGGATCCTCCACGGTATGCAAGCAAGGCAGCAGGGACAGCCCGCGCTCGAGCTGGTGGGTAGCCATCCCAAAAAGCGGGTCTCGCAGCACCGTAATCACATCCGGGCCGCTTTTGATATCAAATACGCTGTGCAGAATGGGGCGGTGCAGGTCGAGGTCAATCAGCAGGGTGCGCTTGCCGGTGCGGGCGTAGGCTCGAGCCAGGGCAATGGCCACACTGCTTTTGCCCTCCTTGGCTTCGGGGCTGGTCACGGCGATAATTTTGGGATCTTGCTCATCCATCAGGCCCCGGTTGACGTAGGTACGCAGGTAGCTGGCTGCCTCCCGCGGCAGGTCGCGGCTGGCGTTGGCCAGCTTGGGAAACTCCCCCAGTACTTGCAACCCGGTCAGCTCCGCTGCGTCTTCGCTGCTGCGAACCGTGCGCACCGAGACTTCGCGCAGCAACATGAACAGAATGCCAAAAACCAGGGTGAGCACCCCGGCCAGCAGCGCATTGAGCAAGGGGCGGGGCGCCACCGGGCGAATGGGGGTCTCGGCAATGTCCAGCAGGCTCAGTTGACCCGTAGCCCCCTGCTCCAGGGCCCGCACCAGATCCAGGTCACGCAGCAGACTGCCCTGCAGGCTACGCAACCCTTCGATGCGTTCGGGGGTATTGTTGCCCCTGGCCAGATCGGTCTGAACCGAGCGCAGTTGGGTTTCGAGCGACAAGCGGTAACGGCTAAAGCTGCCCCTCACGCGCTGGTCGTCCCAGCGCCTCAAGGCGTCGGCCCATTCGTTGGCGAGCTGGGCCGCCCGAGCGGGATTGTTGTCGCGCACATTCAGCACAATAATGCCCGATTGCCGGCCATCCACCGTGCGCACCCGCAGTTTGCGGCGAAATTCCTCGAGGGTACGTTGGTTCTGTGGGCTGTTGAGGGTGTCCTTGAGTACCTGACTGCTCAGGGCTGCCTCGCGGTAGGCCTGGCTATCCAGAGG
>NZ_JANWVH010000090.1 GCF_025056915.1 Meiothermus sp. | reverse complement strand
ACTGTAGAAGCCCAGCGTTACACCAGCGTCTCAAGAGAAAACTGTTTTTGGACTCGGAGTCTGGTGTAACAGAAATGCCTATAGCGCAGAAAACTGCCACCTGAACGGTCAGCAACGAATAAGTAGGGTGTGAAGAGCGCTCTATTGAACTGGAGTCAGCAAGAAAGCACGGGTCTGGCCGTTGAACCGACCGTATCCAACGATCTGACCTTGGTTGTTGATGTCGGTAGCCTCGGTGAGTACCCACCCTAGGGCTGAGTCAATCATAGAGTTCAGATCACTCATTTGACCGTTCCGCCAGATGAAAGCGCGCGTTGTATTGCTTGAATTCTCGGATGAGCCGACAACAACGCCCTGGTCATTGATACCCCAAGCGGTAGACGTGCTTCCGCCAAGTGTGCCCAAATTGTTCATTTGCCCGTTTTGCCACAGGAAGGCACGAGTCTGGCCGTTTGAAAGGGCTGAAATGCCCACCACCTGTCCAACGTTGTTGAGGGCGTAGGCCTCCGCAAAGTTTCCACCCAGCGTACCCAGATTGATCATTCCGTTTTGCCAAAGGAAGCCCCGGATTTCCCCAGCGGAAGTTGCGGACTCACCCGCCACCTGCCCGCTTTGGTTGATGGCGTAACCTGCTGAGATGCTTCCTCCCAAGGTTCCCAGGTTGGTCATCTGGCCATTTTGCCAACGGAACGCTCGAGCCTGGCCACTGGCATTGGCAGCCCAGCCAGTTATTTGACCGCTGTTGTTAATCTTGCGTGCCAACGAGAAACTTCCCCCAAAAGTTCCTAGGTCAGTCATCAGACCGTTTTGCCACAGGAAAGCACGCTCTTGGCCACTGGCGTTGCGAGAGGAGCCCACAATCTGGCCGTTCTCGTTAATCCCATAAGCTTCCGAGGAACTGCCTCCCAAGGTTCCTAAATCGGTCATCTGGTTGTCCTGCCACAGGAAAGCGCGGGTTTGGCCACCGGCATTGCGAGACTGTCCCACTATCTGACCGCTTTCGTTGATTTCCCAGGCAAAGGAAGAATTACCCCCCAGCGTGGCCAGATCTGTTATGCAGTACTGTATGTTTGCAGCGCCAGCACAACCCACCCTGACATTCCCCAGCTCGAGCCGTGTGTCCAGCAGCTTGCTCTTGACGAAGGCCACAAAGCGGTACCGGGTGCTCGCGCCGCTGCCCTCCACCACCTGGCCGTCCTCTGTGGCCACCCAGGGAAGCTCGAACTCGGTCTGGCCGGGGGAGGCCGTGGCCTGGTTGGTCAGCACCAGCACGGGGTTCTCGGGGGTGCCGGTGTTGCGGTAGACGCGCACCGCCTCCACCTGGTAGCCCAGAACGGGGAACTGGGTATCGCCCAGATTCACCCGGAAGCGTACGGTGTCGCCCACTCGGAAGCTGTTGCGGTCGGCGGTGAGGGTGGTGGCCGTGGGGGAGGAGCCCAACTCAAAGGGGAACTTGAGGTTTAGCTCTGGAACCGGAACCGGGATGGGCAATACCTCCAGGACCCCTTGCAGGTTCTTGCCGGTCTTCAGGCTCAGTTCGAGGGAAAGGCCATATTTTGCGGCAAACTCGGGGTCGCGCACCTGGGTTTCTTCCGAGGCCAGCTTTCCCTCGATCTTCAAGGCCGCCTTGGCCACGAAGAACTCGAAATCGCTTATCCGGATACCGAAGATTTTGCCGGTGTTGGTGATGTAGGCCTGTAACCCGGTGTTGATGGCGGCGAACAGGAACCCGCTGGCCTCGGCTTCCACCTTAAGGCCACGGGGTATCTCCTGGGGCAGAACCCACTTGAACTCGGCTTTTGTCTCCCTCCGCTCAAACCGGCGGGCAAAGGAACAGGTGGGGGTGCACTCCACCCCGGCCCGCAGCTCCAGGAGGTACTCCGTGCTGGACTTGAACCCCACACCCAAGGCCGGCACCTTACCGCTTATCTCAAAACCTGCCCCCACGGGAATGTACAGGCGCCCTATCGCCGAGAGGACGCTTGGCACCGGCAAGGGTATCTGAAAGAACTCCAGCTTGCACTCCAGGCTACCCTCCAGGGCCGCCGCCAGGGAGGGATTGAAAGCCAGCTTGGCCTTGGGGCTGCCTACCATCAACAACTTCTTGTTTGCCTCGGTCCACAGGAGTTCGAAGCCGATGGAGGACAGGTCTACTTCGACCTCCACCTCGTCCACCGAAAGGTCCACGGCGCTCAACTCGGTCTCGCACTCCAGGGGGCCTACCTCGAACTCCCGCATGGGCCGCACGCTGCCGGCGGGGCGGGCGGTGGTGCGGATCACCCTACCGGGCTTGAGCCGGAGGGTGTACTGGCCGTTGCCTTTAGGGGTCACATCGAAGTTCGAACCCACGCTGTCGGGCACAACAGCCGGAAGGTGAGCCAGGTTGAAGGTCTCCTCGAGGCGATACCGGGTGAGAAGCTCCCCCAGCGGCACCAGCTCGAGGGTGACCAGGGTCTGGTTTCCGCTCTGCCGGGCCTCCACCACCCTTCCCGCCACCGGCAGGCTGCCCTGGCTCATCAGTACGCTCCCCACGGCCGGAAGACCCACCCCTTCCAGGGTGACCACATAGCGGTAGCCCACCTTGAAGGGAGCGTTGGGGTCGGTGCCTTCGATGCGGACAACCTGGCTATCCGAGACCAGCGTGGCCCCCGCTGCCGGCTGGGCCACCATCACCCCCACCTCGGCCCTGGCCTGCCCGGCCTGCACCACCACCCGGGCCGAACCCAGGTCGGCCTGGGCCGTGACCCGCCCCTCCGGGGTGACGCTGGCCACGGCGGGGTTGCTGGAGCTATAGGTAAAGTTGGCCTTGACTTCCTTGCCCTGGGCATCGTAGGCCCTGGCGCTCAGGGGCTGGCTCTCTCCCGGGCGGGTGAGCAACAGGCCCCCCGGGGCAACCTCCACCCGCACCACCTGCGGCGGGGGCGGGCTGGGCTGGGCGCAGCTCAGCAGGAGCCCCAGCAAGGCCAGGGCCAGCCAGTACTGGCGAAAGCGAACCATCGCTGCCTGAGTACGCGGTTTCATGGGTTCCTCCTCGGCTGTGTTTCCCTCCAAAATCTGCGAGCAATGCCTTCTTAGGCCACTGTAGAAGCCCAGCGTTACACCAGCGTCTCAGCGCAGCCGGCCTGGCCAGCGGCGCTGCAGGTAGGCCCGCAGCTCCTCCCAGGTGGCAAACTCCACCTCCCGACCGGTCTTCAGGTCGTGGACGCGGTACGAGCAGCGGGGAATGCCGTCCGGGCCGGGGGTGGTGAACACCCGCAGCAGCAGGCTCCGGCGCAGCCTGGGGGTCATGGGGACAGGGTAGGGGGGGAGCGTTACACCAGCGTCTCAGCCTTTAGCGGCCTCGGCAGCCTCGAGCTGGGCCCGTATCTCGCGGGGTAATCGGGTTCGGTCCAGAGGCTCGACTGCCTGCTGCACCAGGGCCCGTTCCTCGGGGGTGCCGTGCTGCAGGGCCAGGGTCAGCAGGATGGCCCGGGTGGGCAGGTGGGCGGTCTTGGGCAGAAAGGTCAGGGCTTCCTCCAGCGCCCGATGGGCTTTCTCGGGCTGGCCGACCTGGTGGTAGAGGCCAAACAAGCGGGTGCGGGCCAGAAGGCCGAACATGGGGTGGCGGCCCTTCTGGCGCACCGCCTCGTAGTGGCCGATGGCCTCCTCCCAGCGCTCCAGGCGCAGGCAGGCGGTGCCCAGGTTGACCTCGAGGTTGTCGGTGCGGCCTTCCTCGTAGGCTGGGTCTTCAGCCAGCACCGCTCGAGCGGGCGCCAGAATATGCGCGGGCTCCCCTCGCACAATCCAGTAGTAGACCAGGTTGCTCATGCAGGAAATCTTGCCGTGTCGGGAATTCAGGGCCTGGGCCAGGGCAAAAGCCTCTTCCAGCTCGCGTCTGGCCTCGTCGAAGCGGCCTAGTTGGGTAAGCTGGGCGCCCATATCGTTTTTGAGCAAAACCAGATCAAAGCGGGTGGCCGGGTCGGGGCGTTTGGCATAAATCTCCGCCAGCCTTCGGGCCATCGCCAGCGCCTGTTCGTACTCACCCCGCTGGAAGTGCCAGGACTTGCGCAGCAAGCCCACCGTAACCTGGGCGTGCTCGTCCAGAAGGTCGAGGGGGTAGTTTTGCTCGAGGTCGTTCAAGATGGGCTCGGCCAGGGCCACCTGCATGTTCTGGACATAAACCCCGGCCAGCAAGGCCAGCGCCGAGGCCCGCTGGGAGACGCTCAGGGGCTTTTGCAAAAGGGCCTCGAGGCGGTTTTTACCTTCTTCGTACTGTCCGGATCCGCCTAGCTGCTGGATGAGATGGAGCTCGAGCTCCACCTTCCGCTGGGGGTCGGTGTTGGTTTCCAGGGCCTTTCGCAGAAGCCCTACCGCAACCGCCGCGTCGGGGGTTGCCTCGGCGGCTTCCTCCCAGAGGCGGCTGGCCTGCTCAAGGTCGCCGGCTGCCTGGTAATGCCGGGCCCGCACCGCGGGGTCGGCCTCGCTCAAACTCTGGGCTACCGTTCTATGCAGCATGGCGCGCCTGGAGGACGGAAGGTCACCATACACCCCCTGGCGTATGAGGTCGTGGGTGAACTTGGCGCTTTGTACAAGCCCCAGCGTCTCGGCCTCCTCCACCCCCTCCAGCACCGCCCACTCCGAAAGCCCGGTCACCCCAGCCAGGAGCTTAGAGCCAAAACCTTCGCCCACCACGCTGGCGGCCTGCACCACCCGCAGGGCGGGCTCGGACAGGCGGCCCACCCGGCGGCGGATCACCTCGGCCACTTTGGGGGGAATTTGCAGCTCGCTGTAGTCGCGGGTCACCTCGTCAAGGTCGGTGCGCCACTGGCCCCCCTCGGCCCGCAGCACCCCGTTCTCGAAGAGGGCCTTGAGGGTCTCGAGGGCAAAAAAGGGGTTGCCGCCGGTCTGGCCGTGCAGCCAGCCCGCGAAGACCGGGGGCCCCTCCTCCACCCCGATCAAATCGGCCAGCAGGGCCTGCACCGAGGCCGCTTCCAGGGGTTCCAGGGCCAGCTCCTCTACCCCGCTTCCGCGCAGGGCCTCCCGCGCTCGAGCCAGGGCGGGCCCCACCTCGTGGGTGCGGTAGGCCCCCACCCAGGGCTGGCCCCGGCTGTGCAGGTACAGCAACAGTTCCAGGGTGCCCTCGTCGGCCCACTGCAGGTCGTCGAACAAGAGCCGCCCGGCGGGGGCCAGGGCGCGGGCCAGGGCCTCCAGGAGCCTGGCTTTGGCGCTGCCGGGCTCGGCGGGGGGCGGGGTGAAGCCGGGGTAAAGCTCCGGCAGGAGGCGGGCCAGGTCTTCGCGGTAGGGGCCCAGGTCGGGGAGGCTCTCCAGGTTGGCCTTGAGGTACTCCAGCACCGCGTAGAAGGGCACGTTTTCCAGCCCTTCGCGGCTTTGGAGAAGGGGGGCCTGGGGGAAGACCTCTTGCAGCAGGCGGGACTTGCCCACCCCCGGCTCCCCGCGCACCAGCAGGGCCGAGCACGCCCGCAGCCGGGCCTGCTCGGCCTCGCGGCCTACCAGGCGGGGCGGGTGCAGCACCTCGAGGGGAATTTTGGGGGGCGCTTTTGGGGGGGCTGCTTTGAGCGGCTCGCTCCGCCGCAGGGCCTGGGCCAGCTCCAGGGTCGCCCGCATGGGCTCCAGCCCCAGCTCCTGCTTCAGCTCCCCCGCAAAGCGCTCGTAGACCTTGAGGGCGGCCTCGCGCTGGCCCGCCAGGTAGGCCGAGCGCAGGTAGTCTTGCAGGATGTCCTCGCTCAACAGGTTTTGCCGCAGAATTTCCCCCAGCAGCCGGGCGGCCTCGGCGTACTGCGCTTGTTGCTGGAGGGCCTCGGCCTGGTGCCGTGCGGCCTGCTGCCAGGCTTCCAGCAGGCTCTCGCGCTCGAGGGCGGCCCAGTCTTCCAGGGTGGGCACGTCGTGCAGGGGGAAGTCCTGCAAAAAGGGCCGCCGGTGCAGGCGCAGGGCCCCTTCCCAGTCGGCCTGGCCCAGCGCCCGGCGGAAGCCGGCCACGTCGGTGGGGATGCCAAAGCGCACCTGCTCGCGGGCCACTTCCAGCGCCGTAGCCCAGGGCAGGGCCCTGGCCCGGTGCAGCACCACCCGCAGGTTGTGGCGGGCTTCCTCCTCGGGGCTCTCGGGCCAGAAGAGGGCGGCCAGGGCCTCGCGGCTCACCCACTCTCCCCGGCAGGCCAGGTAGAGCAAAAGCAGGGCGGGCCTCGAGGGGGCTAAGTCGTGGCGCACGTCGCCATCACCCACCCGCACGTGGGGCTCGTCCAGCAGGTACAAACAGGCAGGCCTTGGCATACGCGCTTCCGGCGCAGGTGGATTAGCCCCTATTGTAGCGCCAGGTATACCGGTTGTAGAGACGTAACGGGGTTTGTAGCGCTAAAAGATGGGTGGGCGGCTCGACATCCATTCCTCGGGCAGCAGGCTGTACATGTAAAAATCCCAGGGCTCCCCGCGAATCCAGCGCCAGCGGCGCAAGAGCCCCTCGCGCCTGAAGCCCAGCTTCTCCAGGGCCCGCTGCGAGCGGGGGTTATGCACGTGGGCGATGGCCTGGATGCGGCGCAAGTCCCAGGGCCCAAAGGCAAAGTCGAAGAGCACCACCTTGGCCTCGGTGTTGAGGCCGGTGCCCCAGTAGGGCCGCCCCAGCCAGGTCTCGGTCTCGCCCAGCTTGTTGGGCCAGTCCAGGTGCAGCCCAATCACCCCGGCGGGCCGGCCCTCGGCCTCGATGATGAAAAAGCCTTCCCGGGCCTGCAAACGCTCCAGGTACTCGTAGGTCTCGTGGGGGCTCTGGTGCGGGTTCCAGTAGACAAAAGGGGCCAGCTCGGGGTCGGACATCAGGGCGAAGAGCGCCTCGGTGTCCTCCGGGCGGGGCCGGCGGAGCAAAACGCGGGGGCCGCGCAGTTCCATGTGCTTTTAGCATACGAAAAAAGACCCGCCGAAGCGGGTCTTCTGAAGCGCTCGAGGCTCAGGGCCGGGCCAGGGTAATGACCGGAGAGGTCCAGGTTTCCCAGTCTGAAGGGTTGTTCCGATTTCCTGTGGGCTTTAGCACGCGGATTTGCAGCTTGTACTGTCCGTTGGGAACAGCCTGGAATTCACTGGGTATAGGAATCTTGTTTCCGTAGATGTCCTCGTTCTTGTACTTGGTGATACGCGTTCCATCCCATGGAATGGCATAGAAACCGTTTGCCAAAGTATTGCGTGGGATGTACTCTCCGTAATCGGCGCGATTGAATTTGGGGTGAACCGGCGTGTTGGTGGCCGCGTTCAGAATGACCATTTCGTAAGCCTGAGCGCCGTGTTCAAAGTGAGCCAGCACTTGCGGCAGATCGTTGCCCTGGAGCGTAAAGGTGCCACCGCTAGGTAGGATTTCGTAGCCAGTACCCGCTGGGTTTAGCTTTCCGAGCAAGGGGAAGCCTGCCCCTGCAGGGGTCAGCACTTGTACGGATTGGTAGCCACCCTGCATTCCCACGTACGGCACGTTCATTTTGATGCCAGCCCCCACGGGATTGAGCAGGATGTACCCACCGTACAGACTCTTGGGGTTCAAACCTGTGGGCGGAGCAATGGTTACCGTAAGAACGGCTTCGCCTCGAGCTGGAACCGTAATCTGCGAATGGCTAAAGCTAACGGTGGCCGCAGCGGTGGTGAAGCTTGGAGTGTAGATATTTCCTGTAGCCGAGGGCCCCGGCAAGTGAACCGGCCTGTAAATCAAGGGAACATTGCTGCGGTTTTTGAGCACCAGACGTTCGGTGTGCGCTCCGCTCTTCTCGGCAAAGGAGATGGCCGAGGGCGTCACGGTCACCCGGTTTTGCACCGCCGCCACAATGTCAATCATTCCCGCGCCTTCGCGGAAGCTGGTCTCGGGGAAGCCACTGCCGGGTGCCAGCGCGAAGGGTTTGGGCATGGCGGTGTTTTGCAGGTACTTGGTTACTTCGCTGGGCCGCTGGGTACGCCAGAAAGCCGGGTTGCCCTCGAGCAATAGCGCCACCGCACCTGCTACATGAGGAGCCGACATCGAAGTGCCGCTCAGGATGCCATAGCCTCCCTGTTCCAGGGGTAAAGCCGAGCGAATCAGACCTCCAGGCGCGCCCAGGTCGGGCTTGAGCTTGAGGTCTTGGCTGAGTCCCCAGGAGCTGAAGGTGGAAATCAGGTTGCCGGTAGGATTGTTGACCAGCGTGGTGTCGGGCGTCCAGGTCAGGGTTGTGGGCGAGGTGAGGGCACGCAAAGCCAGGCCATCGGCCTGGGAGATGCTGATACCGAAAACCCCCGCCACGCCCGTAATCCCAGCGCCTGCAAACAGGCCCGCCGCGTTGTTGTGAATAATGACCCCCACAGCACCGGCGGCAACGGCTTTCTGGTACTTCTCGTTGAAGGTGCAGGCACCACGTTCGATCAGGGCCACTTTGCCTGCCGGATTGCCAAGCAAGGCATCAGCATTGCAAGAGCGCCCAATCCATACAACCTCTGCGCTGGTGCCGCTGGTGGGGGGTGCATCGGCCCCACCAAGCACCAGATAGCCCAGCGGGTTACCGTTGGCGTTCACTACAGCTTTTTGGGCATTCACGCTGACGTTGTCGAAGGAGGCTACGCTAATAACCCCTTCAGTCGCAGCGGGGTCGCCCGTAGCAAACAAGCCCAGGTTGCCGTTGTTGCCCGCTGAAGCAACCACCACCGTTCCACGCTTGACCATTTTGGTGATGGCCTTACCCAGCATGCTCCAGCCAAAAGGCGATCCCAGGCTCATGTTGACCACGTCCATGCCTGCGGTTTCGGCACGCTCGAGGGCCGCTAAAATTACGTCGTCGCCGGTGGAACCCTCGCAGCCAAAAACCTTGTACGCGCCAAACTGGACTCCAGGCGCCACTCCGGTAATCTGGCTGTCCTTTCCACCCACAATACCGGCGACGTGGGTGCCATGGCCGTCGCAGTCGTCGGGGTTGGGGTCCGGAACGGGCGTGGATTTGCTGGGGTCGGAGGCATCGTAGTCATCACCCACAAAGTCGTAGCCATCCACGATGCGTCCGGCAAACGCGGGGTGCTGGAGATCTATGCCAGAGTCAATGATGCCTACCTTGACCCCCCGACCTGAGAGACCTAGGTCGTTTTGGGCAATGTCGGCGCCGGTCTGAGTGATGGCACTGGCAAGATCGGGGTTGGCCGCTTCACGTGGGGGTAGTCTATATGTGCCGATGGGATAGACACCCTCCACCCCAGGCAGAGCGTACAGCAACTTGCGATTGTTTCCGGGCACCTCCACCGAGAAGCCATTGACAAGCTGGGTGTAGGTGAAGAGTATTCTCACACCCGCAGCCTGGGCAGCCTGTCGAAAAGCAGCTTGCTGGGCCTGCAGGCTTTGCAGGCTGATGCCATCTGCTGCGGCGCCACCAGACAATTCCACAAACCACCGGGTGGGAGTTTCGTTGACCAGGCTCGAGGTAGTGGGTTGGGGTGGTAGCGTGGCGAGAACTTCTGGGGCGGGCTGACTCCCCGACCTTAGGTTTCCACACGCGGACAGCAAAGCAGCCGCTCCAAGAATGACCAATGTTTTTCGCACGCTTTCTCCTTTCAAGATTTGGTGGTTTTTGGGGCTTTGTGGTTTAGGGAAACATCAAAACTTGGGTGTACGACCAGCCTCCTTTCTGTAGAGAAAGATTTTTTTTGACGATAATAATACTAGGAGGTTGAGGCGGGTTTGTTGGTTACCTTTGAAGGTTACTTAGACGTTTCGTAAAGTATGCGTCCGTTACAGACAAATTTTCTTCGCCGCCAACGCCACTTCGGACAACATCCGCTATGATGGGTCGGTATGGCGAAGGACAAAGGCCTCATTCCGCAATCAGAGGATTTCAACGAGTGGTACAACGAGGTGGTGCTCAAAGCCGACCTGGTGGACTATGGCCCGGTGCGCGGCACCATGGTGGTCAAGCCCTACGGCTATGCTCTGTGGGAAAACATCCAGCGCGAGCTCGACCGCATGTTCAAGGAAACCGGCCACCAAAACACCTACTTCCCCCTTTTCATCCCCATCAGCTTCTTGCAAAAGGAAGCCGAGCACGTGGAGGGCTTTGCCCCCGAGCTGGCGGTGGTCACCCAGGCCGGGGGCGAGACCCTGGAGGAGCCTTTGGCGGTGCGCCCGACCTCCGAGACCATCATCGGGTACATGTGGGCCAAGTGGATTCGCACCTACCGCGACCTGCCCCAGCTTTTGAACCAGTGGAACAGCGTGGTGCGCTGGGAGCTGCGGACCAAGCTCTTTTTGCGGACCACCGAGTTTTTGTGGCAGGAGGGCCACACCGCCCATGCCACCCAGGAGGAAGCCGAAGAGGAAGCCCGCCGCATGGCCGGGGTCTACGCCACGGTGCTGCGCGACTGGTGCGCCATTCCCGGCTGGGAAGGCCCCAAGACCGAGTCGGAGAAGTTCGCCGGGGCGGTTTATTCCATCAGCTACGAGGCCATGATGCGGGATGGCAAGGCGCTGCAATCGTGCACCTCGCACTATCTGGGCCAGAACTTCGCCAAAGCCTTCGACATCCAGTTTCAGGACAAAGACCAGCAGAACAAGTACGTCCACACCACCTCCTGGGGCTTTACTACGCGGGTGGTGGGGGCCATCGTGATGACCCACGGCGACGATAAGGGCCTGATTCTGCCCCCCCGTCTGGCCCCCATCCAGGTGGTGATCGTGCCCATCTACAAAGCCGAGACTCGAGAGGCAGTGCTCCCGGCATGCCAGAAACTGCTCCATGAGCTAAAGCAAGCGGGTATCCGCGCACACCTCGATGACCGCGACCAGTACAGCCCTGGCTACAAATTCAACGAGTGGGAGCTGAAGGGGGTGCCGCTGCGCCTCGAGCTAGGCCCGCGCGACGTGGAGGCCGGTACGGCGGTGCTGGCCAGCCGTCTGGGCGGCAAGGAGATCGTACAGCTTTCCGAGCTGTTGGGCCTGTTGCCGGGCCAGCTCGAGCAGTTCCAGCACGACCTCTACGCGCGCGCTTTGCAGTTCCGCGACGCGCACACCTGGGCCGTGGATACCTACGAGGCCTTCAAGGAGAAAGTTGAACAGGGCTTCGTGAAGGCCTTCCACTGCGGCGACAAGGACTGCGAAAAGCAGATCAAGGCCGAGACCACCGTCACCACCCGCTG
>NZ_JANWVH010000008.1 GCF_025056915.1 Meiothermus sp. | reverse complement strand
GGCAGCCGCAGACGCTGCCCCCCAATGAATGGGTCTGGGAGCCGGGCGAGACCCTGTTTCAAAGCCTGGTGCCTGGAACGCTGCGTTTGATTGGGGTCACCGAGCAGTCACGCCGGGTGCAGGTAGCCGCCCAGCCGAACCCCCTGGCCGCTTATGTGGGCAAGGAGGTGCAGTTTTACTGGGAGGGCCAGTGGCGTAAGGCCACCCTGGTGAGCGCCGAGCAGAACCTGTACCTGTACGAGGGCCGCTACCTGGTGGGGCTGCCGGGAACGGTGGCTTATCCCGACCCCAGCGGATTCAGCGCGACGCCTGGCCCCAGGGTGATTTTCCGCTACGCGGGGGGCGGGGCGGGCACGCTGGCTTACCTGACTCGAGGCCTGACCTGGAACCTTCGCTACACCCTCGAGGACGGCGAGCTAACCGGCTGGGCCACCCTGACCAACGGCTTGGGGCGCACGGTACGACTGGGCCGCACCGAGCTGGTGGCCGGGAGCGTGCCCCTGCTGGAAGGGGGGTTTAGCGTGCCCGCCCCCCGCCCCGAAACCCGGATGTTGCAGGCCGCGCCTGCCGCAGCGGAGGTAGCGGAGGCCGAATTTGTGGGCGAGGCGGCGGGTACCTACCGCTACCGGCTGCCGGGGGAGGTGACGCTCGAGCCCGGCCTGACCGAGCTGCCTTTCCTTCGCACCCGGGTGCAGCCAGTTTATTTGTGGCGCTTGCAGACCGGCTTCAGCACCGAACGCGAGCTGGCCTTTGTGCGGGGGTTTCGCTTCGCGGCCCCGGAAAACCTGGCCGCCGGCGTGGTGAGCCTCCGCGAGCAGGGGGTGTTTGTGGGGCAGGCGGCCACCGGCGATACGGCCAGAGGCAACCAAGTGAGCCTGATGCTGGGCCCCGACCCCGAAGGCCGGGCCACCCGGCAGGTGGAGCAGCAGGCCCGCAACCGCTTCCGGGTGACCACCCGCGTGCAAAACCCCAAGCCTTATGCGGTGGAGGTTGAAATTCTGGAGCAGATGCCCCAGCCCTTCACGCTGGAGGGCGAGGGCCTCGAGCGCCTTCCCGAGGGCTACCGCCTGCGCTTCACCCTGGCCCCAGGCCAAAGCCGCAGCTACACCTACACCCTGACCCTGCCGCAGAGGTAAAGCCGAAGGCCGCGCCCGACCGAGACGCGCTTTCGGCAGAAGTCTATCGCGCTCTTCGCCGTGGCCGCCCATCCGGGCAGCCACGGTTCTGTTCAGGGCTTTCTCGAACTCGAGGCTCGCTATGAAGAGCGCTCTAGGCCCCGTAGGGAACCCAGATGTTCTTGATTTGGGTGGCCTGGCGCAGAATCTCGTCGGTATCGGGCAGGGCCCCGCGCTCGGGCAGCGTCCAGGTGCGCTTCATGTTGCCAGCGCTGGCCCGCTCGACCAGGGCGTGTCCGGCCTGGGGCCCGGCGTACCAGACCGCGTCCACGTCGTCGTGCTCGGCCAGGGTTTTGGCCAGTTCGTCGCGCTCGCCGGTCACAATGTTGAAGGTGCCCGGGGGGATGTCGGAGGTCTCGAGCACCTGGTAAAAGTCGGTGGCGCTCAAGGGCGCCGCCGGCGAGGGCACCACCACCAGGGTGTTGCCCATAGCCAGCGCGGTTCCGGCCAGCTTCGCCAGGGCCAGCAGGGGCTTGTCGTCGGGGCAGAGAATGCCCAGCACGCCAACCGGCTCGGGAAGGGCCAGGGTCACGTTGCGGATGGGCGTAGGGTGCACCACCCCTTCGTATTTGTCGGCCCAGGCCGCTGCCGCGAACAGGGCCTCGAGGGCCGCTTCGACCTCGGCCCCGCCGTCCTCGCCGGTCTGTTCCTGGAGGCGGCGGGCAAACTCCTCAGCCCGCTCGGAGAGGTTTTCCGCCAGGAAGTAGAGGATTTGCGCCTTGTGGTGCGCGGTGGCCTTGCGCCAGCCCTCGAAAGCCGCGCGGGCGGCCTCCACCGCGTTGCGAATATCCTTGCGGTTGCCGAGCCCCACCTCGCCCACCAGACGCCCGTCCGGGCCGTACACGGCCTGGCTGTAACCGCTATCGGGCCGGGTCTGCTTGCCCCCGATGAAGAGCTTGGCGGTGCGGTCTATGGCAGGCCGAAGGCTAGTAGCTACAGGCTGAAGGCTGGCCGTTTCTCTGGCCTTAGACGATGCCTTGGTTTTACGGCTTTGGGCTTTTGGCCCTGGCCTTTCGGCCTTCCTGACGTACTCCCAAAGCCCCTCCTTGCCCCCCTCGCGCCCAAATCCCGACTCTTTGTAGCCGCCAAAGCCGCTGGCCGCGTCGAAGAGGTTGGTGCTGTTGATCCAGATGGTGCCGGCCTTGATCTGGGTGGCGACGTCCAGGGCCAGGTTGATGTCCTCGCTCCAGATGGAGGCGGCCAGCCCGTAGCGGGTGTTGTTGGCCAGCCGGACGGCTTCTTCCGGGGTGCGGAAGGTCAGGGCAGCCAGCACCGGCCCGAAAATTTCCTCCTGGGCGATGGTGGAGGCCGGGGCGACCTGGGTGAACAGGGTGGGAGGGTAGAAGCACCCTTGGCTCGGCACCGCCCAGCTTGGCTGCCAGAGTTCGGCCCCTTCTTCTACCCCCTTCTGCACCAGCCGCTGGATTTTTTGAAGCTGCACCGGCGAGACGATGGCCCCTAAATCCACGGCCTTGTCCAGCGGGTCGCCGCAGCGGAGTTTTTCCATGCGGGCCCGCAGCTTGGCGTACATCTTCTCGGCGATGCCCTCCTGCACCAAAAGCCTCGAGCCCGCGCAGCAGACCTGCCCCTGGTTGAACCAGATGGCGTCCACCACCCCCTCCACCGCGCTGTCGAGGTCGGCGTCCTCGAAGACCAGGAAGGGCGACTTGCCGCCAAGCTCGAGCGAGAGCTTCTTGCCGCTGCCCGCCGTAGCCTTGCGGATGAGCCGCCCCACCTCGGTCGAACCGGTGAAGGCAATCTTGTCCACCCCCGGGTGCGCCACCAGGGCCGCCCCGGTGCTGCCGTCGCCGGTGAGGATGTTGACCACCCCCGGCGGCAGGCCGACCTTCTGGCAGATTTCCGCAAACAATAGCGCAGTGAGCGGGGTGAACTCGGCGGGCTTGAGCACCACCGTGTTGCCCATGGCCAGGGCCGGGGCAATTTTCCAGGCCAGCATCAGAAGCGGGAAGTTCCAGGGGATAATCTGGCCCACCACGCCCACCGGCACATAGCCCGGCAGCTCGCTTTCCATCAGCTGGGCCCAGCCTGCGTGGTAGTAGAAGTGGCGGGCCACCAGGGGGATGTCAATGTCGCGGGTCTCGCGGATGGGCTTACCGTTGTCCAGGGTCTCCAGCACCGCAAACAGCCGGGCGTGCTTCTGCACCTGCCGGGCCAGGGCATAGAGGTAGCGGGCCCGCAGGTGGCCGGGGGTCTGTTGCCAGCCTGCCAGGGCTTTCCGCGCCGCCTTGACGGCTTCGTCCACATCGGCTGCACCGGCCTGGGCGACCTCGGCCAGCGGCTGGCCGTTGGCGGGGTTGTGGGTGGCGAACCACTCCGGCTGGGCCGGGTCGCGCCACTTACCCCCAATGAAAAGCCGGAACCGGCCCTCGTGGGCCTTCAGCCAGTCCAGCGCAGGTTGGGCCGCCTCGGGAGCGGGGCCATAGGGAAGGGTGTCCATCAGTTCGGTCAGGGTCATGGTTGGCTCCGGGTTGGGATAGGCGGTGTTGGGGCAGATGGCCGGCTGGCCGCTACCCCAGCGGCTGGTACTGCATCGAGGCATAGCGCCCGTAGGCGAGGTGCTCGAGCTGCCGCTCGATGTCGTTGAGCAGGGCGCTGGCCCCAATGCGGAAGAGGTGGGGTTGCATCCACTCCAGGCCCAGCTCCTCCTTCATCAGAATCAGCCAGTCCAGAGCCTGCTTGGCGCTGCGGATGCCCCCGGCGGGCTTGAACCCCACCTTGTGACCGGTCTGCTCGTAATAGGCCCGGATGGCCCGCACCATCACCAGGCTGTTGGGCAGGGTGGCATTCACACTTTCCTTGCCGGTGGAGGTTTTGATGAAGTCGGAGCCGGCCTGCATGCAGACCAGGCTGGCTTTGTACACGTTGTTGAGGGTGCCCAGCTCACCCACGGCCAGAATGCTCTTCATGTGGGCCGGGCCGCAGGCTTCGCGGAAGTCGCGCACCTCCTGGTACAGCGCCTTCCAGTTGCCGGTCAGCACGTGGCGGCGCGAGATCACAATGTCAATCTCGCGGGCGCCCGCCGCAACCGAGGCCTCGATTTCCTGAAGCTTGAGGCGGTGCGGGTTGAGGCCCGCCGGAAAACCCGTCGAGACCGCGGCCACTGGAATGTCCGAGCCTTCTAAGGCGGCGACTGCGGTGGGCACCATCTCGTGGTAAACGCAGACCGCGCCGGTGCAGAGCCGCAGGCCGCTGACGCCCAGGTCTTGCAGCAGCTCGGGGCGCACCGGCTGGCGGGCTTTGGCGCACAGCCGCCGCACGGTGCCGGGGGTGTCGTCGCCGGAGAGGGTGGTCAGGTCAATGGTGCGGATGGCATGCAGGAGCCAGGCCGCCTGCCACTGTTTTTTGACGGTACGGCGGGTGGGCAGGGTGGCGGCCCGGCGCTCGATGGCGCTGCGGTTGACCCGGGCCTCGAGGGCGCTGGGGTCGAAGGGCGTACCGGGGTTGCGCTCCGGTACGGCGTGGGCTTGGGGTGCGGTGATGGTTGCCATAAGTGGCCTCACGTCTGGCCAGGTAAGGCCGATTATAGCCCAGGCTGCTATACTTGGGGGGAAGGAAACGGCGTCATAGCAGCGGATGGTGGCAACCCCAGGTAGGCTTTGAGGCGTCGTCCAGGGACATTTGGTTTTGCCGGAGCTGTCATGCTGGGGATACGGCGAAGGGTTGGGTTCTGCCATAGCTTCGGGAGGTGAAGGATGGAAACCCTGGAAGTGACCAAGTGTCCGGTGTGTGACGGGCTGGTGGAGGTGGCGGGCCCCTGGGTGGGCCTCGAGGTGGAGTGCCCGGACTGCTCTGAAGTATTGCGGGTGGTCTCGTTACACCCCCTCAGGCTCTATTACGCCTTCGACCCCGAGGAAGAGCCCCTGCCCGAGGAAGAGCATCGGGTGCCCCGGGGTGAACCGTAGGTGGCCCCTTAGCGGGCCTGCTGGGGCGGCCCCAGCACGATCAGTACGTCGTAGCCCCCGGGCTCCAGGCGGATGCGGGTCTGGAGGGGCAGGTGAAGCAGGTCGGCGTACTCCCTAGCCAGCAGGAAGGCGGGCGTCTCCCGCCCCACAATCGAGACCCCGCTCCGCACCAGCACCATGCTCTCGCCCCCGACCTCGCCTACCTGTACTTCTGGTGGGGGGATGCCCAGCTCCACAAAACCCTGCCGGTAGCGTTCACCCAAGCCCGCTCCACTCCGGTCTAAAAGCAAGGTTTTGAGGCCCAGGGCCTCGGCCTGCACCAGCCGGGCCATCACCAGGGTCTCGGGGGTGTGGCCCAGCAGTCCGGCTGTAAAGGAAGCCATGGCCGCCTGGTCGAGCACCAGGAAGCGGCCTTCCTCGAGGGTGGGCAGGGTGGCGCTTTTGAGGGTCAGGCCCTTCAAGTTGGGCAGCTGTTGCAGGGCCTCGCCGAGGGGGAGGGTGGTCTCGAGGGAGCTCCACAATGCCCCGGCAACCCCCGGCAGACGAGGCCAGTAGCGGGGGCTTTGGGCTTTGCGCAGAGCCAGCTCCATCACTTCCTTGATGCGATCCAGCCGGCCCAAATCGGAGCCTTCCCAGCGGCGAAAGCGCATGTACTTGACGGCATCCTTTCCGTTCAGGTGCACGGGCCCCGCCGGAAAATCTATGTAAAGGCCTGCCGCCCGGTCGGTGTATTTCATCGGATAGGGCAACACCACATCCACCCCATCCACCGCATCCACCAGTTTCATCACGGCTTCGAAGGTCAGAATCAGGTAGTGCTGCACCGGCACGCCGAGCAGCTGCTCAACGGCCTGCCGCAAGCCTTCGGCCCCGCCGCCCCGCTCGTAGACCGAATTAATCTTGCCTTCGTAATACCCCGCGGGCGTCTCGCCGCTGTAGCGCAGGTCGCGCGGGATGGCCACCACGGTGGCCTCCGAACCGCGCAAGCGAAGGTAAAAGATGGTGTCGGTGCGAAGCCCCGGCCCGCAGGCGGTGTGGTAGCCGCAGTACTCGGTGTCGCGGGCGGCCACCACCAGGCTCAGTTCCTCAACAGGGCCGCTGCCCCGATACCCGCCAAACAGTCCGGCCTGCACTTCCCGAAGCTGCGGCCCATACGCCAGGGCCCCAGCCAGGGTCAGCAAGGCCAGCCCCAGCAAAACCAGGGAGGGCCGAGGCCCCGCCCGTCGCCTACGAACCCACAACCTCCCTCGAGCCCGAGGGGGTATTCGTGGTTGCGCCATGACCCATAGACTACAAAACCTGAACCACTAAAGCGTAACAGACCATTCAAAAGGGCCAGGCAACCCCTAAGTGTCGGCCTCGAGCTGCTCCAGAACGGCCCTGTAGGCCGCCAGGGTTCTGGGGTGGGGTTCAATGCCCTTGCTCTCAAGGTATCTGACCTTGCAGATGACGGCCTTTTGGTACGCTTCCAGAAGCCGCCCGGCCAGCGCCAGTTCGCGGATATCGTGGTTGACCCCACGGCCCGGCTCCGAGACATCGGCCACATAGAGGGCCATGCCAATCGGGTGGTCGGGGCGAACCCCGTACACGTGGCCCTCGATGGCCTCGAGCACCTCTTCGTCCTCGATGCCCCACTGTTCGGCCAGCTTGCGGCCCGCACGGCCATGAAGCGAAAGGGGGTGGCTCAATTCAAGGGCTATTACGGGCGGCGCAAGTTCCATCAACTTCTGGTCACTCAGGTCGCGGGCCGCATCGTGCAGGATGGCCGCCAGATAGGTTTTTTCCACGTCGAGCCGGTTGGCCCTGGCGATTTGGGCGGCCAGTTCGGCCACCCGTAAGATGTGTGCAAAGCGCTCAGGCCTGACCTGCTGGCGCACCTTTTCGGACAGATCAACGACAGAGATCGTGCGGGTCAAGTGAAGCCTCCGCCGAGGGCGGGAGCAGGTTTTGGAAACTCCTGCCCATCCGCAGCAAAAAGCCTACCATATTTTTGGAAATTTCCAAGCTCGGCCATGGCCATCCCAATTGCCTCGCAACCCTCGAGCCATTATTTGAGCAAATGCAGTTGGGTTTTGTCCTTTCCACACTGTTCGGGCACGCACAGGTATCTGCTTGCTCAGTTCGCGGGCTTTCTTTGCTGGCCCAAATTCAGGATGCAGCGCCCCCTGGCAAAACGAAGGTGGTTGCCCTGAAAACGATACAGGCCCACCAGGCTTCCGGCACTTGAAACAAGTCGGCATAACCGCTATAGTTGTCAGTTGGCTGGGTTAATAGACCCGAGCCGTTTGCCGGATTGCCCCTGCATCCCAAACGGCCAACTGGAGAGTGTGGTCATGTACGCAATCATTAAGACGGGTGGGAAACAGTACCGCGCAGAAGCGGGCAGCAAGCTGCGCGTGGAGAAGCTCGAGGCCAACCCCGGCGATACCGTGGAGTTCGATGCGCTGATGCTGGGCGGCGAGAAGACCGTGGTGGGTACGCCCACCGTTCCCGGCGCCAAAGTGGTGGCCGAGGTGGTCGAACATGGCAAGGGCAAAAAGGTGGTGGTGGCCAAGTTCAAGGCCAAAATCCAGTACCGCCGCAAGCGGGGCCACCGCCAGCCCTACACCGAGATTGTGGTGAAGGAGATTCGCGCCTGAAAGCTGATAGCCGATAGCCCATAGCTGCTAGCCCTGGGTCATTCGCTAAAAGCCTTCAGCCTTCTGGAGGGACGATATGGCACACAAAAAAGGTCTGGGTTCAACCAAAAACGGGCGCGATAGCCAAGCCAAGCGCCTGGGGGTCAAGCGCTTCGAAGGTCAGGTGGTCAAGGCCGGGAACGTGCTGGTGCGCCAGCGCGGCACCAAGTTTCGCCCCGGTGAGGGCGTGGGCCTGGGCCGCGACTACACCCTGTTCGCCCTGATTGACGGGGTGGTGGAGTTCGCCGACAAAGGCCGCATGGGCCGCTATGTGCGGGTCAAGCCCCTCGAGCTGGCCAAGGCTGGCGACTGACGTAAATCGGTAGCCGAAGGCTCTAGCCCCCGTGCTTGGCCTTCGGCTTTTGGCTTGCCATGTTCAGAGATACCCTCGAGATTTCCGTGGCCGCCGGGCGCGGGGGCGATGGCTGCATTAGCTTCTGGCGCGAGAAATACATCGCCAAAGGCGGCCCTGACGGGGGCGACGGGGGCGACGGCGGTTCCATCATCCTGCGGGCGCTGGCCCAGGTGGACTCGCTCTCCAACCTCTCCAAGCGGGTCTACAAGGCTGAAAACGGCCAGCACGGCATGGGCAAGGGGCTGTTTGGCAGGTCGGGGAAGGACCTGATTATCGAGGTGCCGCGGGGCACCCGGGTTTTTGACGCCGATACCGGCGAGCTTCTGGCCGACCTGGTCGAGGAGGGCCAGACCTTTGTGGCCGCCCGGGGGGGGCGGGGCGGCTGGGGCAACCCCCGCTTTGTGACCCCCACCCGCCAGGCCCCCCGCTTTGCCGAGGCCGGGGAGGAGGGCGAGAAGCGCAAGCTGCGCCTCGAGCTGATGCTCCTGGCCGATGTGGGCCTGGTGGGCTACCCCAACGCCGGCAAGAGCAGCCTGCTGGCTGCCCTGACCCACGCCCAGCCCAAGATTGCCAGCTACCCCTTCACCACCCTCGCGCCCAACCTGGGCGTGATTGAGCGCGACCTCGAGCGCATCACCATGGCCGACATCCCCGGCATCATCGAGGGGGCGGCCCAGGGCAGGGGCCTGGGGCTGGAGTTTCTGCGCCACATTGCCCGGACTCGAGTCCTGCTCTATGTGCTCGATGGCGCCGACCACCCGCTGCAAACCTTGCAAACCCTTCAGGCCGAGCTGCGGGCCTACGACCCCGAGCTGCTCACGCGGCAGGCCCTGATTGCCCTCAACAAAACCGACCTGCTCACCCCGGACGAAGTCCAGACCCTCCAGAGCGAGCTGAGCCGAACCGGCCTGCCGGTGCTGCCTACCTCCACCCAGACCCGCCAGGGGCTTGCGGAGCTGGTCGAGGCCCTGTTTGCCCTGGTGCAGGCGGCGCCCAAACCCAAAATGGAGCAGCCCAGGCCCAGGCCCGAAGCCCCCGACTACATCAAGGTTACGCAGGTCGAGGAGGGGGTGTTTGCCCTCGAGGCCCCCCAGGTTGAGCGCCACCTGAACCGGCTCAAAGGCGACCTGATGGAAGCCGCGGGGTACTTGCAGGAGCTGTTCAGGCGCTACCGGGTGGAGCAGGCCCTCAAGGCCCACGGCGTGCGGGCGGGCGATACGGTGCGCTTCGGGCGGCACGAGTTCGAATACATCCCCGAGGTTGGCTAGGCCGATTGTGTACAATAGGAACGAATGGTCAAAACCATTGATACCCAAACGCTAATTGCGCACGTTAAGCAAGCCCTGGAAGACAAAAAGGCCGAAAACGTGGTGGCGCTGGACCTGACCGGCGTCTCCGATTCGCTGGACTACTTTGTGATTGCCACCGGAACCTCCCAGCCCCACCTGCAAGCCCTCGAGCGGGCCGTGCGGGAAAAACTCCAGGAAGAAGAGGGCATCCGGGCCCACAAGGTCGAGGGGCCCAGCCCGCGCTGGATTCTTCTGGACTATGGCCCGGTGCTGGTGCACCTGATGAGCGCCGAGGCCCGCGAGTACTACGACCTGGAAGGCTTCTGGGCCGATGCAAAGCGGCTGTAAGCGGCCTGCGGGCCGTTCAGATGTCGAAAGTTGAAGGCCAGAAGTGGGCTCTTATGGGCGATGGTTCAAAGCCCACTGCCTTATAAAAGAATCCCGTGATGTCTGGCCCCAGCCGCACTTTTGGCCTGCGACCCGCGGCTTGTGTCCTTGCCTGGCCTTGCTCTGCCCCTCCCTTACCAGGTAGGGGAGGCCCGGTGGGGTTGCAGACCTGGCCCTTCAGGCAATCATGCAGGTTGAGCGCCTCGGCAAATACCCTTCCCCACCGCCCCTACGGGTTAGGGAGGGGGTTGAGGGCTATTCTCGTTGGAATCTGCCGGATGGTATGGGTATCTTTACCACCGAGTCCTTACTTTGCCCTGGTTGAGGTGTGGGGCGGGCTTTGGGGCCGATAGTTGCGAACAGGGCCAAAGATAAACCGGTTGAACACGATGTAGGCGGCCAGGTAGGCGCCCATCTGAACCCAGAAATTGTTGAAGAGCGTAACCCCGCTGGCCCCCAGGAAGGTCATGAGCAGGGTGAGGGGCATCACCACAATAAAGGCCCGCAGCAACAGGCTGGGAAAAATGCGTAGCATGTCCCGGCCTGAAAGCGGGGTGCGCTGCTGGGCTTTGCGCTTGAGCTTTTCTTCCCGACGTTTCTTGCCCATGCCCTCAAGTCTAAGCCCTGAACTTTGCAGCGACCAAGGGCGTAGCGCACAGAGCGCAGAGGGCGGAGGTTGCTAGCGCTCCGTCTTTTGCTTTGGGCATGGGGCCGTGAGCCTTATGCTAGGGCCGTGCGAACACTATGGGAAGAACTTTGTGCCCTGCCGCACCGGGGGAGTGCCACGGCCCTCGAGGCCCAGGCTGCACAGAAACTCAAGGATTACCTGGGGGCGCGTCTGGGGCCTCTCATCTCGGTTGAGACCCAAACCTTCCGGGCTCCCCGCAGCTACGGCCCCGAGCTCATCCTGATTAGCCTGTTACTGGCCTCGGGTGGTTTGGGGGGGCTCTGGTGGCTGGCCCTGCTGGGAACCTATGGCTTCTGGGCGCATTTTTCGGGCTGGTGGGTGCCCTGGCGGCCCCTATTCGACCGCTACCCCTCGCAAAACCTGCTGGCCGAGGCCGGCCAGGGCCCAAAAACCCTGGTCTTGATGGCCCACTACGACTCCGCCAAGACCTTTTTCCTCTACCACCCCCAGCAGGTGCGGTATTTCCGGCGCAACTTCCTGCTCAATGCCGGGCTGGCGACGGTGCTGCCCCTGGGCGCCTTGTTGCCGGTAGTCTCGCAGTTGCTGGGCCTGTATTTTTCGGTTCAGGCCGTGCTCCTGACCCTGCGTGAACTCCGGGAACCCTATGTCAACGGGGCCAACGACAACGCCACCGGGGTAGCGGTGGCAGCGGCGCTGTTCGAGGAGCTGACCCAAAACCCCCTGCCGGGCTACCGGGTGATGCTGGCCCTCACCGGTAGCGAGGAAGTGGGGGCCAGGGGGGCCGAGTACCTGGCGCGTTCGGGGCGGGTTCCACCGGACGCCCTGGTGCTCAACCTCGACAACGTGGGCAAGGGGGAGCTGTTTTATGCAACCGGCGAGGGCATGCTGGTCTACCACACCTACCGGGGGGGCATGCTCGAGCGGGCCCAGGCCAATCCGGGGGCAAGGCCCTTGGCCTACCGCCTGGCCTTTTTCGACACCCGCCCCTTTGCCGCGCGGGGCATTCCTTGCCTGACCCTCATTCGCTTAGAGCAGGGGATACCCCCCCACTGGCACTGGCCCTCCGACCGGCCCGACGGCGTGGACTGGAAAGCGGTGGAAGAAACCCTGGGATACGCGCGTGCGCTGGTGCGCCAACTGGCCTGAACTGGTGGGATGCCGCGCTACGTGGTCTCAGGTCGCAAACAGTGGTTTGACATGGTGAAATGCCTGCGGGGCCATACGGTCATTTAGCCTTCAGCCCTGGGGCTATTGGCGATTCGCTCCAGGCAAACAGCGCACCACCACCGCGCTGGCGCTGGACTGTGTTCATTTAGGGCAGCCTTTTATGAAAGGGTGGCATATACTCATGAGCGTGGGTTGGAAAGGTGCAGGGGTCTCACTACCCCAGCCACGCCGAAATAAAAAATCTGCACTTATCGAAATACCGGCTGGGCCCTTTTGCTGACGAACTTTGTTTCAACCCACCCGGCCATTGGCCGACCCAAGGGAGCCTCTCGATGAGTACCACCCAAACCCCTCCTCCCATCGCCGAGATGCTGCGCAGCATGGTACAGGCTCGAGCGTCCGACATTCACCTGCAGGCGGGTGCTCCCCCCACTGTGCGCATTGATGGCAAGCTCAAGCCGTTTGGCAGCAAGGTGCTCTCTCCGGGGGACGTGGAGGCCATTGTTCGCAGCCTGCTCAATCCCATGCAACTGGAGGAGCTCGAGTACAAAAAAGAGATGGACTTTGCCTACACAGTGCCGGGCCTGGCCCGCTTCCGCTGCAATCTGCTTCACCAGCGCGGCAGCTTTGGGCTGGTGATGCGGGTGGTGGCCGAGACCATCCCCAGCTTCGAGGCCCTGGGCCTGCCCCGCCCGGTGATGGAGGAGCTGGCCTCCAAGGAGCGCGGCCTGGTGCTGGTGACCGGCCCCACCGGTTCGGGCAAGTCCACCACCCTGGCCGCCCTGATTGACCACATCAACCTGCACTACCCCAAAAACATCGTGACCATCGAAGACCCCATCGAGTTTTTGCACAAGCACAAGAAAAGCCTGGTGGTGCAGCGCGAGGTGGGGGTTGACACCGACTCCTTCAGCTCGGGCCTCAAGTACTGCATGCGCCAGGATCCGGACGTGATCTTGATTGGCGAGATGCGCGACCGGGAAACGGTGGAAGCGGCCATCATGGCGGCCCAGACCGGACACCTGGTGTTTTCGACCCTGCACACCCTGGATGCGGTACGCACCATCAACCGCATCATTGACTTCTTCCCCCTGCACGAGCACCTGCAAATTCGGATTCTGCTGGCCGAGTCGCTTCTGGGCATCATCTCCCAGCGCCTGCTGCCCAGGGCCGATGGGCAGGGGCGCACCCTGGCCCTGGAGATTCTGCTGGCCACGCCGTTTGTGCGCGACCTGATCAAGGACGAAAACAAGACCCCGCAGATCAAGGATGCCATGCTGCAAGACAACCTGCGCGGAATGCAGACCTTCGACCAGCATCTGGTAGAGCTTTACACCCAGGGCCACATCAGCCTCGAGGACGCCGAAGGCTCGGCCACCAGTCCCCACGAGCTCAAGCTGATGCTGACCAAGTTCACCGGGCGCGGCTACTGAAGCATAAGAACAGCAGAGATGGCTTTGGAGCTGGTTGCTTTCTGGCCAGAGCAGCCTGGTTTTTTGCCCTCCATGCGGATTCGGTCATTTTGTTTGCCGGATGGCGGCGATTGGATGCAAAAAGAGGCTGTGCGCTTCGAAGGCGGTCTTTGGAATCCGGCATGACTCGGGTAGAGTAAGGCCAAATCTGGAGGTTTGACCATGCGCTGGCGTTTTTTCTGGCTATCCGGGCTTTTGTTGCTGATTTCGTGCGTGCCGGTTAACCAGGTGCGGCAGGTGCAGGGGCTTTCGGGGCCGGTGAGCATCACCTTTGACCGCTGGGGAATACCCCATATCCGGGCCCTCTCGAGCGATATGGACGTGTTTTTTGCCCAGGGGTATGTGCACGCCCGCGACCGGCTGTTCCAGATGGAGCTGGGCCGCCGCGCGGCGCAGGGCCGGTTGTCGGAAATTCTGGGCAGCGGGGCCCTCGAGCAAGACCGCTTTTTCCGCACCTGGGGCTTCTACCGCGCGGCGCAGGCGTCCTTTCCTAACCACGCCGAGTTCACCCGCCGCGCCCTCGAGGCCTACGCGGCAGGGGTGAACCAGTTCATCCGCGAAGGCAACCTGCCCCTGCCCTTTGCCCTGCTGGGCTTCACCCCCGAGCCCTGGACACCCGCCGACACCCTGGCCTGGGGCAAGCTCCAATCCTACGACTTGGGCCAGGTCTGGCAGGACGAGATTGACAATGCCTTCATCCTAAGCAAGGTGGGGGTGGAAGGTTTCAACAACCTGCGGGGGGTGTATCCGCAGGGCTGGCCCACCATCCTGCAACCCGGCGACCTGCCCGGTGCCAACGAGCGGGCCGGACAAAGCCAAGCCACGCCACCGCCCGCCCTCTCCGCAAACTTGCTGGCTGTGCTAGAAGAGCTGGCCCGCTTTTCCGAGACCCTTCGCCTGGCCCCCCGCACCCCCGACCAGGGCTCGAACAACTGGGTGCTGAGCGGCGCGCGCACCACCACCGGCAAGCCCCTGCTGGCCAACGACCCCCACCTGCGCCTGCAAAACCCGGCCCTGTGGTACATCGCCGACCTGCGCGGCCCCGGCTACCAGGCCATCGGGGCCACCATTCCGGGGGTGCCGGGGGTCTTTCTGGGCCGCAACGACCGGGTGGCCTGGGGGGCTACCAACGTGCGGCCCGACGTGATGGATTTGTTCGTGCTGGACTTGGAAGGGCAGGCCTACCGAACCCCCACCGGCCTGGTGCCGCTCCGCCTGCGTCAGGAAATCATCCAGGTGCGGGGGGCCGACCCGGTGACCCTCACGGTGCGGGAAAGCGAATACGGCCCGGTGATTTCCGACCTGGGCCGGGCTTTTTTGCGGCCTGGCCTGACCGCTGGAACCGCCATCGCCGGAGAGAACCAGGCCGTGGCGGTGCGCTGGACGGGCCTGGAGCCAGAGGACACCACCCTGGATGCCTACCTGGGCATGAACCGCGCCCGCAATGCCGCCGAGTTCCGCGAGGCCCTGCGGCGCTACGCAGCTCCCATGCAGAACTTCGTTTATGCCGATGTGGACGGTAACATCGGCTACTTTGCCCCCGGCCTGATTCCGCTGCGCGACTGGGACGGGCGCTTTCCGGCCAGCGCCCGGCTGGGTCAGCAGTGGAAGGGCTATGTGGCCTTCGAGCGCCTGCCGCAGGTGGTGAACCCCCGCGAGGGGTTTGTCAGCAGCGCCAACAACCGGGTGTTGCCGCACGGCGGGCCCGACATCTCCACCTACACCACCGAGGTTTTCCGGGCCCAGCGCATCCGCGAGCTGATTCTGGCGACCCCCAGGGCCAGCCTCGAGGACATGGCCCGCTGGCAGGGCGATACCTACTCCATCATTGCCCGGGAGATGTTGCCCGCGCTGCTGGCCCTCCAACCCCAAAGCGAGGCCGCGCGGCGCTTGCAGAGTGCGGTGCGGGGGTGGGATTTGCGGGCCGAGCTGGACTCGGTGGGGGCCACGGCCTTTGCCTTCTACTACCGCGAGATTTCCCGGATGCTGGAGGACGAACTCGAGCTTCGCTACCCCCCGGTGCCCTATACCTTCGTCCAGACCCTGCGGGAGGATGGGCGCTGGTGCCGCAACGCCAGCGCCGGGATTCGCAACTGCGCGGAGTTCATGGCCCAGGCCCTGGAGAAAGCCGGGGCGGAACTCGAGCGCCGCCTAGGCCCCGACCCCGCCCAGTGGCAGTGGGGCCGGCTGCACCAGGCCAGCCTGATCTCGCCCCTGGCCTCCACGCCCCTCATTGGCGGCCTGTTCAACCGCACCCTGCCCACCCCTGGCTCCATGCACACCGTGAATGTAGCCAACTACAACCAGGACACCTTTGTGCACACCTCCGGGGCCAGCCTGCGCACCCTTTTCGACCTGGCCGACCCCGACAACAGCCGCATCATCTACCCCATGGGCCAGTCCGCCGATGTGTTCAGCCCCCACTTCGACGACCTCTTGTGGCTCTGGCGCGACAACCGAACCGTGCCCCTGAGCACCCGGCCTGCCGACTGGGGCCCGACCTGGACGCTCGAGCTAAGGCCCTAAGACTGAGCTGGCCCACCCCTTGAGGGCGAACGACAGCCTCCCAGAGGCCACGCCAGAGGACGATGAGACTCGGGTACAATGAATCTATGCAGGTAAGTGAGCGTTACGGCAAGCTGGGCGAAGAGGATGACTTCGACCTGCGCTTCTGGCAGAGCCAGCCTGTGGAGGCCATCTTTGAGGCGGCCTTTGAGATGGTCAAGGATTACCTGCTGCTAAGGGAAGGCCATGCTGACCAGCCCCGACTTCAAAGAACTGTTGAGTCTTTTCAAAAAGCATAAGGTTCGCTACCTGATTGTTGGGGGATATGCGGTGATGCGCTACACCGAACCGCGCTTTACCAAAGACCTTGATACTCATCGCCATAGACGACAGAAACCCAGAAGCTGTGTATAACGCTCTGAAAGAGTTCGGCGCTCCGCTGGCCGGGTTAAGCGCCTCCGATTTTGCATCCGAAGGTTACTTTTACCAGATGGGCAGGCCACCGCTGCGAGTGGATGTAACTGAGCCCTACCGCCTCGCCTCCACCCGCGCCTTCATCTCCTCAATCAAGGCCGCCACTTCCAGGCTGCGCTGCTCCTTCACGTGCCGCTCGCGCACGTTCACCGTGCCGGCTTCGGCCTCCTTGTCGCCCACCACCAGAATCAGCGGGATTTTTTGCAGCTCGGCATCGCGGATTTTGGCGTTCATGCGCTCGGGGCGGCTGTCTATCTCCACCCGCAGTTTGTTTTTACGCATCTGGGCGGCAACCTGCTCGGCGTAAGCCAGGTGCCGGTCTGAGATGGGCACCAGCACGGCCTGGATGGGGGAGAGCCAGAGGGGGAAGTCGCCCGCGGTGTGCTCGAGGTAAAAAGCAAAGAAGCGGTCGAAGCTGCCCATGATGGCGCGGTGGATGACCACCGGGGTTTCCTTTTCGCCCCGCTCGTTGGTGAACTCCAGGCCAAACCGCTCGGGCACGATAAAGTCGAGCTGGTTGGTGGCGATGGTGTCTTCCTTGCCCAGCACGCTGCGAATCTGCACATCCAGCTTGGGGCCGTAGAAGGTGGCCTCACCGATGCCCTCCACGTACTTGGCCCCGGTCTGCTCGAGGGCCGCCCGGATGGCCGCAATGGAGTCGCGCCAGTTGTCGTTCTCCTGACCGAACTTTTCGGGGTTGTTTTCAAAGTCGGGGAGCGAAAGGCGGAACCAGTAGTCGCTGATGCCGAAGTCGCGGTACACCTCGTCGAAAAGCTGGATGACCCGGATGAACTCCTCGGTGACCTGGGCCCTCGAGCAGTAGATGTGCGCGTCGTTCTGGGTGAAGCCCCGCGCCCGGGTGAGGCCCGAAAGGGTGCCCGAAAGCTCGAAGCGGTAGACCGTGCCAAACTCCGCCAGTCTTAGCGGCAGGTCGCGGTAGCTCTTGGGGCGGGCCTTGTAAATCATGTGGTGGTGCGGGCAGTTCATTGGTTTGAGGTAGTATTCCTCGCCCTCAATCTCGATGGGGGCGTACATGTCGTCTTTGTAGTAGGGCAGGTGGCCGGAGGTGTAGTAGAGCCGGGCGTTGGCGATGTGAGGGGTGTAAACGTAGTGATAGCCGTAGGCCTGCTCCTTGTGGTACATGTAGTCTTCCATCTGCCGCCGGATGAACGACCCCCGGGGGAGCCACAAAGGCAGGCCCTTGCCCACCTCCTCCGAGATGGTGAAAAGCTCGAGCTCGGCCCCCAGCTTGCGGTGGTCGCGGCGTTTGGCCTCCTCCTGCTGCCAGAGGTAGTGCTCGAGTTCTTCCCTGGTGCGAAAGGCGATGCCGTAGATGCGCTGGAGCATGGGGCGGCTGGAGTCGCCCCGCCAGTAGGCCCCGGCCAGGCTGGTCAGCTTGAAGTGGGGGGGGATGCGGCCCGTGCTGGGCACGTGGGGCCCCCGGCAGAGGTCGGTAAAGCCAAACTGTTCGTCGCCCTGCTTGTAAAAGCTCAGCTCCTCGTGCTCGGGCAGGTCTTGAATCAGCTCGGTCTTGTAGGGGTCAATGCCCGCATAGCGCTTCAGGGCCTCCTCACGCGGCAGCACAAAGCGCTCCAGGGGCAGGTTGGCCGCCACAATCCGGCGCATTTTCTCCTCAATCAGCGGCAGGTCTTCTTCGCGCAGGGGCTCGGGGGCGTCCATGTCGTAGTAGAAGCCGTTTTCAATCACCGGCCCGATGGCCAGCTTGACCTGCTCCGGGGCAAAGCCCCGCTCGGCATAGAGCTCGCGCACCGCCTGGGCCATCACGTGGGCCAGGGTATGACGGAAAAGCTGCACAAACTCGGGGTCTTTCTCGGTCAGAATACGGATTTCGGCTCCATCCGGCAGGGGCTTGAACAAATCGTAGAGCTCACCGTTGGCGATGGCCCCTATCGCCGCTTTAGCCAGGCCGGGGCCAATGGCCTTGGCGGCATCGGCTGCGGTGGCGCCGGGCTTTAGCTCCAGGTTTCGTCCGTCGGGAAGCACTGCGTTCATAGTCACCTCAAAAAAAACCCCGGCCCCTCCACCACGAGCCGGGAGAACCTCCATTGCCCTCAGGCTAGAAGTTCTCCCCCAGCCGGGTAGTCTGCCGGAACCCCATCTTGCCTAGAAGTGTACGGCTGCGCGGGGTGGGCGTCAAATCAGCAGCGCCCTCGAGCCCGGCTGGCCTGTCCGGTTTGGGTTTGCGGGGCTCGAGGGCGCCCCAATCTTAATAGTCCAACCATAGGGCCAAAAATAAACTCAGTATAAACAAAAGGGCCTCGGCTGCCCAAAAGTGCCTGAACCATCGGCTAACCCGAAGCAGCGAAATAGGTGCTGCTGCGTTGTACCAAGTACAATATAGAATCTCTTTGTTTGAAAGCATAAACTTGACATTTTGTCAAGGGGTTTACAACCGTTACTTGCTTGGGTATCGTTACAGCCAAGGAGGGAAAACATGGCAAAGGTTGCTCGCCGAATCCTCATCTGGAACGACTAAATCAACCACTTGGCCTATAGCCAGAGTGTTACGGGGGGCGTTACGCCCCCCAGGTTTTTTGCTATTTTCCCTGAGTGCTGACCCAACTCAACCCTGCAAGGGCTCGGGCAGACCCTTCAGGCTTCGAATGGGCGAGAAGAACAGCCAGGTGAAGGAGAGCATGGCAATCAGCCCGGCGATGAGCGTGGCCTCGCGGATGCCCAGCCATTCGGCCAGCGCCCCGCCCAGAATGCCCCCCAGCGAACCCAGCCCAATGCCCACAAACTGACTGGTTCCGCCCACCCGCCCCAGCAGGTGCTTGGGGGTTCGGGCCTGGCGGATGCTCACCGCATTCACATTGCGCACCACGGTCGAAACCGCCTTCACAAACAGGAGCAGGCTGACCAGCAGGGCAGCCACAACAGGGGGCGCGACCACCAGAGCGAAGGCAACCCCGGTGAGGGAGGAGATCAGCTGCATCCGGATAATGATTCCGCCAGTTCCCAGCCAGTCGGTAAAACGGGCGGCGGTCAGGGCCCCGATGAGCGCACCCAGCCCCACCACACCAAAGATGAGGCCAATCCAGGCCGGTGGAATTTCCAGTACCCGGCTCAAAAACAGAATCTGAAGGCCGGCCAGCATGCCAATATGCAGGTTAAAGGTAGCACTGGAGAGCACCAGCGCGCGCAGGTAGGCATCGGAAAAGACCAGCCGCAGACCCTCGCCGATTTCGCTGAAGATGAGCTTGGGGCTGCGCACCTTCTGGGTCTCGTTGCTGGGGATGCGGTTGATCAGAAAGGCCGAGACCCAGTACAGGAGGGCATTGAGCAAAACCGTGAGGGGCGCCCCTACCGCCTGCACCAGCAAGCCTGCTACCCCCGGCCCCGCAACGGTAGCAACCTGGCGGCTGCTCTCGAGCTGGCTGTTGGCCGCTACGAGCTGTTCGCGCTCGGCAATGCTGGGCACAAAAGCGCTTACCGACAGGTCGAAAAACACCCTGAGCAGCCCATAGGCGAAGGCCACCACCCACAGCCACTCGATGCTGAGCCAGCCCAGCCACCCCCCCAGCGGTATGCTGAGCAACAACAGGCCCCGCCCGTAGTTGGCCCAGGTCATGATGCGCTTGGGCGAACCCTGGTCTATCCAGACCCCGGCAAACAGGGTGATGACCAGCCAGGGCAGGGTTTGCAAGGTGGCGAGCAGGCCCATCTGGGCCGGGCTGGCCTTCAGGGTGATGGCGGCCAGCAGTGGCAGGGCCACTTCCAGCACCACCGCCCCAAAGGTAACGCTGGTCTGACCCCACAATAGGTTGCGGAACTGGGCCGGAATGCCAGGGCGGGATTCCATTGTGACCGTGGAAATCATAAGCCAAATCAGGGCTTTGTCCAAGGTTTGGCTTTTGTGTGGAAGAAGGCCGTGCGGTTTTGCGGGCGGAGGGAAGGTCGGCGACCCCATACCAACCTCAGGCCTACAGGCACTTTCAAGGAAACACCGGGTGGGAGCGGGGGTCGGTCTCCAACACCTGCCTTCTACGCCCTAACCACTGCTTCCATGGTATGAAAGGCTTCAAGCAAAGTTTTTGCCCATCAGGCCGACCCTGCGCGCCCGGATGGCTGCGGTTCAGCACAAAGCTTTCTGGGAGTCGCATGGCATTTGAAGCGCGCTCTAGCGTGGCAGAGCACCCTCGAGCAGCTTCAAGCGTCGGCCTGCGTACAGGGCCCAGGCATAAGAGAGGGTGGCGACCACCATCGGCCCCAGATACCCCACCCGGTCGGCCAGCAAGCCCCCCAGCACCGGCGAAAAAGCCAGCAAGCCCACGATGGTGTTGGACAGGCCGATGTAGGAGCTGCGGGCATCGGTGGGGGCCAGGTTCACCAGATAGGTGGAAGTACCCACCCCGATGGAGGCCAGGTAGGCCCCTTGCAGCACAAACACCATCCAGAAAGCCGAGCCAGGCAGCAACAACGCCAGCAAGGGGGCCAGAGCGCCCAGGGCCGCCCCAATCAGAATCAGGCTGCGCGAGCCATAACGCCTCGAGATGCGTACCCACAGCAGGTTGGAAAGCACCGAGGATAGCGTATAGACCATCAGATATACCCCAATTTCCCCCTTGTGGCCCAGCACCCGCACCGCGTAGGCGGCGTAAAAGGGTTCGACCATGCTGGCCACCGCCAGCAAGACGCGTACCCGCAAGAAGCGACGAAAGTAGAAGTCGCGGAAGGGCAGGCCCAGCGAGATGCGCTCGGTGTGGGTCTCTTTGTCGGGCGGTTCGTCTATGAGGCCAAAGACGTGCCAGCCATAGGCAAAGGCCAGCGTGCCCAGCGCGAAGAGGATGGCATAGGGATAGGGGAATGCCAGCGGCAGTTCCAGGATGAAGCGCACCACAAAGCCCGCCAGAAAAGCCAGCGCTCCGCCCACCAGGTTGCGGGCTGAGAAAAGCCCGCTGCGGCGTTCCATGGGGATGGTCTTGCCGATGGCCTCCCAGAAAGGCAGGCTGGAAAATCCGGTAAAAAAGCCGTTGAGGGCAAGCCCGATGACAAAAACCCACAGCAACAGGTCGGGGCGCTGGGCCAGCGCAAACCCGCCCAGCGCCACCAGGCCCAGGCTGGCCACCCGCAAAAGGGCCATGCGCCGGTAGAGGGTAACCTTGACCGGCAGGCGGGCCACATAGGGGGCGATGAAAACCTGGGGCACCATGGAACCCGCGTTCAAGAGGGCGGGCAGGAGGCCAATGACCCAGTTGGGGGCCCCCAGCTTGGCGGCAAAGGAGGCCAGCACAATCGAGCCATTAAAAAAAGCGTCGCCCAACAGCACGAACCAGCCATTGAGCATTGCGAAACGGTAGTTGCGGTCTTTGAGGTCTAGAATACCGGGCGTGTCGGTCTTGGTCATTCCTACACTGGGCCCCTTTCACATTCTGCACCCGCGCTACAACGGGGTGACGATTGCCGAGCTGGTCAAGGCGCACCAGCCCGAGAAGATAGTCCTGGCCTCTTACAGCCCTGAGGAACTGGCGGCGCAGAGCTGGCGCGACCAGAACGAGGTCTCATTCTTTCACGTTTTGCCCTGGGCCGAAAGGGCAGGGGTGGCGGTGCAGGCCCTGGACGACCAGGCTCACCTCAAGGCCGAAGCAGATCTCTTCCGCGAAGCCCTGGGGCAGTATCCCAGGGGACAGCAGTGGTTGGGCAAAGTAGAGGGCCTCGAGGAATCCCTGAAAAGGCTGCTCAGCACCCCCCGCACCCCAGAGGATTTTGCCCAGGAAGCACTGCTGGAACTGCTCAGGGCCTACCACCAGGGCTACGTGCAGGCTTTTGGCGAAGGCCCGGCCACCGGCTTCCGGCGGCAGCGCATGGCACAGGTGGCCGAGCGCTTGCATGGTTCGTGGGGGCGTGTGGCGGTGCTGGTGGATGTGCTCGAGTACCCCCTGCTGCTGGAGCACCTGCCGGCTGGGCTGTACCAATTGCCAGGGGCCCACACCCCTACCGAACTCGAGCGCCAGCGCAGCGTGCTGGACCGGGCCTGGCAGCTCAACGAGACGGACGACTGGGCGGTTTTGCTCGAGCAGTTGCAGGAAGTGGACGGCCCTGAAGCCCTCTACTGCGCGGCGCAGATCTACCTGGCCGCCGGGCAAGCCGAAGATGCCTTTGCACTCCTGGAGCAGCTTGTCCACAGCGATTTTCAGCACCCCGCCTACCTGCCGGGCTACACCCTGGCCCGGTATGGGCAGTTGGCCGATGTGATGGGCCAGCGTGACCAGGCGCTTCGCGCCTACCAGGCCGTGCTGGGGCTTTCCTGGGTTCCGGTGGAGGCCCGCGAGATTGCCCTTGCGGGCCACAAAACCCCCTTTCGGCTGGGGCAGGCCTGAGCTTTATGGTCAGCCGGGCGGTGTACTTGCTGTGGCTGTTTTACCTGGCAGCGGCAGCCGGCACCCTGTTGTGGCTGATTCCCTGCCAGGTGGGTTTTTGCGGGGAGGTGGGCTTCCTCGAGCAAATGGGGGCCGGTACAGGCCTGCTGGTTTTTGGCCTGGTGCTGATGCGGGGGCTCTACCGACAAGAACCCCGGCTTTTTCGGCGGCCTGGCCTGCGGGAACTGCTGGGCTTGCCGCTGTGGAGCGTTCCGGTCTCGTGGTGCTTGGCCGGGGCAGCCTTTGCCTGGTTGCCCAGGGCCGAGGGCAACCTGGCCTTGCCCTCCGGTGCCGGATGGGGCGAGCTATTGCCCTTGTGGGTGGTGGTGGCCCTGGTGGTGCCGCTGGCCGAGGAAACCCTGTTTCGGGGGTGGATGTTGCGGGCGTTTCGCCACAACGATGGGGTGCGAGCGGCGGTGTGGCTGAGCGCCTGGGTGTTTGCGCTGGCCCACGTGCTGCCGGCGGTGGTGCTTTATGCGCTGGGGGCCGGCCTGATATGGGGGCGCTACATCGCCCGGGGCGGCAGCCTGTGGACAACCATTTTTGCCCACGCGCTGGGCAACTCGCTGCCCTTTGCGTTGTGGGCCCTTGGGGTCAGCCGCGATGGGGGTGCGCTGGCCGAGACGCCCTCGAGTGACCCCATTGCGGCGCCGTTCTTCCTGGGGGTGGGCCTTTTGCTAACCTATTTCTTCTTTCGCCGCAACCCGCTTCCTTCAGACAAAACCCCCCTGGGGTCGGAACGCTCACTGCCCCTGTTGCTCACCCTGGTGGGGCTGGGGCTGGCTTTTGCGTGGGCCCTGATCGAGACCTACCAGGCCTCGCCTTGAGGGGCGCACCCATCCGGAAACCCACCCTAGAGCGCTCTTCACGTATTCTGAGCCATTCGAGATTGAGAAAGCTTTGTCCTGGACAGAACAGTGGCCGCCGGGATGGGCGGCTACGTCGTTGAAGAGTGCGATAAGACCCAGCCTTCCCCAGAAGGGGAGAGGGCTCCTTCCTCCTGTACCTGGGCTGGCCTTATCCCAGCCTGCGCAGAACCCTGGGGGACCAGAAACCCAGTAGCCTCATGCCGCCGGGTTTGGGTGTGCCCTCGAGCCAGGCCACGCCCCCCTTTTTGAAGGGGAAGGTCTCACCTTTTTTGTGCCCGGTTAAGAGCCAGGCGCACAACTCGCTGATCCAGGGCTCGTGCCCCACCAGCCCCACCGACGCGCCCGCCAGCGTTTTCAATAGCTCGGGGCCGGGTTCGGTGGCCAGGTAGGGGGTCACCTCGGTCTCGCCATCCAGCAGGGGCACCAGCAGTTCGGCGGTCTGGATGGCCCGCAGCTTGGGGCTGTGGTAGAGGCGGTCAAAACGAGTCCCCAGGCGTTTGAGGCCCTGTACGGCCTCTTTGAATTTTTGGATACCGGCCTCGGACAGCGGGCGGGCGTCGTCGGACTGGTCGGGCGCGGCCTCCAGGGCAATGGCGTGGCGAATCAGATAGAGTTCCATACGGGTCGCTCTGGCTGAGGTCTAAATGGCCCCTACATCCCTGGGGTCGGCCATTAGCGTGCAGATGTTTCGGTTCAAAACCAGGGAAGCAGGTGCTGAACGAATGCACACCTTCGCTCAGGCCTGTGGGGCCCATTCTACCAGCAGCTCGCGCCCAAAGGCTTGCTGGAATAACTTGGCCTGCTTGCGGGTCTCGGACATCTCCACCCAGGGCTCTTCCTGGGCCAACAGGGTCAGGCGCACCTGCTTGGGGCCAAGGTCTACCTCCAGCCCCTCGACCCGCCCGGCCCGGCTGCGCTCGAGGTATTCGCTGATGCGCAGAATGGTGGCCAGCCGCACCAACCGCTTGGCATCGCCCTCCTGCAACACCGAGCGGTACGCCCCTGGCCGGGGCTCGCCCTTGCGGTGGTAGCGCACCAGAAGCCCCAGCAAGACCTGCTCGCGGTGGGTCAGGCCGGGGATGGCCGCGCTCATAATCAGGTATTCGCCGTGCTTGTGGTGGTCGTAGTAGCCCACGCTCATGCCGATGTCGTGCAGCAGGGCGGCCTCGTCTAAAAGCCGCTCCTCGGCCTGGCCGTAGCCGTGCAGGGGGGCCAGCAGGCGAAAGAGCAGGCGGCAGAAGTGGCGCACCCGGGCGGTGTGGCCATATTCCTGGGGGTAGCGGGCGAAGAGGTTGCGCACGTAGAAGCCCCGCACATCGCTCAGCAGGTGGGGCGCGGTCAGAAACTCGCGGTAGAAGGCCCCCTCCCGCACCCCCTGGCCGGAAATCCAGAGGCCCTCCAGCCCTGTCTCGCGCAGCACCGTGCGGTAGACCAGCCCCCCGGCCACAATCACATCGGCCCGGTCGGCCTGGAGGCCCTCGAGCTGCCGCCGTTGCTCGGTGCTGCGCTGGGCCAGCATCGCTACCACCGCCTCGAGCTCCTCCCGCGAAAGGTAATAGCCATGCACCAGGTCGAGGGGGTAGTCTTTGCGCCGCTGGGCCAGCTTGGCCAGATTTCGGATGGTGCCGCCCATCGCCACCAGGGGCAGGGGGTGTTCGCGCACCTGGGCTAGCACCTCTTTCATCTCCTTGCGCACGAAGCGCTCGAGGTCTTCTATCTCGCCCTTCTTGGGGGGGTTTGAGCGCAGAAACATCTCGGTGAGCCGCACCGCCCCCAGCGGATAGGCCCGGCCCGTGCGGTACAGCCGGTTTTCCATGTGCGAAAGCTGGGCGCTGCCTCCCCCCAGGTCCATGACCCAGGCCTCCTCGAAGGTGAAGGCGTTGGCCACCGCCAACACCCCATAGCGGGCCTCGTCCTCGCCGGAGAGCACCTGCACCTGGAGGCCCAGCTTGCGCACTTCACGCATGAAATCGGCGCTGTTTTCGGCGTCGCGGCTGGCGCTGGTGGCATACACCCTAAGCTCGTCCAGGTCGGTGGCCTGGGCGAAATCGGCGTAGAGCTTGAGGGCCGAGAGGGCCCGCTGCATCCCGCTTTTGCTCAGGCGGCCCTGGGTGGCCAGCCCCTCGCCCAGCCGCACGGTCTCCCGAATCTCGTCCACCAGCCGAAACTGCTTTCCCGGCTCGTAGGCATACACCACCAGCCGCGCGGTTCCCGACCCCAGATCCACAATGCCCAGCCGTCGCACCGCCCCATCGTAGGGCCTTAGCGCCGGAGGCTCAAGTTCTGTCAGGGTTGGCGTCATGCTTTTAGTGTGTTTCCGAAGAGTCAGAGGGGCGTAAAGGCGGGTGTATGGCTAACCTCAAAAGCGACCCCTGGGTTCCCCAACACTGCCCAAACACCCATACCTTGTCATTCCAAACGGAGCAAAGCAAAGTGAGGAAGCCGATGCGCTACCGTACGCTGCATTCCCTACCCCTCTGCAGCACCAGATTCCTCGTTGGCTACGCCTCCTCGGAATGACAGGGTGCTTTTTTATGCGATGGCAAGGGTTCGGCAGTTTTCCTGTTTCTGGCCCTGTGTTTGGAGGTGCGATAGACTCAGGTCAGGGTGAAAAAAACCAAGGTCAAGAAAAAAGCCTTACCGTCCCCTGACAAAACCGCCCAAGACTTGGAGGCGATGCCCAAAAAGCCCCCGGCCCCGCGCTTTGTCCCTACCCACCTGACCCAGGAAGCGAGCTGGCTCTCCTTCAACCGGCGGGTGCTGGAGCAGACCCGGCGGCCCGATTTTCCGCTGCTGGAGCGGCTGCGCTTTTTGGCGATCTGGGCTTCCAACATGGACGAGTTCTACGCCGCCCGGATTTCGCGGGCCTTTGCCGAGGAGCGGGGCAGCCCCAGCTACCTGGCCCTGATGAAGGAAGCCCTGGAGCAGACCGAGGAAGCTGGAAGGCTTTACCTCGAGTTCCTCAAGGCGCTGGAGGGGCTGGGCCTGCACATCCTGGAGCCCTCCCAGCTGACCCGGGCCGAGAAGCAGTTCTTCGGGGCCTACCTGGCCGAGGAGGTAGCCCCCCTGACCGACCTGATTCGGCCTGAGGCCCTGCCCGAGCTGGCCAGCCAGGCTTTGTACTTCGCTTCCGGCGAGGGGCTGTTGCAGCACCTGATTCGGCTGCCCGAGAGCGTGCCGAGGCTGCTGGAGGTGCCCGGGCGGGAGGGCGGGTTCGTGCGGCTGGGGGCTTTGGTGCGGATGCGCAGCGACCTGTTTTTGCCCGAGAACCAGAAACTCCCGCTCTATGAGTTTCGCCTGGTGCGACTGGCCCAGCTGGCCCGCTCCCGCGCCGACTGGGACGAACTACCAGAGGCCTTAGAGACCCGCCTGGACGGCAAGGTGAGCCACCTCGAGCTCGAAGAAGACTTTCCCCCTCTGTGGGCCGAGACCATCCGGGTGGCCCTGGGGCTGGAGCCTCCGGAGGTGTTCCGGCTGCCCCCGCCCCTCGACCTGAGTTTTGTATCTACCATCGTCTCGAGGGGGCCCGCCAGCGAAAAGTTCAAGCCCATTGCCATCCAGAAGCCCAAGGGCTTCGCCAAAGACCCCTTCGCCTACCTCAACAAGCGCGACCTGCTACTGTACCACCCCTTCGAGGATTACGGCGCGGTGGAAGCCTTCGCCCTCTCTGCTGCCCAAGACCCCAAGGTGGAAGCCCTGCGGGCCACGCTGTATCGCATTGGCGAGGAAAACGGCATCGCCCAGTCGCTGATTCAGGCCGCCAAAGCTGGCAAGGACGTGGCGGTGCTGCTGGAAGGGCGGGCCCGCTTCGACGAGCTGGCCAACCTCGAGTGGAGCCTGCGCTTCGCCGGGGCCGGGGTGCGGGTGCTGCCCTTGCCAGACAAAAAAGTGCACGCCAAGGCCCTGTACGTGCGCCGGGCGGGGAGCGAGTACGTGCACCTGGGCACCGGCAACTACAACCCCGTCAACGGGCGGCTTTACACCGACCTCTCGCTCTTCACTGCCCACCCGGCCCTCACCGCCGACGTGCGGGCGTTTTTTGAAGCCCTGGAGCACAGCCAGCCCCCGGCCCTCAGCACCCTCCGGACGGCCTCCTCCATCCGCGACCTGCTTTTGGAAAGCATCCAGGTGGAGGCCCACAAGAAGGGCGAGATAATACTCAAATTCAACCACCTGACCGACCCCGCCATCCTGAGCGCCCTCGAGGAGGCCCTGAACCGGGGGGCGCGGGTGCACCTGGTGGTTCGCAGCACCCTGACCACCCTATGGGCGGGCCTGGAGGTGAAGAGCCTGGTGGGGCGCTTTCTGGAGCATGCCCGCATTGCCGCCTTCAAGAACAAGGGCAAGTGGCGGGTCTGGGCCGGCAGCGCCGACGCCATGCCGCGCAACCTGGACCGCCGCTACGAGCTGTTTTTCCCCATCCTGGACGCGCGCGCCAAGCGCAAGGTGCTGGACATTTTGCAGGCCCAGCTGGCCGACGACCGCAACAGCTTTCTCCTGTTGCCGGGTGGAATGGAGCGGCGCTGGGGCGGGAAGCGGGATGGGCAGCGCTGGGGATAGGCTTTTTCAGCCCGGTTTGGGCTGCTCTGAAAGAAAGAGCTGGGAAAAGTCACGCCAGTGGGGGTTGAAGGTGCGGATTAGCTCGAGCTTCTTCTCGCGCCGCCAGCCCTTGATCTGCTTCTCACGCCGTATGGCTTCTTCGACCTGATTGGTTTGCTCGAAGTAGACCAGTTGATTCACGTTGTAGCGGGCGGTGAATCCCCCGGTTGGCTTGTGGCGATGCTCGTACATTCGCTTTGCGATATTGCTGGTCATGCCCACGTATAGCACGCGCTTATGACTTGCCAGAATATAGACCCAGTAGGTTTTCACGCTTTCATTGTTCCACGGGTGATGGGATTGTGTGGGTTGTCTGGGTGAAACGCTGTCATTCCAAGGAGGCATAGCCGACGAGGAATCTGGTGCTGCACAGGGGTGGTGAATGCGGGGGACGGAAGCGCGTCAGATTCCTCGCTGGGCTCGGAATGACAAACCCCTCTGTCTTTCCGAGGATTGGTACTGCATGGGGTTAGCGAACCGCAGAACACGACAGAGACGGGATTCCTCACCGTGCTTTGCCCTGTTCGTGGGCCCTTGCCTCCTGTGATAATGGAAATACCCGCAACTCACCCAATGGCGCCAGCCGAACCTGCTCCCCCGGCGCTGCGCTGAGCTTCACCACCGCTTCCCCCACCCCCAGGTTCACCCGGCACAGCCGCTCGCCCCGACCGCCGTAGACTGCCAGCACCTTTGCCGGCAGCCCTTCGGGTGCAACGGCCAGGTCTTCGTAGCGGAAGGCCAGCAGGCCCGGCCCCCTTTCCAGGCCGTGAACGGCCCAGGTTTGGCCGCCCAGCTGAACCTGGCCGCCTTGTACCTCCACGGCCAGCAGGTTGAGCCGCCCGAAAGCCCGCGCTGCGGCGAGGGTCTGGGGCCTGGCATAGACCTCGGCGGGGGTGTCCACCTGCACGATGCGCCCCCCCTCCATCACCGCCACCCGGTCGGCCACCGCCAGGGCCTCGTCGGGGTCGTGGGTGACGTGGAGGGCGCTGACCTGCTCGGCCCGCAGGAGCAAGGCCACCTCGAGCCGCAACTCTTCCCTTAGCACCGGGTCGAGCGCCGAGTAGGGCTCGTCCAGGAGCAGCAGCCGGGGTTTGGCGGCCAGGGCCCGGGCCAGGGCCACCCGCTGCTTCTGCCCCCCTGAGAGCTGGTGGGGTTTGCGGGCCTCGAGGCCGCCCAGTCCCACCCGCTCCAGCAGGTGATGGGCCTGCGCCCGGTCGGGGGTCTTCATCACCAGCAGGAGGTGCTCGAGGGCGCTCAGGTGGGGCCACAGGGCATGATCCTGGAACACGTAACCCAGCCCGCGCTTCTCGGGCGGTTGACGGGTCACGTCCTCGTTTCCCAGAAAGATGCGCCCCGAATCGGGCTCCAAAAGCCCCGCCACCAGGTTGAGCAGGGTGGTCTTGCCGGAGCCCGAGGCCCCCAGCACGGCCACAATTTCGCCGGGCGTAAGGTGCAGGCTGGCCCCAAACACCCCTGCCTTGCCGAAGTTTTTGGTGAGGTTCTCCAGACGTAGCATGGTGGAAGTCTCAGGGGTAACTCTGGAAAGCCGATGGTCTACAGTCTATGGCCGATAGCAAGAAACGGTAGAAAAATCGTGGGTTACTCGGTGCGAACACCTGCGTGCAGGCTAAACTAGCCCACCACGCCCTTGCGCGGTACCCACAGCAGCAGCAGCGACAGGGCCATCAGCATCAGCCCGATGGCAGCGGCCTCGCGGAAAAGCCCCCCGTTCAGGGCCGAGAGCACCGCCACCCCCAACGTTTCACTCCCCGGCGCGTAGAGCATGGCCGACAGGGTCAGCTCGGCCAGGCACAGCGGCAGCACCAAAAACACCCCAGCCGCCAGGTAGGGCCGCAGCAGGGGGAAGCCAATCTTCCACCAGGCCCGCCCGTGCCGCAGGCCAAACAGCTTGCCCACCCCCACCAGCCGCTCGATGCCGCTTTCCAGCCCAGCCTCCATCGAGCGCAGCATCAAGGCAGCAAAGTTGAGCAGGTACGCGAGCAGCAGAATCCAGGGGGTGGCATAGACCGGGGTGGGGGCCAGCAGCAGAATCAGGCCCAGGGCCAACAGGGTTCCGGGCAGCAGGTAGTGCAGGTCCAGCACCTGCCTCAGCCGCTTCAAAGCGCCGCGATGGGGGGCCAGCAAGAGCCCCAGCAGCAGGAGCAGGCCCGTAGCCAGCAGGGCCAGCAGCAGCGAGTTGAAGAGCCCCTGCCGCACCAGGGGCAGCGCCCAGGCGTCGCCAAAAGCCGGCTGGAAAGCCCCGGTAAAGGTGTTGAAAAGGGCCCGGCGCACCAGGCCCACCAGCGGAAACACCACCGCCAGCAGCGCGAACAGGATGAAGGCGCCTCTGGCTGCCCAAACTCCCCTGGGTCGGAGGGGCCGGGGAGAAGGTTCGCCGGTCGGCTGGCTGGAAAGCAACAGGGCTGGAACCGCCAGCAACCCCAGCAACAGCCCAATGGCCGCCGCCTCGCCCAGGGGGTCGGGGCTGGCCGGGGAGAAGAGCCGGGCATAGGCCAGGGTGGGCAGCGTGTAGACCTGGGCGGGCAGCCCCAGCACCGCCGGAACCCCGAAGTTGCCCAGCAGGGTCAGGTAGAGCGCCCCAAAAGCTGCTACCAGCGCCGGAAACAGCGGGGGCACCAGGGCCCGCACGCGCTTCCAGCCGGTCACGCCATGCACCTCGCAGGCCAGCAACAGCGGGGCCAGCTTGGATTCCAGGGCCGGGCGCAGCAGCAAGTAGGCCACCGGAGCGTAGTGGGCCGTCCAGGCCAGCAGGATGCCGCCCACCCCGTAGGGCTGAACGTTCACCAGTTGCAAGGCGTACAGGAACCCCAGCGCCCCCACGAAGGGCGGCACCAGGTAGGCGGGCAGCAGCAGCGTGTCCCACCCCGTGTGCAGCCGCGCCCGGAAGGCCAGCCAGGCCAGCCCGCCCCCCACCCCCAGGCACAAGAGACTCCCCAAAAGCGCCAGCAGCAGCGAAACCCCCGCCAGGTCGAGCACCCTGGGCAGAATGGCAAGGTCGCCCAGCCCCCGCCAGGCCAGCACCCAAAGCGGCAGGGCAACCCCCAGCGAGAGGAGTAGCCAGAACACGGTGGCAAGGGGTTGTCCCCTGGGCATCAGCGTTATCCTAACAGTGGAGGGGTGAGCACCTTATCGGGCGGTCATGCCAGGGGCGTTAAATGAGGCTCAGATGAGGCTTGACCTGACGTGCAAGGTTCAGGCCTGGGGTGGGCACTCTGACCTTTGGCCCCAGACCACAGACCCTATGCGTCATGCTCTCGGCCTTCCGCTTTCGCTCCTAGCGTAGATTGAACAACGTATTGAACTGCGTCAACAGGCTCTGCCGGTTGGCCTGGATGAACTCAGCCGCCGAGGGCACCGAGAGCACCTCCCCGTTCACCCCAGCGGGGCGGGGGGCCGAGGCGATGACGGGAATGTATCCTTGCTGGGCGAACAGGGCCTGGGCCTCAGACGAGAGCAGGAAGCGCAGAAAACGCTCGGCCAGTGCAGGGTTGCGGCTATTGCTCAGAATGCCGATGGGGGTGGGCACCAGAATGGCCCCGTCGCGGGGGTAAATCATCTTGAGGGGCGCTCCCTGGCGGATCAGGTCGCGGATGCCGAAGTCGGTGATGATGGCAAGGCCGTACTGTCCCTCGGCCAGCTTTTGCTGAAGGATGGGGTTGGACTGCTCGACCTTGAGGCCGTTGCGCTGGAGCTGCTCGAAGAAGCTGAAGCCAAAGCGCTGGCTGAAGGTGCCCAGGGTGGAGAGGGCCGCCCCGGAGAAGTTGGGGTTGGGCATGCCCACCAGATCGCGGTATTCGGGTTTCAAGAGGTCGCGCCAGGAGCGTGGTTCGGGGAGGTTGCCCAGCTTGCGGGTGTTCACCGCAATGCCGTTGTAAAGGAGCCGTACTTCGTAGTAGCGCCCGCCCTGATAGGCGAACCTGACCGGAAAGCCCGGGGTGGTCGCCCGCACCGGGCGCAGGCGGTTGGCAGCGGCCAACTCGCGGAAGAAGGTCTCGTCGGCCACCCACAGCAGGTCGGCCTGGGGGTTGCCCGCCTCGAGCTCGGCCCGCAGACGGGTAATCACCTCGCCGGTGCCGCTGCGGAAGACCTGTACATTGACGCCCGGATTGGCCCGCCTGAACAGCTCAATCATGGGGTTGACGTTGGTCAGGACTTCCGAGGTGTAGAGGGTGATGGTTTGCTGCTGGGCCAGGCCCAGCCCAAGCGCGACCAGCGAAGCCAGAAAGAATCGTTGCATGAAGCCTCCGGTGAAGGGTTCTATCCCCCAGTAGTGATTGTGTCCTGTTTATTGTCAGCCCGCGGTCAGGACAGACGTTGGGTTGGGCTACGAAAACCGTGGTTATCGGTCATGTTTGGGGCCTGAACCGCAGGGTGCTGGCAGGCAGTGGCCGGTCTCGCCTCAGTTGGGATGGGCTTTTGGCTCGGAGAGCTCAGGCGGCCCCGGCAATGATGCGGTGGTCTTTGAGCTCGAGCTTGCCCAGCCCGTGTTTGCGCGAGAGGCGCTCCAGGTTTTTCTGGCGCTCCTCCTGGCGGGCGGCATAGGACATATTGGCCCCGTGCATGGAGACCGCGACCCCCCGGCCAGGAAGCTGGATGAGTGGATAGCCCGCCGAGGAAACCCGCAGATACCAGTCCCAGTCCCAGTAATCGGCCATCTCCGGGTCGAAGAGCCCCAGCTCGTCGTGCAAAAAGCGGGGGTAAGCGGCACCGGTGGCGAGCAGGTGGTTGTCGGTGCGGAGCGAGAGGGGGCTGGCTTTATGGTCGAAAGGGATGCGCTCGAGTTCCAGCCCATCGCGCTCGAGCACCAGGTAGCCACCCCGGTAAACAAGCCCTGGCTGGGCCCTGAGTGCCCGCACCACCCGGTGCAGGTGGGTGGGGTCGAGCCAGTAGTCGTCGTCGTCGAGCAGGGCAACTATCGAGCCGGTGGCATGGGACAGCCCGGTGTTGCGGGCCTGCACCTGCCCCCGCCCCTCGTTGCAAACCCCCAGGATGCGGGGGTCGCGCAGGCTGTGGGCGGCCAGGATGCCGGAGCCGTCGCCATCGTCCACCACCACCGCTTCCCAGTCGGGGTAAAGCTGAAGCTGGAGCGAGCGCAGTGACCGCAGCAGCAGCTGAGGCCGGTTGTAGGTCGGAATCAACACACTGACCATGTTTCCCTCAGATTAAAACCCCTTTGTCAGACCGGTTTGGTACGCCCCCTGACATTTGGCTGACCCGCCTGACCCTGCTCTGACGCTCGGCCTCCACGCTCCCTTTAGAGAGGTAGACCATGCGAATCCTGGTGACCAACGACGACGGCATCTACAGCCCTGGGCTTCTGGCGCTGGCCGAGGTAGCCACGGCCTTTGGCGAGGTACGGGTGGTGGCGCCCGATGTGGAACAGTCGGCCATGGGCCATGCCATCACCATAGCCCGCCCCTTGCACTACCGCGCCACCCCGCTGGGGGGCCTCGAGGCCTACCGCGTGAACGGCACCCCCGCCGACTGCGTGGCCCTGGGCACCCACCACTGGGACACCGTAGACCTGGTGCTTTCCGGCATCAACCTGGGCTCCAACCTGGGCAACGAAATCTGGCACTCCGGCACGGTGGCGGCGGCCAAGCAGGCCGCGCTGCTGGGCATTCCCGCCATTGCCTTCAGCGCTCCCGTCAATGGCCGTGAGCCCGACTTCGAGGCCCTCAAACCCTGGGTGGGACGGGTGCTGGAGGCCCTGTTGCGTGAGCCCAAGCCCTTCCTGATCAACGTCAACCTGCCCACCAAGCCCAAGGGCATCCTGTGGGCCCGCCAGTCGGTGCGGATGTACGAGGGCCGGATTGTGCCCGGCACCGACCCTATGGGGCGCGAGCACTTCTGGTTTGCCGCGTACCCCGACCACGAGCCCGAAGAGGGCACCGACCGCTGGGCCCTCAACCACAACTTTATTGCCCTCACACCGCTGCGCCTCGACCTGACCGACGAAGCCCGCCTGAGCCAGGCTTTTCAGCTTGCGGCCTCGGCGGAGTGAGGTCAGACCTCATAGCCGATGGCTGAGGGTCTACAGCTCAAGCGAGCTATGTGTATTGTTCAGCTCACAGCTGAACCAGAACGGATGCCGATGCTCAGCACCGTGAAGCGATAAAAAACAAAGATAGTGGTGTCATTCCTGGCGCAGCGAGGCATCGGGTTCACTACCGTCTCCAACACTCACCACTCCTGCGCCGTGTCAGATTCCTCGTCGGCTACACCACCTCGGAACGACCGGTTTATCGTTGGATTCGACGATTCTTCTGCCTTTGTGACAGCCGTTCTCTGTCGCTGGCGCCAGCCGCCCTTTACCGTCGGCCATTGCCTACACGTTGAATAGAATCAACACCACATCGCCGTCCTGCACCACGTAATCCTTGCCTTCGGTGCGCACCCAGCCTTTTTCCTTGGCCTGGGCCCAGCCGCCTGCCTCCACCAGCTTGTGCCACTCGATGACCTCGGACCGGATGAAGCCCCGCTCGAGGTCGGAGTGAATCTCACCGGCGGCCTGGGGCGCTTTGGTGCCTTTACGAATGGTCCAGGCCCGCACCTCTTTCTCGCCGGCGGTGAAAAAAGTAATCAGGCCCAGGGTGTGGTAAGCGGTGTGCACCAGCCGGTTGAGCCCGGACTCCTCCAGGCCCAAAGTTTGCAGGTATTCGGCAGCTTCTTCCTCGGAAAGCTCGGCCAGCTCGGCTTCGATCTTGGCCGAGACCACCACCACCTCGGCGCCCTCCCGTGCGGCGGCCTCGCGCACCTTTTGCACGTGCGGGTTTTGGGCCCCGTCGGGCAGGTCTTCCTCGGCCACATTGCACACGTAGATGACCGGCTTGTAGGTAAGCAGGCCCATCTCGCGGGCGGCCTTGCTCAAGAGTTCCGGCTCGGCCCCGGCAAAGGTGCGGATGGGCTGGCCCTGCGAGAGGTGTTGCAGGAGCGGTTCCAGGACATCCAGCAGGGCTTTGTCGTCCTTGTCGGTGCGGGCCGACTTGCGCAGCTTGTCCAGGCGCTTCTCAAGGGTCTGGAGGTCGGCTAAGGCCAGCTCGGTGTTGATGGTCTCGAGGTCGTCCAGGGGGTTCACCTGGCCGGCCACATGCACCACGTTGGGGTCTTCGAAACAGCGCACCACGTGGGCAATGGCGGCGACCTCGCGGATGTTGGCCAGAAACTGGTTGCCCAGCCCCTCGCCCTTGTGGGCTCCCTTCACCAGCCCCGCAATGTCCACAAACTCCACGTGGGTCGGCACGATGGGGGGCACCCGTTCGCCCTTCACAAAGAGCTTTTGCAGGGCGGTCAGGCGTGGGTCGGGGAGCGTCACCACCCCCACGTTTTTGTCAATGGTGGCAAAGGGGTAGTTGGCGGCCAGGGCGCCTGCTTTGGTAATGGCGTTAAAGAGCGTGGATTTGCCCACGTTGGGAAGACCGACGATGCCGACTCCGAGTGATGCCATGGGGTTCCTCTGGGCAGGTCACTAAACCTGCACACAAGCCCCCATTCTAACCCAGACCGGCTGAAAGCCTGAAGCGGGGCCATCCTAGGCACAAGGCCGGTTGCGCCATGCCCGCTTCGGTGGTTCCATCGGCGATAGATGATGGGCCGACCCGGGCGAAGGGGGTGCTATGCGAGGCATGTCACCAGGCGCAGCGTCAGAGGCTCATAGGGATGTCCTTCATACCAGCGCAGCCCAACCGAGACTCACGCCGTCCGTCTTCAATCGCATAGGGAGGGAGCGGGTAATCAACTCCTTCGGGTGAGGTGTTCCTACAACTGTGCAATCAAAACTCAGATCAACGGGCCACCGCAGTTCCGCGCAACACCGGGCTTACCCTGCCAGGCCCAGGTGGGCTCTGGCCTCCTCGGCAAACCCGGCCCAGTCCAGCACGGCCCCGGCCAGGGCCAGGTAGCCCCGGGTGGTGCAGACCTTGCCCTGCCAGCGGTAGGGTTCTTTAGTGTGCTCTAAAGCGGTTCCGGCCAGGGCTTCTTTGGCAACGGGGTGAGCGGCCACCTTACCCGAGACCTGCCCGGCCTCCCACAAAAACAGCACCCCGTTGGCCCCCGTGAACAACGCCCGCAGGCTTCCCCACGTTTCGCCCAGCCAGTCTTGATGTTCTGCATCACGCCCCAGTTTGCGCATCTGGGGCCCGCCGGGAATCACCAGCACGTCGAGCTCGGGCCTGGCGGCGAAGGTGTACTTGGGTGTCCAGACTGCGCCCGCGCTGCCTTCCAGGGCGGTGCGGCCCCTGGCCAGGGTGAACCGCTCCCAGCCTAAAAGCCGGGCCACCTCCAGGACCAAAGCCGCCTCGGCCTCGAGGAAACCCGGTGTAAGCAAAACCCCCATTCGCATGGCTCCATGCTACCAACCGAGTTTGAAGCCAAAGCGGGTGGGCCTCAGGGGGTCGGTTTGACTGGCCTGTCGCCCATAGACCACACCGGCCCGTGTGCGGGGTACACGCGGGTCGCCCCTTTCTCCCGGAGGAGCCTCCAGCTTGCCAGTGCGACGGGGTTATTGAAGGTCAGGGCCTCTGCTGGAAGGTCGCCGGTGAACGCGAAACCGTTGTCCAGCAGGAGCGAGACACAGTGGTTGGTGTGGCCGGGGGTGGGCAGGATTTCCCCGGCCAGGCCCATCTGGGCCAGGAGATCGCGGCTTTGTTCGAAAGAAAGGATCACGTTGCCCTTTTCGGTAATCTCCACGTAACGGTCTGCGGGTTTGGTCCAGGTTTTCATGAGGGGGATGGCTTCGAGCTGAACCTCGAGCACCAGGAGCGGAACCCCCTCCCTTTTGAGCTCCTCGGCAAGCCCCGCATGGTCGATGTGGTAGTGGGTGGCCAGGGCGTAGCGAATCTCGTGCAAGGGGATTCCCATTTTCGCAAGATTGGCCTTGAGGGTGCCGAGGGTACCGGGCCAGCCGATGTCCACCAGTAGGCGAGAAGTACCCGCACTCACCACCCAGTAGTGGGTGGAGCGGTAGCCCACATCAACCACGGTTACGGGCCTTTGGGTATTCATTGCAGCCACTCAAAACGGTGAAAGGAAAGACACAAAAAAACTCAGTCAAAAGTGTTTTTCCGAGTGCGGCGAGGCATCTGATGCCCTGACATCCCCAACATTCACCAGCCTTGCGCCATAGCAGATTCCTCGTCGGCCAACACCTCCTTGGAATGCCCGGTGTATCGTTGTTGGATTTCGATCATCCTTGGGCAGTTATTGCAGCCGTTCTCTGTAAGTGCACTTTGGATAGCGGCCAACCAACCCTTTATCGGTCGGCCCGAGCCCTGCTTTTACGAGGTGTTGGTTTGGGCTGGCCCTGCACAAACGCCTTCAGGTCGGCGGCTTGCTGGGCTAAGGAGGGCAGGTGCACGTACATCATGTGGCCGGCAGGGTAGTAGTGCACCTGGATGTTTTGTTGCAGGTGGGGCTCGAGGCTCAGGTGGTTCAGGGTGTAGTCGGTAGCAAAGTAGGGGGTGGCCAGGTCGTAGTAGCCGCTGCCCACGTACACCCGCAGGAAGGGGTTCATGGAGAGGGCCTTGCGCAGGGTTTCGGCCACGTTCAGGTACTGGTTTTCGAACTCCTTGTAGCTCCAGCTTTCGTACAGGTTGGACAGAATTTCGTAGGGCAGGTCGCTCTCGAAGCCCAGCTCCTGCCGCACGTACTGGTTGAGGGTGGCGGTGTAGGGCCCCTGGATGGCGGCATAGCTGGGGTCGTATTCGAAGGTGGCTCCGGCAGCGTCGCGGTCGGTGCCGGTAAAGCGGCTATCCAGCCGGCCCACGGTTTTACGCTCGGCGCGAAGGAGCTCTTTGGTAAAGCGGAAAATCTCCAGACGCAGGTTGCAAGCCTGCACGTAGGCTTCCGAGAGCCCGGTGTAGCGAGCGAGCCTCTGGGCGATGCGCTTTTGCTCGGCGGGGGTTAGCTTGCTGCCCTGCATCAGGGCCAGGGCGTACTCGCCCTCGGCGAAGGCTTCCACCTCCTGCAAGACCGCCTCGAGCGGCTTTTGCTGAAGGTCTTTGGGAAGCTTTCGGTGATACCAGGCGGTAGCAGCAAAGCTGGGCAAAAACAGGAGGTGCGGCAGGTCGTGGCCGGGGCCAAAGCGGGCCGTGGAGAAGTCCAGAATGCTGCTGACCAGCATCAGGCCGTTCAGGTACATTCCGTGCCGCTCCTGCAAATACCCCGAGAGGCCCGCCGCCCGGGTGGTGCCGTAGCTTTCGCCAATCAGGTACTTGGGGCTGTTCCAGCGCCCGTAGCGGTGGGTGTAGAGGCGGATGAACTCCCCCACGCTCTCGAGGTCGCGCTTGAAGCCGTGGTACTCCTTGGTTTTCTCCCCTTCCACCATGCGGCTGTAGCCGGTTCCGACCGGGTCAATGAAGACCAGGTCGCTGACCTCGAGCAGGGTGTGTTCGTTGTCCACTAGCCGGTAGGGCGGCGGCGTAAGGGCCCCGGCGTCGCCCATCTCCACCCGTTTGGGCCCCAAAAGGCCTAAGTGCAGCCAGACCGACGACGAGCCCGGCCCCCCGTTGAAGGAAAAGGTGATGGGGCGCTGGCTGCGGTCCGCCACGCCCTCCTTGGTGTAGGCGATGAAGAAAACTTTGGCTTTGGGCTTGTGTCCTTCGGCCGTGCCGTCCTTTTCCGATTCCTCGCGCAGCACCACGGTTCCGCAGGTTACGCTGTAGCGCAGTTCCTTGCCTCCAATGCGGAGGCTGTGCTGGGTGGTGGTCAGTTGGTCTTGCGGCGTGGGTTTGGCTTCGGTGGTTTTGGTTTCTTCCGGCATGGGGTCATACTATAGCGCGAAGCACAAAGGCTCAAAATCGCGGCCAGCGATGCCCAGGAAGACCTTCTCAGAATCCTGCGATACCCTGGGCAGGATGAGTCCGGGTTGGAAGTACATGCTGGGGCTGGCAACCATGCTTTGCGCGGTGGGGCTGGCCCAGGTGGCCCCGGAGGCCGCCCAACTGCTGGAAAAGATGCGCCTCGCCCACGGCGGGCCAGCCCTGGCGAACCTGCGCACCTACCAGGAAACCGCCACCCTGACCACCTTTTCTGGGCCAGAGCCGGAGCGAGAGCTGACGGTGGTTTCGTATGTGGATTTTCCCTCCAAAAAGCTCAGGGTGGAGTACCGCGACGGTTCCAAGCTGATTCAGGTGCTCCAGGTAACCCCTGCCGGCGGCCAGAGCTGGAGCGTGGTCTCGGGGAGCAAGGCCCTCGAGGCCACCCTCTCCCAGGAACTGCGCAACGGCCTGTTCCAGACCTGGTATGGCCTGCGGCTGGGCGGCAGCGGGCGTGAACGGGCGCAGCTTTTGGGGCGTCGAACCTTTGGCGACCGAACCGGAACCGCTGTAGAGGTCACGACCCAGGGCAGCCAGACCACCTACCTGGTGAATGCCCAGCACCAGCTCATCGCCGAGCGCTACCAGAACAGCCAGGGACAGCTAACGGTGCTCTACGCCGACCTGCGGCGAGTCTCAGGCCTCCAGATTCCCTTCCAGGCCCGCCTTTATGCCGATGGCACCCTGTTTGCCGAGGTCAAGGTGCGCCAGGCTAGGGTCAACCCGGTGCTGGGGCCGGAGACTTTTCGGATGCCATAGGAGGCCGAAAGCCGAAAGCTTTTTGACCTGCGACACTTTTCGAGTACACCTCATAACGAACCCATATCGCCTGCGCAGTTGTGATTTGGGCAACCCATTTTTCAGACTTGGGCGCTAAAAATAGAGCATGGACAAACGGCGGTTTTGGGGGGTCGTGCTGGTGTTGTGGGCCGGGCTCGGCCTGGCCAGCCCCGCCCAGGATTTGCTCAACGAAGTGAGTCGTTTGCTGAACGACTACTACGGAGGTTTTTCCCAGGTCAGGCCGCAGGAACTGCGCCAGAAATACCAGGGGGAGCTTGAGAAAATCTGCGCCCAGGAAGTGGTTTGCCCTGCGAACAAGGCCTACACGGTGATTGCTTCGCTGGTGGCCGAGATTGGAGACCGCCACACCCGCTACTTCACCCCCGAAGACTACGCCGAAATCCAGCGTCGCCTGGCCGGAACCAGCAGCAGCCGCCCTCAACTGGGGGTGCAGCTCCAGGTGGTGCCGGGATTGGAGGGCCTGCTGGTGGTGGAGGTCAGCCCCGAGACCCCCGCCGAGGAAGCGGGTCTGCGCCGGGGTGACCGCATTCTGGCCGTAAATGGCGAGCCCTTGCCCCAGGCCGAAACGGAGCGCAGCAACTTTTTGCGGGAGCGCCTCGCCACCGGCGCCCCGGTGAGCCTGACCATCCAGCGGGTTCAACAGCGTTTTGAGGTGGAAGTGCGCCCCCGGATTATCTCCCTGCGCCAGCTACCCTCGCTCAGCCTGCGCCCGGATGGGATTGCAGTCTTGCGCATCCCTTCCTTTAGCGGCTACCAGCAGGTGGGGCCGCGCATCCACGAGCTGGTGCGCCAGGCCCAGGCAGCGGGGGCCAAGGGCATGGTGATTGACCTGCGCAACAACGGCGGGGGGGTCTTGAGCGAGTGCCTGGTGGGGGCTGGGGCCTTTGTGCAGGAGACCTACCGACGCTTGCAGGACAACCTGCGGGCCAGCGAACAGGGCTACAAAGACGGCTACTACTACTTCCGCTCGGGAGGCCGAGACCGGCCCCAGTACGAGGTGCAGGCCGTTCGCTGGACAGCCCCGGTGGTGGTGCTGGTGAACGAACGCACCGCCTCGTGCGCGGAGTATTTCACCTTCGATTTGCAAGAGGGCCGCCAGGCCCCGGTGATCGGACAGCCCACCGCCGGGGTGGGCAACACCGCCACCATCTTCCTGAGGCTGAGCGATGGTTCAGGTTTGCAGGTGACCACCTCGAGGGCCCAGCGCAAGGACGGCAGCTTTTACCCCGACCGCGTGACCCCCAGCGTGAGCTTCGCCGACGACTTTCAGGCCCTGGCCCAAGGCCGCGACCTGATGCTGGAAAAAGCCATTGAGCTTTTGATGGGTGTGAATGTGGGGGTGGAGCAGGAGTAATCTCGCTCGGCGTGGCCAAGAGGCCTGGGTCGAAGTCAGCCCAGAGCAGTCTCTAATGGCGTTTGGCGGGGGTAATACCAGCTTTGGGCATTCGAGTAACTTTCAGGAATACAAGAGGTGGGGGTGGTCGGATGCACTGGCTTCCTACCCTCACCCCTGCGCCCTGCCTCACCGCTCCCACAGCGGCCAGGTGTTCAGGCAGCGATGGCTGGACTGGCCTTTGCCCGGCGCTTCACAAGCCCTCCACCGGCTCGGTTTCCAGCGCCCGGATGGCCTCGCGCAACCAGTCGGGGATGCGGGCGGGCTTGCCTTCTTCCAGCCAGACCACCACCACCTTGATGCGGGCGGCCAGCCCGCCGTTGGCCCAGATCTCGCTATGGGTGCGGAAGCTCGAGTTTCCCACCCGCTCCACCCGCAGGGCGATTTCCACCTTCTGACCGAACAAAATGGGCGTGAGGTAGTCCACCTCGGCCCGCGCCATCACAAAATGGCCGCTGTCTATGGCGGCGCCGGCGCGCTGGAGGTAGTGGCCCCGGGCCACCTCGTCGTAGGTCAGATAAACCGCGTTGTTGACGTGCTTGAGGGTGTCCAGGTCGCTAAAGCGCACCTCGAGGGGAACTCGCACCGGAAAACGCATGCCCTGGATTCTATCCTGACCCCGCTTGAATCCCTATACTTGGGCCTATGAGCCAGGCCACCGCCGAGCTTCCGACCTGGGATTTGGACGCCCTGTTTCCAGGCTTTGAGTCCGAAAAGTTTCTGACCACCTGGCGCGAGGTAAAGACCCAACTCCAGGATTTGCAGGACTTCATGCAGGCCCACCGGATTGGCCAGGAGGGCGCTCTGACCGACCCAAAGACCTTCGGCGCCATGCTGGAAAAGCTCAACACCTTTGGCGATACCCTGGGGCCCTTGTATGCCTATGTGCTGATGCGGGTGGATGCCGATAGCGCCGACCTGGCCGCCCAGGCCAAGCTTTCGGAGCTCGAGCTGCTCTACCTCGAGTACCTGAAACTGCGCCCCAGGCTCCAGCGCTGGCTGGCCCAGCTCGATGCCGACGCAGTGCAGGCGGGTGATTACCGGATTCTGCTCGAGGAAGCCAGAACCCAGACCCAGCACCTGATGTCCGAGCCTGAAGAGGTGCTGGCCTCCGAACTCTCGCTCTCCGGGGGGCGGGCCTGGGTCAAGCTGCACGGCAACCTGACCAGCCAGATCAGCGCAGTGGTGCAGGGGGAGGAGCTGCCCATCAGCGCCGTGCGGAACCTGGCCATGCACCCCGACGAGGCCGTGCGCAAGGCCGCCTACGAGGCCGAACTCCAGGCCTGGAAAGCCCATGAAATACCCCTGGCCGCAGCCCTCAACGGCTACAAGGGCGAGGTCTCGACCCTGAACCGCAAGCGCGGCTGGCCGGATGACCTGGCCCCAGCCCTCTTCGAAAACCGCATCTCCCGCAAGACCCTCTGGGCCATGCAGCAGGCGATGGTGGACAGCTTTCCGCACTGGCGGCGCTATTTTGCGATCAAAGCCCGGGCCCTGGGAAAGGACCGGCTCGACTGGTGGGACCTGTTTGCCCCCGTGCTACGGCCTGGGGTCACGCCCAAAAAGTGGGGCTGGGAAGAGGGGCAGCAGTTCATCACCGAGCACCTGGCCGGCTTCTCGCAGGCGGCTGCCGACCTGGCCCGGCGGGCCTATGCCGAGCGCTGGTTGGATGCGCCCCCGCGCAAGGGCAAGGTGGGCGGGGCCTACTGCACGCCGGTCGGGCAGGGGCGTTCGCGCATCCTGCTCAACCACGAGGACAGTTTCGATTCCCTCTCGACCCTGGCCCACGAGCTGGGCCACGCCTACCACAACCACTGCTTGCGGGAAGTACCCTACCTGCTGCGCCAGGAGCCCATGACCCTGGCCGAGACCGCTTCCATCATGAACGAGACCGTGGTGGGGGAGGCTGCCTTGCGGGTGCTACCCCCCGCTGAGCAGCTGGGGGTGCTCGAGGGCGGCCTGCAAAACGCGGCCCAGGTTATTGTGGACATTCATGCCCGCTTCTTGTTTGAGCAGACGGTGTTTGCTAAGCGGCGCGAGCGGGAGCTTTCGGCAGAGGAGTTCTGCCAGGCCATGTTGGAGGCCCAGCTCGAGACCTACGGGGAGGCCCTGGCCACCTACCACCCCTATATGTGGGCGGTGAAGGGGCACTACTACGGCTCGAACTTCTACAACTTCCCCTACGCCTTCGGGCTCCTGTTTGGCCTGGCGCTGTACCGGCGATACCTGGAAGAGGGGGCAGGTTTTGTGGCCCAGTACGATCAGCTCCTGGCCTCGGTGGGGAAGTACCGCGTCGAAGAGCTGGCCGCCCGGTTTGGCTTCGACCTGGAATCGGAGATCTTCTGGCAAGAGGGAATGGCTGTCCTGGTCAGGCGAATCGAGCAATTTGAGCAAATGGTAAATAATCAATAGAAAAGTAAAACTCAGTAAATGTAAACACGATATTGACAAAAAGTAAAATCCTGGTTTATAGTGATGACCAGGGGGGAAGCCATGTTCGGAAATTTCAATCAAGACGAATTGGCCGCCATCATCACAGCCAAAATCGACGCCTACCGCCAGGAAGCCGAGCGGGAGCGGCAACGGCCCAAGCAGGCTTTCCGCCGTCGTGTTGCCCAGCAGCTTCGGGCCTGGGCCGAGGCTTTAGAGCCTGCCCCCGGCGTGAACCGAGCCAACCGGCGCTTGCGCGGGGCTTGAGTAACCAGAAGTGAGTCTGAAGCTCCCAGTGGAGGTTCTTATGTCTGAAACTGAACGAATCCAGGCCTTATTGCAAGCGGGCAAAATCACCCAGCAGGAAGCCGACATACTGCTGGCGGCCCTCGAGGAAGGCGACACCGCAACCCAACAGGCCCAGGCCACCCTGGGCGAGCAGTACGCCGCCCCGGCCAGCTGGCAGCCCGAAGGGTTGCGCTGGGTGCGGGTCAAACTTACGGCAGGCCAGCTCGAGGCCCGGCTCGACGAGAGCCTCCAGATGCCGGTGGTTGAAGGGCCGGCGGAAGTGCGTTCGGTGGGGGCCGACCTCGAAGTGTGGCCCGAGACGGCGGGGGAGGGCTTTTTTGGCTTGCTGGGCCGGGTTGGTTCGCTGGAATTGCGCCTCCCGCCCGGCTGGGGGCTGGAGATAGACGGCAAAGCGGCTCAGGTGGAAGCCGAGGGCGTTGCATTCCTCAAGGGCCGGGTGGCGGCGGGCAATGTGGAGCTTCAGGCCGTGGAAGGGCTCGACCTCGAGGTCACGGCGGGCAACATTGACGGCTCCCTTTTGCTGCGCGAGGGTCAGCACCGCCTGCGGGCCTCGATGGGCAACGTCGAGCTGGAAATGCTACCCGGCAGCAGCGTATGCCTCAGCCCCAGCGTGAGCCTGGGCAACCAGGAGATACGCGGATTTGACCGCACGGCGAACGGAGCCGCCCGGCGGCTGGGGGAGGGCCGGGCCAGCCTCGAGGTCTCGGTGCGCATGGGCAACCTGGAGGTAAAGGCGAGGTAGGCCCCGACCCCATAAGCCCAAAGCGGGTTCGGCCTCGAGTTGTGAACCAACCCGACACCCGACGGCTGGTTTTTCCAACGTTTTTTACTCTGGAAGGGGAGACTATGGAAGACAAAAAGCGCATCATGGACATGGTCAAGGAAGGCAAAATTACCGCCGAGGAGGCCATTCGCCTATTGGAAGCCATGGACTCTGGGCGACCCCAGACGGCGGCCCCCAGCGCAGGCTACGCCTACGCAGTGGCCACCACCCCACCCCCCCCTAAAGGCCTCGCCAAGATGATCCGCATCGTGGTGGACGGGGAGGATGTCAAGGTCAAGGTCAATGTGCCTGCGGCCCTGGCCCGCTTCGCCTCCAACTTCATCCCCCCCGAGGCCAAGCAGCAGTTGAGCGCTCAGGGCATTGACATTGCGGGCATCCTGGACATGCTCAAGGGCGAGCTGCCCGAGGGCCGGCTGGTGGATGTGGAAATCAGCGACGTGGCCAAGGTGAGCGAGGGCGAAACCAGGATGTCGGGCCCCATGCGGGTCTTGATTGAGGTGGTCTGAGGGGTGGGCCCCCTGGAGAGAATAAAATGCTCGCAGTGTCGAAAGCGTTCCCCAGAGCGGATGGGTTCTCGAAGCTGAGCTTGCTTCGGCCCCGGTTTGTGTACGTGTGGGTGCGCTTGCCAGAAATCCCGGTGCCCCTCTTTTTGTTCGCGCCCCTGGTGATGCTCGAGTTTTTCCTGATGATGGGCATATGGGCGATCCGGAGAGCCCAGGGCCCCGACCCCCAGCTGGCCTTTGCCCTGCACACCCTCGAGGCCCTGCGCGGCCAGACCTGGGAACTGCGGAAGATACCGCCCTTGGCCCTGGTGGAGGTCGAGACAAAGCCCAAAGCCCTCAAGCCGCTGTATGTCAAGATCGGGCTGTGGTGAAATATGGCTCGAGTTGGAGTCCCTATGAAGGTCTTTCCCATGCCCACCGAGTGCCCGGTTCAGGGTTGCAACGGGCGGCTGCACGTGACCGGTCTGGTGTGTCCGGATTGTCGCACCGAGATTAAAGGCGAGTTCCAGCCCAACGAGTTTGCCCTGCTGCCCCCCGAGCCGCTGGAATTCCTGCGCTTGTACATCAAGGTGCGGGGCAACCTGAAGGAAGTGGAGCGGATTCTGGGGGTGTCCTACCCCACCGTGCGGGCCCGCTTCGAGGGGTTGCTCCGGGTGCTGGGCTACGAGTACCAGGAGCTTCCCGAGACCGGCCCATCGCCCGAAGAGAAAGAGGCCATCCTGGCCGCGCTGGAAAAAGGCCAGATTGGCGCTGCCGAAGCTGCCGAACGGCTGAGGGCGCTCAGGAAACGCTAAAAACGGGGGGGTCGCTTCTCGAAAAAGGCGGCGATGCCCTCGGCCAGGTCGCCGGTCTCGCGTACCCAGGCGTTGGCGATGGAGGCCAGCCGGAAGCCGTCCTCGAGGCCCATGCCGGGCAGGGCATGGAGCAGCTCTTTGGTTAGCGAAAGCGAGGTGGGGGCATTGGCGCACACCTCCCGGGCTAGGGCCAGGGTTTCGTCCAGCAGTTGCTCGGCGGGCACCACGCGGTTCACCAGCCCCATCCGGTAGGCTTCCGGAGCCGAGACCAGCCGGCCCGTCAGCAGCAGCTCCTTGGCGTGTTTCTCCCCCACGTTGCGCACCAGAATCACCCCCACCAGCGCCGCCACGAAGCCAATCTTGACCTCGGTGTAGCCGATTCTGGCGTCCTCGCTCATCACGGCCAGGTCGCAGGCCGTGGCCAGCCCGGCCCCACCCGCCACCGCGGGGCCGTTGATGGCGGCCAGGGTGGGTTTGGGGAAGGTGTAGATGCGGTGAAACAGGCGCATCAGCTCGCGGGAGTGGGCGTAGTTGGCCTCGGCGCCGGCGCTGGTGACGCTTTGGAGGAAGTCCAGGTCGGCCCCCGCACTGAAGGCCGGGCCGGCGCCGGTCAGCACCACGGCCCGGGTGGCTGGGTCTTGCTCGGCGGCCTCGAGGGCTTCCAGCAAGCCGCGCACCAGGCCGGGGGAGAGGGGGTTGCGCCTTTGGGGGTCGTTCAGGGTGAGCAGCCGGATACCCTCCACCTCACTAGCGAGTACGCTCATGCTCCTATGCTAAGGCTTGAGGGGGGAAGGAATGAAAAGCCAGACCCCCGGATGTCAGCCGCTTCCCGGGTTCTCAATGGGTTTGGAGCAGGGGTGGTGGACTCAAAAACCGACCCAGTAAGCCTCCACGTTGCCCGTCGGCCCGCTTTTTGTGTACACTCGAGGGCGTAGGTGATTAAGCTCAACAGGGTTTGTTGCTTGCGGAGGTGAAGTTATAACGAAAGATGTTCCAGTGAACGAACGTATCCGGGTGCGCCAGGTACGCCTGATTGACGAGAATGGGACGCAGGTGGGGGTGGTGGACACCCGCGATGCCCTGCGACTGGCCAGGGAACGTGAATACGACCTGGTTTTGGTTTCGCCCAACGCGGTTCCACCGGTGGCCCGCCTGCTCGACTATGGCAAGTGGCGTTACGAGCAGCAGCAAGCCGAGAAAGAGGCCCGCAAGAAAGCCAAGCGCACCGAACTCAAGAGCATGAAGCTGCGGCCCAAAATCGAGGCCCACGACTACAACACCAAACTCGGGCACATTCGGCGCTTCCTCGAGGAGGGCCACAAGGTCAAGGTGACCATTATGTTCCGCGGGCGTGAGATGGCCCACCAGGAACTGGGCTACCGGCTTCTGGAACGAATTGCTAAAGACCTGGAAGGCATCGGATTCGTGGAGATGCGCCCGGAGATGCTGGGCCGCGACATGAACATGGTCATGGCCCCTGGCTCCAAGCCCTCGGCTCCGGTAACCCCCGCTGCTTCGTCGAGCAATCCGGCTTAGAGCGCTCTTCACCCGCCTAAGCCATGTGGGTTTGAGAAGGCTTTGTCCTGGACAGAACTGGGGCCGCCTGGAAACTCAAAACCCAAGCACCTGCGGGCCTGGGTGCGTCGCAAGTGTCTGGGCCCATACGCATGCTCGTTTTCGCAGGCGGCCACATCTCTGACGAGTGCGATAGGGTTCGTTTGCTGCATCACTCAAGATAGCCCGGCCTGTGGGGTCGGGCTTTTTTGCATGGGGCGGTTTGGCAGCCGCTCATACCCCCTTCAGGCGCACAAGCAGCTTTCAACAAGGTGAGCGGGGGGGTCGTGGGTCTCCACGCCCTGCTTCCTCACCCCCGTATGTGAAGTGCCTTCGCTGCTCGAAAGGGGCCCCTCGCTGGCAAAGGGCGCGAGGAGATGCTATACTCACAAGGCTGCCGAGTTTATAAGTCCTCGCCAGAGGCACTCAGGCCGCAAAAACAGGAGCACATCATGGCCAAGATGAAGACCCACAAGGGCGCCAAAAACCGTGTCAAAATCACGGCCACTGGCAAGGTAGTTGGCAAGAAGCCGGGGAAGCGCCACCTCAACTGGCACAAGTCGGGCAGCAGCCGCCGTCAGAAGGGGCGCGACTTCACCTTCTCCAAAGGCGAAGAGCGCCGTGTTCACCGGCTCATGCCCTACGACGTATAAGGAGAGGTGAGAACAGATGCCGCGCGCCAAAACCGGTGTAGTCCGTCGTCGTAAACACAAAGCCATCCTCAAACGCGCCAAGGGTTTTTATGCCCTGCGCTCCAAGAGCGTTCGCAAAGCCCGCGAAACCCTGTTCAGCGGCGCCATGCGTTCCTTCAACGACCGCCGCAAGCGCAAAGGCGACATGCGCCGCCTGTGGATTGTGCGCATCAACGCCGCGGCGCGTCAGCATGGCCTGAGCTACAGCGTGTTCATGCACGGCCTGAAAAAGGCCGGGATCGAACTCGACCGCAAGATTCTGGCCGATATTGCCGTGCGCCAGCCCGAGGCCTTTGCCGAGCTGGTGAGCAAAGCCAGGGCCTAACGCCTGAAACGCACGAGGGGGCCGCTGGGCCCCCTCGTGTTTTGCTTTGCCTTTAGAGAAAGCGGTACTGCTTGGGCTTGTCCAGCAGAACCGAGGCGAACCGTTGGGCTCGAGCAGAGCCGACGGGGAATCTCTGGTCGAGTGGGGCGGGTTCGCGCCCCGGACGACCCCACGGTTAAGATGTTCGGTGTCTTTCACCCTGCTGCTACTGCCGTTGATCTACCGCTGACGCTGCGCCCGGGCTGGTGCTGTGTGGCGGTTCAGCGGCATGCTCCCATACCCTGTGAAGAGCGCTCTAGGCATACCCCAGGACTTCCCTGCGCTTCTGACCCCAGGCCAGGGCGCTGGCGATGCCCTCGTCAATGGAGTGCTCGGCTTTCCAGCCCAGCAGCTCTAAGGCCCGGTCGGCGTTGGCGTAGGCCCCGGCCACATCACCCGGGCGGGACGGGGCTTCGCGCTTGGGAATCTGCTTGCCGTACACCCGCTCGAAGGCCGCAAGCAGTTCCTTCACGGTCACCCCATGGCCGGTGCCCAGGTTAATCACCACATAGGCGCTTTTGGTTTTTTGCATGACCGCATCGAACTGCTCCACCGCCTTCACATGGGCCATGGCCAGGTCCCAGACGTGGATGTAGTCGCGGATGCCCGAACCGTCGCGGGTGGGCCAGTCCACGCCGGTGAGGGTGAACTCGGGCAACTTGCCCAGGGCCACGTCCACCATCTTGCCCAGCACGTGGCTGGGTTCGCGCACGTGGATGCCCGAGCGCAGCTTGGGGTCGGCCCCGATGGGGTTGAAGTACCGCAGAGCAATGCCCCGAAGTGGGGTGGCTTTGCACAGGTCTTCCAGCACCATCTCCATCATGTACTTGGTGCGGGCGTAGGGGGAGCTGGGCTTGAGGGGCGAGGTTTCGGTCACCTTGAACCCCGGCACGGCGTCGTAGATGGAGGCCGAGGAGCTGAACACCACCCTGGGGTAGCCCAGCTCGGCCAGGTTCTTGAACAGTTCCAGGCTTTTGCAGACGTTCTCGTGGTAGTAGAGGTAGGGCTCCTGCACCGACTCCGGGACCACAATCCGCGCGGCGCAGTGGATGGTGCTGTGGATCTCGGGGTGTTCCCGGAAGATGCGCTCCAGGAGCGCTCGGTCGGCGATATCGCCCTCATAAAAAATCTTGCCCTGGGTAAAGGCCCTGGGCCCCGTGACCAGCGAGTCCAGCAGCACCGGCACATGGCCGGTGTCGAGAAGCGCGTGGGCAACGGTGCTGCCGATGTACCCTGCTCCGCCCGTAATCAGAACCTTCATGGGCCCGATTCTACCCGTAAAAGCCTTAGTATTTTGACCATGGGTGCACTGGATGGTCTCAAAGTGCTCGACCTTTCCCGCATTCTGGCCGGCCCCTACTGCACGCAGATGCTGGCCGACTTAGGCGCGGAAGTCTGGAAAATTGAGCCCCCCAGGGGCGACGACACCCGAACCTGGGGCCCCCCCTTTATCAGGGGACGGGGGTCAGGGGTCGAGCCTCCGGAAGAGAAGGGCTCGGTCTCCGATGGAAAAGGTGGGCCGGGATGGGAGGTGGCCCCGGAGGGGGAGAGCGCATATTACCTTTCCTGCAACCGGGGCAAGAAGAGCGTGGTGGTGAACCTCAAAGACCCCCTGGGCCAGCAACTTGTGCAAGACCTGGCCCATCAGGCCGATGTGCTGGTGGAAAACTATAAAACGGGCGACCTGGCCCGCTATGGCCTGGACTATGCCAGCCTTTCTCAGAAGAACCCAGGGCTCATCTACCTGTCGATCACCGGCTACGGCCAGACCGGCCCCCGCGCCGCGGAGCCCGGCTACGATGTGGCCATACAGGGGCTTTGCGGCATCATGTCGGTCACGGGGGAGCCCGAAGGCGCGCCCATGCGGGTTCCGGTGGCCTGGATTGACCTCATGACCGGCATGATGGGGGCCGTGGCCGTCCTGGCGGCGCTTCAGGAGCGGGCCCGCAGCGGGTTGGGGCAGCACCTCGACCTGGCACTGTTTGATGTGGGGCTGGCGGCCATGGTCAACCTGGCGCAGAGCTATCTGTTGACCCAGCAGCTGCCCGAACGGCTGGGCAACGCCCACCCCCAGATTGTCCCCTACGGCGCGTTTGCGGCCTCAGATGGCTGGTTTATGCTGACCGTGGGCAACGATGAGCAGTACCGTCGGGTCTGCGAGGCCATCGAGCGCCCGGAGCTCTGGGCAGATGAACGCTTCCAGACCAATGCGGGTCGGGTTCGCTGGCGGGCCGAGCTGCTGCCTGAGCTCGAGGCCATCCTGCGTAGCCGCCCCCGCCGGGAGTGGCTCGAGCGCTTCACCTTGGCCGGGGTTCCGGTGACCCCGGTGAACAACCTGGCCGAGGCCTTTACCGAGCCGCAGGCCCGGGCCCGGGGGATGCTTCAGGAGGTCGAACACCCCACCCTGGGCTCGATTCCCCTGCTGGGCTCGCCGCTGGCCCACCTATCCCGCACCCCGGCCCAGGCCCCGGCGCATCCGCCGCTGCTGGGCGAACACACCGGGGCTGTGCTGAGCGAGGTGCTGGGCTATACGCCGGAGCAAATTCGGGCGTTGGTTGCGGCGGGGGTGGTCAGAACCGCCTTCTGAGCAAAAGGCCCTCCCAGCGCCTTCAGCAAAGGACATTCACCCGGATCAGGCGTGTGCGCACGATGGTGTTCACCCTGTCCGAAACCCGCAGGGTGATGTTGTGCGACACGCCGCAGCTGCCGCCATACAGCCTGACGGTGGTCTCACTTCCGCTGCCCAGCAGCTGCTCGCCGCTGGCCGGGGGGCCGGGTTGCACATCGGCGCGGTCGGTGAACCACTGCAGGGTCAGGGGGTCGCCGTCTGGGTCGGATGCGCTGGCCCGCAGGGTCAACTCGTAATACCACCCGTTGGCATCGTTGCGGTCGGCGTACACGTTCAGGTCGCTGGCCGGGTGGGTGATGTTCGCACTGGGTGGGTTGTTGACGCAGCTTTGTACGGTGATGGTGCGGCTATCGGTGCTGGAGAGGGCGTGCGGGGCCGGAGCGTCGTCGGTGGCCTGGACGTTCACGGTATAGCTACCGGGGCTGCTGAAGGCGCGGCTCGCGGAAAGGCCGCTTGCAAAACTGGTGCCGCCGATGCGCCAGACGACGTTGCCGCTGGGGAAGGGGTACGCGCCAAAGTTGTTGGGGTCGCTCACGGTGGCCCGGAAGTCAATGGGGGTGTTGGTGCAAAGCGTGCTGCCGCTGACAGGTTCCACGATTTGAACGGTGGGTGGGTCGTTGCGAATGCTGATGTTCACACCGGCGCTGGCGTTCTGGCCGCCTGAGGTGGCGGCAACGCTGATGCGGTGGTTGCCGGGTCGCAGGGTAGATGCGCTGATTCCGTTGCCGCTCCCCAAGTTCCCCTCGAGGTTGCTGCTCCAGCTCAGGCTGGGGGTGCCGGGGGTGTCGGGGTCGTAGGTGGTCGCGTTCAGGAGTACGGGTAGCCGCCAGGAGAAAACCTGCCCTTCCCTGGGGCTGTCAATGCGCACGAAGGGGGGCACGTTGCCCAAAGCCCGGCTGACCGCAGCAAAGGCGTTGACCCGCCGCTGGTGTCCGCCTGAACCGTGTACGCCGCCGTTGTGAGCGGTTTCGTAGAGAATCTGCTCGACCTGGAAAGGCAGCAGGGCCGGGTTGGCCGCCCAGATTAGGGCGGCGACCCCGGCCACAAAGGGGGAGGCGAAGCTGGTGCCGTTCACCCGGCGCACCTCCCGCCGCTCGGGGTCGGGGCCGGCCCAGACCGTGTAGGGGCCGTAGATGTCTACCGAAAAGAAATTGGAGTTGCTGCCGAAGTTCGAGTTTGCCGCTCGGGCGGCGCTGTCCCAGCCCATGCCACCTACGCAAATCATCCCCAGCAGCTCGCAGGGCACCCAGAGGTCTTCCTCCCAGCAGATGCCCAGGAAGCAGTCTTCGGCGTCCACGTTGCGCCCGTTGTTGCCCGCCGAGGCAAAGAAAATCGGGCGGAAAGGGCTGGTTTCAATGGTCAGTAGAAGGGGGGTTACGGTGGCGTCGAGCAGAGCGCCGGGCACCGCAGGTATGGCTCCGGCTGCGCTCATGTTGATAATGCGTGGGCGTTCGGCCAGGGCCCCGGCCAGGGTGGTGACCACGAAGCGTAGGAACTCGAAGAAGTCGCCGGGCACCTGAACCGCCATCAACTCGGCGATGGGGCCTGCTGGGCCGGCTGCGCCCTGGTTGTTGTCGGGCTGGCCCATAGCGGCCTGGGCAACCAAGGTGCCATGCCAGGGGCAGGGCCCTCCACCGCAGTTTTGGGGGTTGGCGGCCCCCCAACTGGCGCCCCCGTAAATGCTGCGCTGGGCGGGGTAGTCGGGGTGGTCGCGCTCAAAGCCACCGTCTATGATGGCGATCTTGACCCGGCTGGAGAGCCGCCCGGCTGCCTGGAGCAGCCGCCAGGCCTCGCCTACGCCGATGTCCTGGGCGCTGCCTCGGTTCATGTAGGGCCAGCCAAAGGCGTTGGAGTTGTAGAGATCACGTTCGGCGGCAGCCACCGAGCTAATACCGGCCTCGAGGGCGGTGGCCTCGGCGAAGCCCTGGGGGTTTAGCACAAAGTTGAGCGAGACCTTGAGGTTCTGGCTAACCCCTTCGCGGGCGGCAGTGGCCAGCAGGTTGAGCCCCTCCTGGCTGGAGAACTCGAGGTCGCTGCGGGCGCCGGGCACCAGGGTTTGCAGGTCCTGGGCCAGCTGGGCCTCGACGGCAGGGCTGGCGTTAACCCGCACCAGGTGCAGCTTGGGGGCGCCCTCGAGGGCAATTGTCCGCAGAACTCGCCCCCCGTAGCGGGCCGCCAGGGCCTCCACCTTGGCGGTGTCGTCGCTGCTAACCAGCAGCTCGTTCAGCACAAACTCGCTCTGAAGACCGCTCTTGCCGCGCAGGGCCCCCACCGGTCGGGGGGCGCCGCCGTCGGGGTCGGGAATGGCGGCTACCTGCGGGCTGAGCGAGGGTACGATGCGGAAGGTGGACGGGGGCAGCTGGTTGGGGCTGGTTCCACCGCCACACTGGGCGGCCATCAGGAGCAGCGAGATGGCCAGCAAAGCGACCTTGAGGAGCGAGCGGGCGGGGTTGCTTTTCATGGTTTTCCTCCTGGGGTCTTCGGGTTCTCCCGAAGTCGTCTCCAGGGTAGGGGCGAGGGGTTGAACGGGCCATGAACACCTGCCCAGAGCGAGCGCCCCATCAAAAAACCCTGCCCGGCGGGGCAGGGTTCTTGGGTGGTTTTGTTCAGCAGAGGGACCAGATGCGAATCACGATGGAGCGTGTACCCAGCAGGCCCCCCGCATCGCGGGCCTCGAGGGTAAGCCGTGCATAGGCATCGGTAGCGCAGCTCAGGCCTGGGATGGTGTCGCTGGGCCGCCAGCTCCGGCTGGCCCCGTTGCCGATGGTGTAAACCGTGCCCCCAATGCCCGCGTTGTTGGTAGGGAAGGCCACCCGCCAGGTGAAGGTGTAAGGGCTACTGCCGCCGCTGGCCGAGCCCGAAAGGTTTATGGTATCCGAAGGCAGGATGAACTCACCGTCTCTAGGGCTGTTGATGCTAACCAGTATGGTGGGTGGCTCGCGCACGGCAACGCTCACGCTGGCGCTCCGGCTGGCCCCGGCGGCGTCGGTGGCGGTGAGGGTGAGGGTGCGGCTGCCGGTGGTGGCAAAGGTGATGCTGGCCTCGCAGCCGGTGGGGCTGGGGTCGGCTGGGTTGCTCGAGGTCCAGCGGCAGTTCACGCTCTGGCCCAACCCTGCGTCGGGGTCGTTCACCAGCCCTCGCAGGGCCACCACCTGGCCCCGGAAAATCTCGCTGCCGGGGGTGGGGCTCGCGATGCTCACGCTGGGTGGGGTGTTGTCGCGCCGGGTGATGGGCAGGCAGGCCCGTCCCAGGTCGCGGCTGTAGCGCAAGTCGAGCACCTCCACCGAGGTGATGCCCACCGAGAGGGTGAGGCAGGCCTCGAGCCTCCACAGCACCCCCCCGCCAAGGCCCTGTAGGCTGGCCTCGAAGCTGGGGCCGCCCCGCAGCTCGCCAAAGGGCCCCACCACCCCATACAGCATCACCTGGAAGCGCACCCCGGCGGCGGCCTGGGCCGCTACCCGGCCCTCCAGGGTGGGGGGCAGCAGGCTGAGGCTGGCCCGGCGCTCGCTCAGGTCGCGGAAGCCCAGGTCGGAGTTGTACTCGAAGCCCGCAATCAGGGTGAGCGACTGCTGTACCTCGAAGGCAAACCGCGCGGTTACCTCGCCGTCGGCCCGCAGGAAGAGGGTGAGCCTAGGGGTGAGCACCACCGGCACCGGCCCGATGGAGAAGGTCAGGGGGGCGAAGTGGTGGGTGGCGATGGGCCATTCCCGCTCGAAGGAGTAGGCCAGGTCGCCCGTTAGGCGCAGCCGGGCGTTTTCCTCCACCCCCACCCGCACCAGCACGATGAGGTCGGGTATCTCCCGGCAGACCCGGCCCACCACCGGCAGCCGCACCGTCTCGTCACAGCGCAGGTCCAGGTCGAAGTCCAGCACCGGATTGATCTCCAGGCTGCCGGTGGCCCGGATGCGCCCCCCGGTGCCAAAGTCGGTGTCCAGGGTATGGCGAAAACCCTGCACCGAGACCCCGCGCTGCAGCGAGACCGAGCTGCGCAGGTCTTCGGGCTTGAGCTCGCGCCGCACGCGCAGGCTGCCCCGGTGGATGGCCTCCTGAATCTTGGCCGGCTCGGTCTCCACCCGCACCCCACCGCCCTCCACCCGCACCGCCCGCACCTTGCGCAAGAGGCCGTCGGGGATGGCCTGGGCGGGCTCGCTCACCACCACATCGCCCGGCTTGAGCCGGTCCTCAATCCCGCTACCCGGGCTAAAGCGCAGCGTGCCGTCGGGTTCCACCGCGCTCAGGGCGGCCCGGCTCCCCTGGTCGAGCACCTTGGTGGTCTCGGGCACCACCACCGCGGGTTCCTCCTCGGGGGGCTGGGGCTGGCTGCAGGCGGCCAGCAGCCCGGCGGCCAGGGAGATGAGCAGTCTGGAAATGGTCTTCATTCTTGCACCTCCTCACAGGGTGCTCCCAGGGTAGAGCCCCCTCCTTGAACAAGCCATGAACGAAAAACCCCGCCCGCAGGCGGGGTGGGGGGCTTCCGGGGGCTAGGGCAGCCTATGGTAGAGCGGCAGGCCGGCCGGGGCCGGGTAGAGGGCCGGGGAGAGGGGGTACTGGGTTCCCCCGGTGCCCACGGTAAAGACCCGCTCCGGAATCACCGGGCTTCCGGGTGAGTTTACCCCGCTGAGCTGGGAAGGGGCCAGGCGGGCAAACTTATCGGCGGTGTAAGTAATCCAAAGCCCCCCGCCCTCGTCGAAGGCCATGCCCTCGAGCAGAGGCCCCGCCCCCAGGTAGACCCGTACCGAAGGGGTCAGGCTGGTACTCCCCGTGCCGCTTTGCTCGCCTGGGGTGAGACGGTACAGCGCGTTGTCGCCGAAGGCCATCACCCAGAGGTGGCCCCCGGCGTCGAAGGCCAGGTGACGGGCGTCCAGCCGGCCCAAACTGTCGCTCGAGATAAGCTCGCGGTCGGGCGGGCCGCTGTAGGAGGCGCCCAGCCGTGAGCGGTCGAAGCGCACCACCGTACCGTCCGAGCTGCCGCCCCGGCCCAGCCAGAGGTTTCCTTCGCGGTCGAAGGCCAGGCTGTTGGGCGCTTCTACCTGGAATACGACCCCGGCGCTCAGGCTGGTGCGGCCGCTTCCGGCCCCCGCGAGCTGGTCTTTGCTCAGGCGGTAGACCCGGTTGGCGCACTTGGAGCCGGCCCAGAGGTTTCCCTCCGGGTCGAAGGCCAGGCTGTCCAAACCGCCTATGCAGGTGAGGCCCTGGATGTCGAGCCTGCGGTCGGGGGTGGGGCTGCTGCCGGTGAGGCTCGAGGCCGGATAGCGCAGGAGGTGAGGGTCTGCGGTGGTGCCCCCGAAGAGCCAGAGGTTGCCCTCCCGGTCGAAGGTGAGCCCCTCACCCCCGCGGGTGCTCGCGCTGGGGTTGGGGTTCAGGGTGGCGCTGCTGTTTAGGTTCTCCCGCGCAAAGCCCAGGGTCTGGTCGGTTAGTTCCTCGCCCAGCCAGAGCTTAGCGCTGGTGGGGATGAGGCTGTAGCTCACCGTGATGGTGGCGTTCTGCCCGTTTTGCAGACAGGCCGGGCTGCCGCTTACACTGGGGCTGTAGGCGCTGCGGATCAGGGGG
>NZ_JANWVH010000089.1 GCF_025056915.1 Meiothermus sp. | reverse complement strand
GCGCGCAGCAGGGCATCTACGGCGCGGTAGCCGATGTGGACGAGAACAAAATCGGCGGGAAGCCGCTGAACGGTGGTTATCCCGGAGGGGGGTTCTCCGACCTCGAGCACCACTTCTCGCGGAGTAATCTCCAGGACTTTTGCGTTCAGCATGAGCCTTATCGCGCCCTCCTTCACGCGGTTGTCGAAGTCGGGCTTGAGCCAGTACTTGACCCTGGGGCGAATTTCCGGCGCACGGTGCACCACCGTGACCCGTGCCCCGGCGCGGTAGAGCTCGAGGGCCGCCTCCACCGCGCTGTTGGAGCCGCCCACCACCACCACCTGCTGCTGCCAGTAGGGCAGGGTTTCCTCCAGGCCATAGCGCACATGGGGCAACGCCTCGCCGGGCACGCCCAAGCGGTTGGGGTTATCGTAGTAACCGGTGGCGACCAGTACATACCTCGAGCGAAGCGCGCCCTCGCCCGCGCGGTCGCGGTAGATGACTTTGAAAGCGCCCTGCTCAGGGCACAGGCGGGTGACCTCGGTGTAGGTGCGGATGTCCAGGGCCTCGTTTTCGGCCACCCGACGGTAGTACTGCAGGGCCTCGCGGCGGGTGGGCTTGGGGCTAAGCGAGGGAAATGGATGTCCCCCAATCTCGATGTTTCGGGCCTCACTGAAAAACACGGTTTCTCTGGGCCAGCGGTAGAGGGTATTGACGATGGTTCCTTTCTCCAGCACCACCGCTTGCAGGCCCGCGCGCCTGGCCTCGATGGCGGCGGCAAGCCCCACCGGCCCCGCACCCACGATGATTAGGTCCCACATGCCTCCTATGCTACAAGCAGGGCTCGAGGCAGAATGTTCCTGCATCCGGCCCAGGCCCCCGCCTACCCAGATGGGCCGCCATTCACTAAGCTTGTATCCGTATGGATTGGATTGGCAACCCCGAAATATGGACTGCGCTCATCACGCTCACGGTGCTCGAGGTCGTGCTGGGGGTGGACAACGTGATCTTTATCTCGATTCTGGCGGCCAAACTGCCCAAAGAGCAGCAGGACCGCGCCCGCCGAACCGGTCTTCTGCTGGCCGCAGGGATGCGGCTTTTGTTTTTGCTGGCCATCGGCTGGATTATGAGCCTCAAAGCCACGCTCTTCACGGTGCTGGGGCAGGACATCTCCGGCAAGGACATTGTGCTGATGCTGGGCGGGCTTTTCCTCATTTACAAGGCCACCAAGGAGATTCACGAGAAGCTCGAGGGCGAGGAGGGCCACGCCAGCGCCCGCGTTGCCCCCACCTTTGCCGCAGTAATTGGCCAGATTCTGCTGCTGGACTTTGTCTTCTCCATTGACTCGGTCATCACCGCAGTGGGCATGACCCCATACGTGCCGGTGATGATGGCTTCGGTGATCATTGCCGTAGGCATCATGCTCTTAGCCTCCAAAAGCATTTACGAGTTCGTGAACCGCCACCCAGCGGTTAAGATGCTGGCGCTTTCGTTCTTGCTGCTCATTGGGGTCAGCCTGGTGGCCGAGGGCTTAGGCCAGAAGATTCCCAAAGGCTACATCTACTTCGCCATCGCCTTTGCAGTCTTTACCGAGTGGCTCAACATCCGCGCCGGAAGCCGCACCAAGGCCCAGCCGGTGCGGCTCCACCAGCCCTACGAGCAGCCGCGGGAGTAGCTCGTTGTTAACCTTGGGCACGTCTGGCCTCGAGCTCCTCCAGCACCGTGTTCACGGCTCCGAGGAGAAGTCGAATTTTTTCATCTGGAACACCCAAGAGCGCCCTGGCCATCAGCTCGAGCGCTTCCTGGTCGAACCTCTGGGTGAGTGTGCGGCCCTGAGGGCTTAGCTGCACCTGCTTCTCGCGGCGGTTGGCCGGGTTTTCGGAGCGCTCGAGCAGTCCCTGCTGCACCATGCGTTCCACCATCTGGCTGGCTGCCGCCTTGGAGAGCCCGGTGCGCGCGGCAATCTCGGAAACCTTGAGCGGCCCGCTCCCGCTGAGTTCGTAGAGCGTGTTTATTTCCCGCAGGGTGAGGCCATGAATCTGGGCCATCTCGGTCATCTGTCCGGTCCAGTCGGCAAAGGCCACCTCGCTCAGCCGCCACAGGGCCTGGGCCAACGCCTGCCGAAGATCATCCACTCCCCTATCATAGGCTAAAAGAGGAAATGGTTCGACAGGGCATTATTTACGGCATACCAAACAGTTTGACATATCGAACTTTTGTGGCTAGAGTGGGGTCATGACGCGCTCCGGTCTGCCGGTTGTACTGGCCATCCTGTTCGTGGACGTTGCGGGCGAGGGGTTGGTCTACCCCATTACCCCCAGCTTCCTGCAGGCCCTGGGCGGGGGCACGGTGCAGGAGGCAGCTCGCCTCTACGGCTGGTCGCTGGCCCTCTACGCGGCGCTTACCCTGTTCTTTGCCCCGCTTTGGGGAATGCTCTCCGACCGCTTCGGGCGCCGGCCCATCCTGCTCCTCTCCATGGCGGGGGCGGCGCTGGGCAATCTCCTGACCGCGCTCGCGCCGGGCCTCGAGCTCTACTTCCTGGGGCGCATCGTTGCAGGGGCAACCAGCGCCAACCTGGTGGTGATCAACGCCTATCTGATCGACATCTCACCCCCTGAGCAGCGGGCCCGCAACTTCGGGCTGATGGGGGCCATTTTGGGAATCGGCTTCGTGATCGGGCCCGCAATGGGTGGCCTGGTGGGCGGTTGGGGCTTGCGAGCACCATTCTGGATGGTCGCAGGTTTCTCGGCCTTCACCTTCGCCCTGGCCCTGACGTTACTCCCCGAGTCGCTGAGGGCGGAAAACCGCAGGCAAAAACTGCACTGGCTCGAGGCCAACCCCTTCGGCGCGCTGGCCGCTCTAAGTCGGTACCCGCTGCTGCGCTGGCTGGCCTGGACAGTTCTTCTTAACCATCTGGCCGCCAATATGTTGGTGGCCGTCTGGGTGCCCTACGTAGCGTACCGCTATGGGTTTGGCCCCGCCGAGAACGGCCTCACCCTGGCCGCCTTCGGGCTGATGACCGCCCTGGGGCAGGGCCTGGTGGTGCCCTGGCTGGTGCCCAAGCTGGGAGAGCGGAGGGCCATTGTGCTGGGTCTGACCGTGAGTACGCTCAGCCTCGTGTTCTATGGCCTCGCCAGCGCCCCCTGGGTGCTCTTTGCGGTGCTCATGGTGGCTCCGCTGGGCGCGGTGGACGAGCCTGCGTTGCAAGCTCTAATCAGCCGTAACGCCCGTCCCGACGAGCAGGGGGCCGTGCAGGGCGCTTTGGCCACCATCAGCAGCCTGATGGGCATTGTGGGCCCAATCGGCGGAACCTACCTTTTCAGCCTCTTCTCAGGCCCAAAGGCGGTAGCAGAACTTCCCGGCGCCCCCTTCTTCGCTGGGGCCTTGTGTGTGGCGCTGGGCCTGGGGATTGCCCACCTCGCCCTGGGGCGCTTCTCCTCGCCGACCGAGTCGGTAAAATAGCCATGTCATGAGCTACCGAATCGAAACCGACACCATGGGCCAGATGCAGGTTGAGGCAAGCCGCTACTGGGGTGCCCAGACCCAGCGCTCCATCCAGAATTTCCCGATTGGCCAGGAGCGCTTTAAGATGCCCCGCTCCATCATTCGGGCTATGGGCATCCTGAAAAAGGGCGCCGCGCTGGCCAATGCCGACCTGGGCGAGCTACCTCGGGAAAAAGCCGACCTGATTGTCCGGGCCGCCGACGAGGTCATCGCCGGCAAGCTCGATGACCACTTCCCACTGGTGGTTTTCCAAACCGGCTCGGGCACCCAGACCAACATGAACGCCAACGAGGTCATCGCCAACCGGGCGATTGAGCTAGCGGGTGGGGTGCTGGGCTCCAAAAAACCCATCCACCCCAACGACGACGTCAACCGGGGCCAGTCCTCCAACGACACCTTCCCCACCGCCATGCACATTGCGGTGGTGGAGGAGTTGCACCGCCATCTGTATCCCAATGTGCAAAAGCTGCGCGATACCCTAGCGGCCAAAGCTGAGGCCTACAAGGACGTGGTCAAGGTGGGACGAACCCACCTGCAAGACGCCACCCCCATCACCTTAGGCCAGGAGATTGGCAGCTGGGTGGCCCAGATTGACTACTGCCTGGCCGAGGTGCGCCATGCCGAGCAGGGCCTCTATGAGCTGGCCATTGGCGGAACCGCGGTGGGCACCGGCCTCAACGCCCATCCCAAGTTTGGCGACCTGGCCGCCTCGTACTTTGCCAAGGAAACCGGTTTTCCCTTCGTTTCGGCCAAGAACAAGTTTGCGGCCCTCGCCGCCCACGATGCCCTGGTGACCACCAGCGCGGCCTTGCGCACCCTGGCCGGCGCTTTGATGAAGATGGCCAACGATGTGCGGTGGCTGGCCTCGGGGCCCCGCAACGGCATCGGTGAAATCATCATTCCGGAAAACGAGCCGGGTAGCTCCATCATGCCCGGCAAGGTTAACCCTACTCAGTCTGAAGCCCTGACCATGGTGGCGGTGCAGGTCTTTGGCAACGATGCCGCGGTGGCTTTTGCAGGCTCACAGGGCAACTTCCAGCTCAACGTCTACAAGCCGGTGATGGTGTACAACGTGCTCACCAGCATTCAGCTGCTGGGCGATGCCTGCGCCTCTTTCAACGACCACTGCGCGGTGGGCATCGAGCCCAACCTGCCCAAAATCCAGCACAACCTGTCCATCAACCTGATGCAGGTGACCGCCCTCAACCGCCACATCGGCTACGACAAGGCTGCCGCCATTGCCAAGAAAGCCCATAAGGAAGGTACCAGCCTGAAGGAAGCCGCCCTGGCGCTGGGCTACCTGACCGAGGAGGAGTTCGACCGCTGGGTGGTGCCCCTCGAGATGACCCACAACTAAAGGCGTGGGGATAGACCTCACCGGCATGAAGCGAAAAACACCGGTTCGTTGCGCTGGGCAATCGGCTTTTGCTTTCAACCCTGGGCTTTTGAGTCCTTAGTCACAGCTTTACGCCACGGCTGGGGCGTAAAGTACAACGCGGAGGATGAACTATGAGCTATCCGTTCAAACTGCCCGACCTCGGTTATGCCAAGGATGCCCTCGAGCCCCACATCGACGCGCAAACCATGGAAATCCACCACGGCAAGCACCACGGGGCCTACGTGAACAACCTGAATGCGGCCCTGGAAAAGCACCCGGAGCTTCATAGCTGGAGCCTCGAGGAGCTGCTCACCAAGATTGCCCAGGTACCCGAAGACATCCGCACCGCCGTGCGCAACAACGGCGGCGGCCACCACAACCACACCCTCTTCTGGGACATCCTGACCCCCGGCGGCGCCAAGGAGCCCACCGGCAAGCTGGCCGAGGCCATCAACGCCACCTTCGGCTCCTTCGAGGAACTCAAAAACAAGATGACCCAGGCCGGCCTGACCCGATTTGGTTCTGGCTGGAGCTGGCTGGTCAAGGACAAAGACGGCAAGCTCCACGTCTACAGCACCGCCAACCAGGACTCTCCCCTGATGGAAGGCCACACTCCCCTCCTGGGCATTGACGTGTGGGAACACGCCTACTACCTCAAATACCAGAACCGCCGCCCGGACTATCTGGCGGCGATCTGGAATGTGATCAACTGGGACAGGGTAGCCAGTCGGTTCTAGCCAAAACTGGTAGCCCAAAGGCCGGGATCACCCGGCCTTTTCGCTTGAACAGAATAGCCCTCAGGGCACCAGATAGCGCACCACCAGCTGGTTCTGGTTGGAAGCAACGCCCGCATTTGAAAAGAATGCAAGATCCGCCGCTCCATCTGCGTCAGTGTTACGAGCAAAGCGCAGGCGATACTGCGAGCGGTTGCCACGGGCGGCACGGTTGGTCCAATCCTCCCGCACGGCTGCCAGTGCGTCGGCTTCCTTGTAGCCATTGTCGCTAGGACACCCGGTTAATAGACTACAACCCACTATAGTCAGACCCCGCAACGTATTGGTATCGAAGTCGGAGTCTTGCAGCGAGGGCCCGTAGTTTACATGCTGAACTAACAAGTCATTGCAAAAAAGAATCGGGATAGGGCCACCGCTGGAAGTGCAGTCTTCTAAGTCGGCATATGGGGTTCCACTGGTTGCACTTTGGTACGCCCGCAGGGTAGCAGAAAGGATGTTGGCAGATTCCAGTGTGGAAGCAAGCACCGAGAGATCGAAGGTGAGGAAACCCCGGTAGGTAGCGTTGGCAGCCGTTCCACTATCCCCCACACACAGTCCCACACAAAGTGTTTGGTCGTTTACCTCCCCATCGCTCCGCACCCAACCCGAGATGTTGGTAGCGTTGAGAGTCTGGGTGATATCGCGCATGGTTTTGAAGCTAAAAGTGGCGGGTGCTAGTTGATTGCCGGCAATGTCGGTGGCGGTGTTGGTCAGGTTGAAGGTGTAGGTGAGGGCCACGACACTGGTGGTGGTTCCGGTAGCGTACGCAAGGTCTGTGTTAGGGTTGACGGTGAGTACGGTTCCCTCCGTATTCCAGCTAAACGTCACGTCGGCTGGCCGGATCCCATTGGAGCTCGACTGGTAGGCGGCCTGGGTGGCGGCCTGGTTCATGCGTTCACTAAAGGTGATTACGATATTGACATCCTTGAGCACTCCTGTGGCGTTGTTGGCGGGCGAAACACTCACGATGGTGGGCGGGGTGGTATCGGGAATAGAAATGTTTACCGTCACCGTGACCGGAGCGCTGGTCTCATTGTTCCCAGCGGCATCAAAGGCTTTGGCAGTGTAGGTTTTTGTTCCGTTATCCGCTGCGGTCAGGGCCACATCCTGGGTATAAGGAGCAGTGGTATCTTCACCGAGTTTGGTGGCGCCGTCGTAAAACTCTACTTTGGTTACGCCTACATTGTCGCTGGCGGATGCGGTAAGGGTGATGTTGCCTGCAGCGGTGACATTGTTGCTGGAGACGGTCAAGCTAACCGTAGGCTTGCTGGTGTCTGCGCCACCCCCTCCCCCCCCGCAGGCTGCCAGAAAAGCAATCAAACCCCCAAAGGTAACCCGTAAAGCCGTTCGCATAGATACCTCCTAGCGCGTTGAATCGGTAGCGCCAAGCAAAAGCTACCAAGCACAGCGTTATAACGCCGTTACAGATTTGAGGGTGCTGCCAATTGGCTTTTTTTATTACCCAGACCACACATCGGTTGTTCAGGAAGCGCTGTGCAAGAGGGGGTGGTCATTGCTGGGCCGGGTCTCGCAGGAGTTTCTCGGTTTCAGGCAGATGGGCTTGGCCCCGTTTTTCACCCGAGGCCCATGCCCTGGCATAAAGCGGTTCTTGGCCCTGAGATGGGCCAGGGCGGCCAGGGAGGAGGCCGTATGACCGTATTCCTTGCGGTCTTGCCAGGGTGCTATCCGCTCGAACGTTGAGAAGCAGTCGCTGGGGTAAGGCATGACCGGCTGAAGGACTTCGGGCATGGGGCAGGATTTTGACAGAACCGGTTATTATCCTCGATTTGCGTTTGACATTTACGTGAGTTGACGTTATTGTTTCCTCAGATGGTTTGGTATACCACTACCACCACATAGGCGACAGCTCCCTCGAGCTGTCGCCCTGACCTGCCTGCCCCGGCGGGTTTTTTGTTTCCTAAAGGAGCTCTCATGAGGATTGGAATCGTTGGTGCAACCGGAGCTGTAGGCAAAGAACTGCTGAGTGTACTGGAAAAACGCGACTTCCCCGTTTCTGAGCTGCGGCTTTATGCTTCGGCGCGTTCGGCGGGCAAAAGCCTGAAGTTTCGTGGTCGGGAAATAGGCATCGAGGCGCTGCCCGAAACCCCCCTGCCGGTGGACGTGGTGCTGGCCAGTGCAGGGGGGGCTATCTCCAAGCAGTATGCTCCCATCTGGGCAAAGCAATCGGTGGTCATAGACAACTCCTCGGCCTTCCGCTACGACCCCGAGGTGCCCCTGATTGTGCCGGAAATCAACGCGCACGCCATCCGGGGCCACAAAAACATCATCGCCAACCCCAACTGCACCACCGCCATTCTGGTCATGGCGCTTTATCCCCTTCACAAGGCTTTTGGGGCCAAGAGGGTCATCGTCAGCACCTACCAGAGCTCGTCGGGAGCGGGCGCAAGCGGCATGGAGGAATTGTTGCATGGAACCCGGCAATTTCTGGCCGGCCAGCCGGTTGAACATAAAACCTTCGCCCATCCACTGCCGTTCAACGTGATTCCCCACATCGATGCCTTTCAGGAAAACGGATACACCAAAGAAGAGATGAAGGTGCTGTGGGAAACCCAAAAAATCATGGAGAACCCGCATATCAGGGTTTCCTGTACGGCAGTGCGGGTTCCGACCCTGCGCGTACACTCCGAGGCGGTCACGGTGGAATTTGAACGCCCGGTCAGCCCTGAGGCGGCTCGGGAAGTGCTCAGGGCTGCTCCTGGAGTAGACCTGGTGGATGACCCAGCCAACAAACGGTACCCCTTGCCGCTCACCGCAACCGGAAAGTTCAACGTGGAAGTCGGGCGTATTCGCAAGAACCTGGTTTTCGATAACGGTCTGGACTTTTTTGTGGCAGGGGATCAGTTGCTCAAAGGCGCAGCCCTGAACGCGGTGCAGATTGCGGAGCTGCTGCAAAAGCCGGTTGCCGGCTCGAGCCCGCTAAACAGCCATTCGTAAAAGCCCAAGGGTTTTTGCGGCGATTAGAATCGAGGGCCGACCCGTCCCAACGCTACTTCAACCGACCTCCGGGGAGTAGCGCAGGCCCTCGCCACCCTGTCCACAAAAAGCGCAGTCCCTGCGCCCCAACAGTCAACCAATGCTCCCCTTTGAGTTCAAACTGCACTACACTTAGAGTTGTGCGAAACCTGGCGCAGGTTTTGGTTGCCATCGGCTTCATTGGCGCGCTGGTTCTTTTCTTTTTGTTTTATCCTACGCAAACTGTCGAAGTTCTGATATGGACCTCGGGCGAGAAGCAGAATGTGCTGAAACCTGCCCTGGAGGCGTTCAACAAACAGCGGAAGACGGTGCTGGTTGGCTCCCGCCGCTACACTGTGCAGGCCAAAAGCGTGACCGTCAACTCGGGGGAGATGTACACCCACCTGGTGCGTAAATTCAACCAGGGTGTGGCCTTCCCGGAGCGCACCGGGGGCGACCCCACGGTGGTCTCACCCTCGACCTCGGACTGGCTGGCCCAGGTGAACCTGGACACCCGCCGCCAGGTGTTCGACTTCGCCGAGATGCCCTCCATTGTGCGTACGCCGGTGGTGATTTTCACCTTCCGCGAGATGGCCGAGTGCCTGGGCTGGCCGGCTAAGCCCGTCGGCTGGTCGGACATTATTGCCCTCAAGGAACGCCCCCAAGGCTGGGCCTCTTGCTCTACCGCCAAGGCCGAATGGGGGCGCAAGCCCAGGGTGGCCTTTACCGACCCGGCGGTTAGCTCCACGGCCCGCTCAACTTTGCAGCTTCTGTACCAGGCGGCTGCCGGAAAGTCGGGTTCCAACCTCACCCTGGAGGATGTGCGCTCGGCCAAGACGCAAAACTACGTGCGGCGTTTCCAGGCCACGGTTGACCACTACTACCCCGAAACCCTCAAGCTCCAGACCAAAATTTTCCAGGGGCCGCGTTTTGTGCACTTTGCCCCGCTGGAGGAATACAACCTGCCCTGGCTTTACCAGGGGCGGGTCAACGCCGAGAGCGTGCCGGGGGGCAAGGTGGTGCAGCGTCCCATCACCGAGGCCGGCTACGAGGTGGTGGCGCTTTACCCCAAGGAAGGCACGGTCTGGCACGACAACCCTTTTGCCATTCCCAACGCCGACTGGGTTACCCCGCAAAAGCGGGCGGCGGCTCAGGTAGTGAAGGAGTATCTCCTGAGCGAACCGGTGCAGAAGCAGTTCATGGCCTGGGGTTTCCGTCCTGGGGCCAACTTGCCGTTTGCCGATGTGCTGGGCCCGGCCCTGGGCATCAACCCCAGTGAGCCTAAAAAGCTGCTGGGCCGACTCAAGCCCGAGGTGGCCCGGGCCATTCAAAACAGCTGGGAGGATGTGAAAAAGCCCGGCGTGGCGGTTTTGGTGCTGGACACCTCGGGTTCCATGTCGGGGGATCGCATTCAACAGGCCAAAGAAGGAGCCAAACGCTTTTTAGATCGAGCGGCACCGGGCACCCATGTGGGGCTGGTCACCTTTGCCAGTAGTGTGCAGGTGCGGGTTCCGATAGGCCCTCTGAATAAGACCCGGTTTGCCATTGTGGAGGCCATAGATTCCCTCACGGCCAGGGGTAACACCGCCATGTACGAAGCCATCAAGCGGGGTCTGGAACTGGCCGATGCCTACGAGGGGGTCTCGAGGGAGGCCATCCGGGGCGTGGTTTTGCTCTCGGACGGCATCGCCAACGCCGGTTCGGTGGGCATCTCGGGGCTGCTCAAGCTGACCGACCGTCAGGAGCGGGAAGTGCGGCTCGAGTTCCCCGAGAGCGCTGAGCTAAGGAACCTCGTGGCTGCGGGCCTGGCCTTTACCCCCCGGCACAACGTCCACGTCTTCAGCGTAGGGGTGGGCGAGGCAGACTGGGAGGCATTGCGTTTGGTAGCCGAGGGCACCGGCGGGGTGGTGGTACGGGCCGATGAAAACGGGCTGGGACCGGTGCTCGAGCGGTTCTCCAAGTATTTCTAAAAACCAACCCGAACAGGCATCCTTTAGGCCGCTTTTGCAGTGTCTTTTTGTTTGCTCGAAACAACAGACGCTTTTAGTTAGTGGAACGGTTATTGAGTCGAATACCGGGCCATTTTGTAGAGAATACCTTGGAGCTACATGAACCTCTCCTGGCAAAAAAGGCCTGGGTTATTTGTCACAACTATTTCAAGTGTCTGTGATAGCCTTCAAAAAGGCTGTATTAATTTTGCGTTAACTGTGGATTGATACGCCACTAAAGCTCGCACGGCTGGAGTTGCTGTGAGACTCGAGCCAGGCGGGTTGCAGTAGGGTGTGGATATCTCAAGATTCATCCCCTGCTGGGCTGGAGGAATTCTATGGAATACCATAAAAACCAGTTCATTTCTATCAACCAACTCAAATACCGCTCAATACAAATTGGCTTCAGGATACATCGGCATTCCTGCTCTAAATCGCTCCAGTAACCCAGTGAGCGATGGGCTGCTCCAACGGAGTCCGATTTCCGTGATTGTCAACAGGCCCTTACAGAGTGGCCAGGGGATGGCCCGGTGGATTCTGCTTCAGAGGCCGCTCCTGATGCTAGAG
>NZ_JANWVH010000088.1 GCF_025056915.1 Meiothermus sp. | reverse complement strand
GGCCTCGCCCGTGGCGGGGTCTTTGGGGTCTTCACACTGCGGGTTGCAATGACCCCAAAAGACCCCGCATGACTGCAAGCGCTTTGGGACGTTCCGCACCCGTGGTAGATTGGCGGGGAGTGCCGGCAGGCTGAGGCTGGCGCCCTGAAGCAACCCGATTTTTGGGATTTTCTGAGCCATTCCTAAAGCTGGCCCCAGCAAAAAGTGGTTGCAAATGGGCGTTAAGTGTATCATCCTGCTGGGAAGCAGGGTTTTTGCATCACGTCGCGAGGATTCTATGGAGCTAAACGTGGGGGTTGTGGGCGTGGGGGTGATGGGCACTTACCATGCTCAGGTATACGCAGGGTTGCCTGGGGTTCGGCTGGTAGGGGTGGCCGACCCCGATCCGTTTCGCCAGGCTGCAATCGTACAGGACCTGGAGGTTCCGGCTTACCCCAGTCCGGAAGACCTTCTGGGCAGGGTGCAGGCGGTTTCGATAGCCTCGCCCACCTCCTTCCATTACGAACAGGCCCGCATGTTCCTGGAGGCAGGGGTCCACGTGCTTCTGGAAAAACCCATGACCCGCACCATGCAGGAGGCGCGGGAACTGGTCCGGCTGGCCGAAAAACGAGGGGTGGTCTTGCAGGTGGGGCACATTGTGCGCTTTTACCGTGCCGTGGCCGACCTCATGAATATGGTCAACACCCCCTGGGTGCTGGAAGCCCGCCGGATGGGCAACAACCGCCGCATACGGGATATTGGGGTGGTGCTCGACCTGATGATTCACGACCTGGACCTGGTCATGCTGCTTTTGCGCGAAAAGCCTCTGCGCTACAGCGTGGTGGGTCGTCAGGTGGACGGGCTGGATGAGTATGCCCAGGCGGTGGTGGATTTTCCCTCGGGGGCCAGGGCCCTCTTTACCGCCAGCCGCATCTCCCCCCAGGCCGAGCGTTCCCTGACCATCACCCAGCCCGGCGAGGTGCTGCGGCTGGATTTCAACAGCGAGTACACCGAGCTTTCTTTGCACCGCTCGCCGCCGGTGCATCCCGACCCCGACCGGGTCATGCCCAACGGTCGTACCCAGGTTCAGACCGAACGAATCGCCATCCACAACGACAACCCCCTGCGCCGCCAGCTCAAACATTTTGTGGATCGAATCCAGAAAGGCGAGCCCTCTTTGGTGACGCTGGAGGATGATTTACAGGCCCTCGAGCTGGCCCTCGAGCTCTCCAACGCCTTGCAGCCGGTGATGGCACGGTAAGGCAGAAGGCCGAAAGCCCAAAAGACCAGCCGAATACGGCGGGGTCACCTGGGCCTTCCATTCGCCCCGAACCTTCAAACCCTTAGTATTAAGCACGTGGACATATACCAAATCCTCAAGTTTTTGCCACATCGCTACCCCTTTTTGCTAATTGACCGAGTCCTGGAGGCCGATGAAAAGCGCTTCAAGGCGCTCAAGAACGTGACCTTCAACGAGCCCCACTTCCAGGGGCACTTTCCCGGCTATCCCATCATGCCGGGGGTTTTGCTGATTGAGGCCATGGCCCAGGGCTCGGTGGCGGTTGTGACCCAGCAGCCTGAGTTCAAGCCGGGCGGGCTGGTGTTTTTGGTGGGGGTCGAGGAGGCCCGCTTCAAAAAGCCGGTGGTGCCGGGCGATACCCTTATTCTGGAAGGGGAACTCCTGGCCTACCGGCGGGGGCTGGGCAAGGTTAGGGTCGAGGCCAGGGTGGAGGGGGAACTGCGGGCCGAGGCCACCCTGAGCTTTGTGCTACGCTCCGATACGGGAGGGGCTGCGTCGTGAGTCAGGTTGCCATCCATGCCACCGCTGTGGTCTCGCCCAGGGCGCATCTGGCCCCCGATGTGAAGGTGGGGCCGTATGCCGTGATCGAGGGGCCCTGTGAGATTGGCCCTGGGGTAGAGGTTGGGGCCCATGCGGTGATCCATCGGTTTGTGCGGCTTTCGGCGGGGGTTCGGGTGGGGCCGCACGCGGTGCTGGGGGGGGAGCCCCAAGACCTCAGCTACAAAGGCCAGGAGACCTGGCTCGAGGTCGGCGCCGGTACGGTTTTGCGGGAAGGGGTCGTTCTGCATCGCTCCACCCGGGCGGAACAGCCGACCCGCATCGGGGCTGGGTGCTATCTGATGGGCTATGTGCACGTGGGCCACGATGCTCAGGTTGGCGATGGGGTCATCCTGACCCAGGGCGCAGCGGTGGCCGGGCATGTAGAAATTGGCGACCACGCGGTGATAGGAGGGCTGGTGGGCATCCACCAGTTTGTGCGCATAGGGACAAGGGCCATGGTGGGGGCGCTCTCCAAGCCCACCCGGGACGTACTGCCCTATTCGCTGGCGGAGGGCAGCCCGGCCCGACATTACCGGCTGAACACGGTGGGGCTGCGCCGGGCCGGGGTTAGCGGGGAGCGCTACCGGGCCCTCGAGCAGGCCTTTCGGGCGGTGCGCGAAGGCAGGCCCCTGGACGAACTGCCCGATACCGAGGAGGTGCGCACGCTCAAGGCGTTTTTGGCCGCCCCTTCCAGGCGCAGTCTGTCGGGTTTTGTGCGAGGAGAGCCGGGTTTTGAGGGCTAGGGCCGCCCGGTGTGGCCCATTCAGGGCCAGCCCCTGTTTCGGCGCAAGGCGATTGCTAAATACAGGATGAACGCTAGACCAGGCCCCATATGCTGGATGAGATTCTGCTGCTGACCAACGGCCCCGGCGAGCTATCAACCTGGGTGCCGCCGGTGCTCTCGCGCCTGCGACGCGAGGCGCCGGGGGCTCGCATCGAGCTTTTTCTGATCCGCGACCAGTTTGCTGCCGGAACCGAGCAGGCCAAGGCCCGCACGCTAAAGCTGGAGGCCCTCTCGGGCCGCTCGGCGCTGGCCCGGCGGCTCTTATTGGGCAAAGCCCAGGGCCGGGGGGTGGTGCTGATGCTGGGGGGTGCGCCCCGCGACGCCGTTTTGCTGGGCCGGGCCACGGGGTATCCGGCCTTTTCTTACACCTTCGATGCCAGGGCCCACCACCCCGCTTTGCGGGCGGTGCTGGTGGACTCCGAGCGCACCCAAAAGGCCATGCAGGCCCGGGTGGCCGACCCAGGCCGCATTGTGGCGGTGGGGAATCTGGTGGTTGATGCCCTGAACGAGGCCGAGCAAAAGCCTCCGCAGCCCGCCGACGTGCTGCTGTTTGCGGGCAGCCGCCCCTTTGCGGCCCGCTACCTGCTGGGTTTTTTGCTGGCGGTTGCGGAGCAGATGGCTGCCCAACGGCCAGGGCTCCGCTTCGCCTGGGTCAAAAGCCGGCTCTTGCCCGAAGCGGTGGTGGCGGAGGCTTTGCAAGCGCACCGGGTGCGAGACATAGGCGGCGTGGGGGCGACCTGGGCAGGCCAGGGCTTGCGTACCGAGCAGGGCCTCGAGGTGGCCGTGCTGGATGAGCCCTATCGCTACGCGGCCATGCGCCAGGCCTCGCTGGCCATTACCATTCCGGGCACCAACACCCTCGAGCTGGCCCTGGCCGGTCTGCCCTCGCTGGTTTTGCTGCCCCTGCACAAGCCGGAGATGCTCCCTCTGGAGGGCCTCTGGCACTGGCTTTTGAGCCTGCCGGGGGCCAGGCCCCTCAAGCAGCGCTTCGTGCGGGGCCTGGTCGCGCGCATGCCCCACCTGGCTCTGCCCAACCAGTGGCTGGGCGAAGAGGTATTCCCCGAGCTGCGGGGGGTTTTTAGCCCCAAGGAGGTGGCCGCGCAGGCTCTGGGTCTGCTGGCCCCTGGGCGGGCCTCGGAAATCCGAACCCGGCTCGAGCGCCTGGAAGCCCGGCCCGGAGCCGATAGGCTGGTGGAGTATGTGCTGGCCCACTGCTGAAGGCCGGGCCTTTTGGGGCCTCGGGGTCTCTGCTCCAACCAGCCAAAAAGCCCCGGTCTGCCACTGAAACCCGCCCCCCTGCCGACCCTCGTTCCCGTATGAACCTCTTCCGCCTGCTCGGTCCCTTCCTGCCGCACCTTCTGCTCTCGGCGGGGCTTTCGGTCTTGCCCGCCATAGCCCAGGCCTGGCTGCCGGGCCGGGTGGTCAAGCCGCTATTTGATCAGGTGCTGGCGGGGCAGTTTGAGCGTCTGGGCCAGGTGCTCTGGGCGGGGGCCGCGCTGCTTTTGTTGCTGGTGGTGAGCGGGTATGTGCTGGAAGCCTTTATGGGCTACCTTTCGGTCAAGATTCCGGCGGTCTGGCGCGAGCGGGTCTTCGAGCACCTGCTCAAGACCGACCTGACGGCCCTGCCGCCCTCCTCGGGCGGGCTTACCGGGCGGCTGGTGGCCGATTTGAAGGAACTCGAGGGTTTTGTGTTTTACAGCCTGGGGGGGTTGCTGGTTCAGGGAATTCTGCTGCTGGCCTTGCTGGCCCAGCTTTTGCTTCACTATGCCCAGCTCACCCTGTATGTGCTGCTCGCGCTGCCCCTCATGGCCTTGCTGCTTGGCTGGGTGGGGGCCTGGGTCACCCACTTTAGCCGGCGCACCCAGGCTGCCCTAGAGCGACTGGCTGGCCGCATGGCCGAGGGCTTTGGCCGCCTGGAGCTGATTCGGGCCTTGAACCTGGAGGCTTTTGCCCGGGCCCGCTTTCGCCAGAGCAACCAGCAGCAATACCGGCTGGGGCGCACCCGTAGCCTGATTGCCGCGCTGAACCTGCCCCTGGGGCAGCTGGCCACCACCACCCTCCTGGGCCTGCTGCTTTTGATGGGGGTTGGGGCGGTGCAGCGGGGGCAGCTCACCCCCGGCGACCTGACCGCCTTTCTCACCCTATTGGCGCTGGCGATTGCCCCCTTGCAACTGCTGAGCCGTGTTGGAACCGGCTTCGCCCAGGCCGAAGGAGCTGCCGCCCGCGTGGTGGAGCTGCTCGAGCTGCCCGAAGCCCCGCCCATGGGCCAGCTACGGCCCAGGACGCTGGAAGGAAGGCTCGAGCTTCGCCAACTGAGCTTCGCCTACCCGAACGCCAAGGCCACCCTGCAAAACCTGAACCTGCGGGTGGAGCCCGGTTCCTTTACTGCCATCGTGGGGCCCTCGGGCGCGGGCAAAAGCACCCTGTTGCGCTTGCTCCTGGGCCTCTACCGCCCCAGCGAAGGGCAGGTCTTGCTGGATGGGCGCGACCTGCAAAGCTACGAGGCGGCCTGGCTGCGGGCCCGCATGGCCTGGGTGCCTCAGGAGCCGCTGCTCTTTGCCGGCAGCGTTCAGGAAAACCTGGCCGCGCTGGCCCCAGAGGCCAGCTCAGAAGCCATGAAAGAAGCCCTGAGGACGGTGGGCCTGTACCCCGAGGTGGGCCTGCAAACCCTGCTGGATGACGGTGGCGGTGGGCTTTCAGTGGGCCAGCGGCAGCGCCTGGCCATTGCGGCGGCCCTGCTGCGCGAGGCCAGAATTCTTCTGCTCGACGAGATTACCAGCGCCCTGGACAAACAGAGCGAGGGGCAGGTGGTGGCGGCATTGGAAGCGGTGCGCCCGGGCCGCACGGTGATTGTGGTGGCCCATCGCCTTTCCACCGTGCAGCACGCCGACCAGATTGTGGTGATGGAGAACGGGCACATTGTGGAAGTGGGCCGACATCAGGAGCTGATGGACTTGGGGGGGGTTTATGCAGGGCTGTGGAAGGCTTGAAAAAGCTGAAAGACCGAGTAAAGAAGGTTCTCGATGCTCAATGGCCTATGGGCCATAGCCGAGAATAAAAGTCCAGCGGCACTTCTGGCTTTCGTAGCTCCCCACGGCGAGTTGGTCGAATGAAAAGCAGTGAGACGGATTGGAGACCAGTGACCGGCGACAAAATGCGGAAAGGACAAAGATTGTGCAGGAATATCTGAAAAAAGCCCGGGGAGGACGGGTGGTACAGACCCCTTTTCTGGAGGCCGACGCCCTGGACGAGCTGCGCCGCCTGGCAAAGCAGGAAGGGATTCGCCTCGAGAGCTTTGGGGGCCTGCCGCTGGCTGCTCGTCAGGTGGCGGTGCTGTTCCCAGAGCACATCCCGGCAGTGGCCGACCCTACGCGGGTGGTGTGGTTGCGCTTTGAGGGCGACCTCGAGGCCCTCGAGGACAGGTTGCGCGGGCTATTGGAGCCGGGCCTCATGGGCGACCTGGAAGAGACCGCAGCAGGCTTTTTGCTGGCTACGCTGCCCAAGGGGCTGCAAATCCTGCAAGAGGCCGGTTTAGAGCCCCAGCCCGCCGCCCCCGAGCAGCTACCCAAAACCCGTGAGCGCAGCCGCAGCGTGGTGGTGCCCAGCCTGCGGGTGGATGTGGTGGGGGCCAAAGGCTTTGGGGTGTCGCGCACCTACTTTGCGCTGGGGGTCAAGGCAGGCAAGGTCAAGCTGCGCGGCAAGACCGCTGCGGCCAAAGACGAGCTTTCCGAAGGCGACACCCTGCTGGCCGAAGGGCTGGGCAGCCTGGTGGTCAGGAAGGTGCTGGGCCAGACCAAACGGGGGAACCTGAAGCTCGAGGTCGAGGTTCACCGATAGTGGTGAATCGCCATAGCGGAAAGCCGATAGCTCGACAAAGCAATCCGTGCCGTGCCGCGCTCAGGACGTTGCGCCTAGCTGGCTTCCCGACAAGGCCCAACGGGGTGTACACGGATTGCTTAGGGTGCCTGACCCACCGCTTGGTGTCACGTCGCTATCGCGTCCTTCACAGACGTGGCCGCCTACGAAAACGACAATGCGTCTGGGCCGAGACGCATGTTTTCGAGTTTCCAGGCCGCCACTGTTCAGTCCAGGACAAAGCTTTCTTATAGTCGAATGGCTCTAAATATGTGAAGAGCGCTCTATTTCTGGGCTGCCAGTTTTTCCTGTAGCCAGGCCGCAATATCGTCCGAAATCTGCTGGGCCAGCGGGTCCAGCAGCATATCGTGCTGGCTTTTGTAGGTGCGGTACTCCTTGTGGGGGCCGCCGATGAGGGCGTAGTAGCGGCGCACCGCGGCCTCGGGCACGGTGTCGTCGTGGGCGGCCTCGAGCACCAGGGCAGGTGCCCAGACCCGCGGCAATAGCTCGGGAAGGCGCTGCTGAAGGGCAATCAACTGCGCCAGGGCCCGGGTGGGGAAATTGGGGTAGTTGGGGCTTTTTTCGCGTCGTTTGGCCTCTTCGGCGGGGTCGGTGCTGTAGGCCCAGGGTTTGACATAGTGCAGCCAGGGGGCCAGGTAGGCCAGGCGGTTCCTGAGACCCAAAGCCGGGGCCAGGGCCACCAGCGCGGCGGTTTTGTGTTCGGCGGCCAGCCAGCCCGCCAGCAGGCCGCCCATGGAGAGCCCCACTACGGCCCTGGGTTCGGGCAGGGCCAGGTAGGCTGCGCGAGCGGTTTGCAGCCAGTCCTGCCAGCGCACCCCCTGCAGGTCTTCGGGCCGGGTGCCGTGGCCGGGGAGGGTGGGCTGGGCCACGTGAAAACCGGCCTTTCGCAGGGTTTCGGCGAGGGGCCCCATGGTCAGGGTGGGATGGGAGGTAAAGCCGTGCAAAACCAGAACGCTGGACATGGGCTCTTTATAGCTCATTGGGTCTTAATCGGCTAGTGAGACCCTAATGGCTGCCTTTCTTGTTTAAAGCGCGGCTTGGCGAATCTGCTGTAGGGAAGCATCGCCCGGTTCCTCTGGGGGATATGGAAGATGACCAACCCCGCCTATGCGGTGTGATGGGGCCTATTTGTGGTTAGAATAACCTACGTTGCGCCTTATTGAGCAGGAGCGGGTTTCCAAGCTACGGGAGGCGAGAGCGTGCTGAGCGGCAACCTGGCGGAGTTTCCCCTTTTGCGGCTTCTGGAGACCCTGATGGGGGCGGCCAGGGGAGGGGCTTTGTTCATCGAGCACCCCAACTTCTCGGGCTGCCTCTACCTGGCGGGGGGGCATCCGGTACATGCTGAAGCAGGTTCGCTGCGGGGTTTGGAGGCCCTCGAGCTTCTGGCGGGTGTGCGCGCGGCGCCGTTTCGCTTCGAGTCCGAGGCCCAAACCCAGGAACGCAGCATCGAGCCCAGCCTGCAGACCCACCAGCTCATCCTGCACCAGTTTGAAGCCTGGAAGGAAATCAGCCTGCCCGACAACTGGGGGCTCCTGCTCCAGGCTCGCACGGCCCAGGGGCAGACCCAACTAAGCCCCCTGGAGGTAGGGGTGCTGACCCAGGCCGAAGGTAAAACGCTGGCCCAGGCCCTGATGAACCCCCGCCTCTCGCCCCTCGAGACCGCCCAGGTACTGAGCAAGTTCCTGCGGCTGGGTCTGCTCGAGGCCCGGCTTCACCTGGAAATCCGACCCGAACCCCTGGTGGTACTCTCTTTATACGGCGGTGGGCAGGGGGTGGCCGTGATCGACGAAGATTTGTATGCCCGGTGGCAGGGTTTGCTGGGCGGCCCTTTTCGGGTGCGGCTGCGAACCAAACACCAGGAGACCACCCTGCGCCCCGAGCCTCGCATTAACATGCAAGGCCGCCTGGGGCTCTTCGAGCGCGACTTGCGCCAACTGCGCCTTAGCCGGGGGATGCCGGTAGAAGCCTGGCCAGAGGCAGGCTAAAACAGGTCAAACTATGGATGTCCTAGCGCTCAACGATTTTGTCAACCGGGCCGTTTACGGCGAATGGATGATGCTGGTCTTTATCCTGGTGGGTCTGTATCTGTCGTTTCGCACCGGCTTCCCCCAGTTCAGCCGGTTGGGTATCGCCCTGCGGGAGACCTTCGGGGCCATTCGGGAGCGCTTCCTGAGCTTCGGGGGTCAGATCACGCCCTTTCAGGCCGCCATGGTGGCTATGTCGGCCACCATTGGAACCGGGCACATCATTGGCATGGTGGGCGCCGTGCTGGTGGGCGGGCCTGGGGCGGTGCTGTGGATGTGGGTGGCCTATCTGGTGGGCATGGCCACCAAGTTTGCCGAGGCGGTTCTGGCCGTTCATTTCCGCCGTCAGTACACCGATGGTTCGGTGATGGGCGGGCCCATGGTCTATATTCGCTATGGCCTGGGCAGGCGGTTGGCCTGGTTGGCTGCGCTATTTGCACTTTTCACCGCCATTGCTGCTTTTGGGATTGGCAACCTTTCGCAAGCAGGCGCGGTGGGCGCTGCCTTTGCGCAGGAGTTTAACGTGCCCCCGGCCATTACCGGCCTGCTGGTGGCCCTGCTGGTGGGGGTGTTGCTGGCCGGGGGCATTCGCCTGGTTGCTCGTTTTGCCCAGGTGATCGTTCCGCTCAAACTGCTTCTGTTCCTGGCGGGAATTCTGCCCCTGCTCTTCATCCACCTGGGGGATATTCCCGGTGCGCTGGCCCTGATTGTCTCCTCGGCTTTTAGCTTTCAGGCGGCTGCCGGGGGCGCTGCCGGAGCCGCCATCTCGTTGGGGCTGGCCGAAATTCTAAAGGCGGGCGTCGGACGGGGCATTTTTGCCAACGAGGCCGGGCTGGGCTCGGCGGCCATCGCCCACGCCCAGGCCCAGGTAGACCACCCGGTGCGACAGGGCTTCTGGGGCCTGACCGAGATGCTCGTGAGCCTGGGCGTAACCACCCTGATGGCCCTGACCTTTATTGCCAGCGGGCTCTGGCAGCGCTTTTTGGGGGGCGACCGGGTAGAGGCAGCCCGCTTCCTGTTTGCCGAACATCCCCTGGGGGTGGCGGTGCTGGGGCTAATGCTGGCCATTTTTGCCCTGGGAACCATGGTCTCCTGGGGCTTCTACGGCGAGGAAGGGGCAGCCTATCTGTTTGGCGAGGGCATCCGCTGGCCCTACCGCCTGACCTTTGTGGCCTTTGCTTTTGTGGGGCCGCTGGGGGGTCTGGCGGCCCTGACCAGTGTGGCCGATACCCTGAACGGCCTGATGGCCATTCCCAACCTGATTGCGCTCCTGGCCCTGGGGGGGCTGGTGGGTCGGCTGGTGCGGGAGTTCTTTGGTGGTATGCCCTGGCAGCCCCCCGAAGAAGATTGAGAAAAGCCGAAGGCCCCGAGCTGAAGGCCGAATGCTCAACGCTCAGATGAGGCAGATGGCAAAAGTCTTGGGTCGCTGTTGCGAAGACCTCGCGCTTTGAGTGGGCGGTGGTACCAGCGTTGGGTGTCCGGGCAACTGTCACAAGGTGGGGGTGGGTAGTCGGAGGTGGGTTGTGGGCTTCTGCGACTGGCTTCTTGCCCTCTAACCCCTGTATCCTGCCTCATCAATGGGGCTATCCGAGGAATCTTGGTTTACCCTCGTGTTCCCGCACCTGGGCAGTGCCCTCAGAGGATTCCTTGTCGGCAGGCTGCTCCCTCGGCATAACCGCCGTGTTTGGACCTGGCAGCCGTTGTGTTTCCATCTCAGCCGTTCTCAAGAACTTTTTGGTTCCTGACGCGACTTTTTGCCAGTGAATGACCCGTCCAGGTGTATTGGGCCGCTCGAGCGTGGGCTTCAGCGACCCAGGTGCGGCGCTGGCTGCATTTGAAAACGGGGCTTGCCTGTACACTCGGCCCATGAGCGTACCCAAACGTCTGGTGGTGGGGCTTTCGGGGGCTTCCGGGATGCCCTATGCCCTCGACCTGCTGCAAACCCTGCGCCGCCTGCCCGACCTGGAAACCCACCTGGTGATGACCCAGGGGGCCAAGCGGGTGCTGGTGGAAGAGGCCGAGCAAAGCGTGGAGGCAGTCGAAGCCCTGGCCCAGGTGGTGCACCGCAGCAGCGACCTGGGCGCGGCGGTGGCCTCGGGCAGTTTTCGCACCCTGGGGATGGTCATTGTGCCCTGTAGCGCGACCACCCTGACCAAGGTGGCCTACGGTCTGGCCGACAACCTGCTGACCCGGGCGGCCTACGTCACCCTGAAGGAACGCCGCCCCCTGGTGCTGGTGCCGCGTGAGGCCCCCCTACCCCTGCCCAGCCTCGAGGCCATGGTCAAGGCCGCCCAGGCGGGGGCCACCATTCTGCCCGCCGCACCTGGCTTCTACCACAAGCCCCGGCATATAGACGACCTGCTGGCCTTCATCACCCAGCGCATCCTGGACTTGTTTGGGCTGGACTACCCCAGAGCGCCGCGCTGGAAGGAGATGGTGGAGCTCGAGCTTGACTAGCATCCAAGCTTTTTGTTTATCTCATCCCAAATTATTTGGGCTCTCCGCGCTAAGAAATCGCCAAAATGCACCTTCCTGTTTAGCAAATATAAGAGGCTCTTTCGGTCAATGAAGTGCGACTCAAATACCTGTCGCGTTCTTACTCGACCGCCCAGGCTCAGAATAGATTGTCTTACGAAATCCCGCGGGGATTTAGCAGACTTCATTTTATTCGTTGCAGAGTCGAGAATGGCCATGTTTATGACGCTATCGATGGGTGGGCCATGTTTTGCAGCTTTGCTTACCGGATAAATATGATCGAGTTGATAAGAACCACTCGGGATCGGGCTTCCATGC
>NZ_JANWVH010000087.1 GCF_025056915.1 Meiothermus sp. | reverse complement strand
GGCTCAGTACAAAGTGGCCAAGCCCGTGACCAACTGGCTGAACATGGAGGCCGTGGCCAAGGACATGGGCGAGAAGTGGGCCCTCGAGGTGGTGGGCAACTAGGGAATTTCGGTGGATGCTAGCTGTGTCCTAACTAGAACCGTCCTCCCTGGCTCGGGCCAGGGAGGGTTTGGTCTGGAGGCAAGGCTATGAGCTTGGGTCTGCGCTGGGCCAGTGTGGGGATTGCCCTGCTGTTTGTGCTCTTTTTGCTCCTGTTTGAGGTGCTGCCGGGGTTGTTGCTGGCGCGGGTCTTCTGGAGCGAGGGGCAGCTCAGCCTGGCCTCCTGGGCCGAGGCCACCCGGCCCCTCTTTCAGCGGGCTTTGCGCAACTCAATCGAGCTGGCCTTTTACAGCGCCCTGCAGGGCGCGGTGCTGGGCACCTTGACGGCCTGGGCCCTGTGGTCTTCGGCCAACCCCCTGGTTAAGCGCTTTACCACGGGCCTGTCGGCGGTAGCGGCCAACTTTGCCGGGCCACCCTTGGCCTTTGCCTTTATCGTGCTGCTGGGTGGCAATGGCTTCTTGAACCTGATTTTGAAAGGGCTGGGCCTGCCCACGGTGGATATCTACGGCAAGGAAGGATTGTACTGGGTTTATCTGTACTTCCAGTGGCCCCTCATGACGGTGCTCATGCTCCCGGCGTTTGGGGCCATTCAGCGGGAGTGGCTCGAGGCCGCCCGTAGCCTGGGGAGCAACCAGTGGGGTTTCTGGTGGCGGGTGGGGATTCCGGTTTTGCTGCCCTCCATCCTGGGCTCCTACATCCTGCTCTTCGCCAATGCCTTTGGGGCCTACGCGACGGTGTATGCCCTTACCCAGGGGCAGCGCAACCTTTTACCCTTGCAGATTGGCTTTCAGGTGGGGGGCGATATCGGCTACAACCCGGTGCTGGCCTCCACCCTGGCTTTGATGATGGCCCTGGTGCTGGCCGTATCGCTGGTGCTGTACCGCCTGAGCCGCCGCTGGGCTGCGCGAATGGAGCAGGTATGAGCCAGCTATTTCGCCGCTTTTTGCTGGTGGCCTTGGGGTTGTATCTGTTTCTGCCCATCCTGGCCTCGTTTGCCTACAGCGTGGCGACCAGCTGGACAACGCTATTGCCGGAGGGCTACACCCTCAAGCACTGGGCCAACCTCCTGGAGAACCAGCGCTTCTGGCTCTCGCTGGGGCGCACGGCGCTGCTCTCGTTCTCGGTGGTGGCCCTCTCCATTTTCTTTCTGGTACCCACGCTGTTTGTGGTGCGGATGTACTACCCCAAGGTGGCGGGGGTGCTCGAGTTTCTCACCCTGTGGCCCTTTGTGTTTCCGGGGGTTATCCTGGCGGTGGGCCTGATCTCGCTGTACTCCGGCCCGCCCCTGCAACTCGCCCAGACCCCCCTCCTGCTCATCGCTGCCGTTACGGTCATCTCGCTGCCCTATGCCTACCGTGCGGTGGACAACGCCTTCGCAGCCGCCGACATCAAGACCCTGGCCGAGGCGGCCCGCAGCCTGGGCGCGGACGACGCCAAAACCCTGGCCTGGGTCATCCTGCCCACGGTGTTGCCGGGGGTGCTGTCCGGAGGGGTGCTGGCTTTCAGTGCGGCCTTTGGGGAGTTTGCCCTCACACAGCTTCTGATTGGCACCTTGTGGGAAACCCTGCCGGTCTACCAGGTGCAGCTGGCCCGTACCGACGGCAACGGCAGCGCCGCCATCACGGTGCTCTCGTTTCTGGCCGCCTGGGGGCTGGGCTTTTGGGCGCTGTCGCTGCGGAAGGACGCCAAGGTATCGGTGATCTGATGCAGAAAGTTGGAATCCGACTCGAGAACCTTCACAAGCACTTCCAGGGCAAGACCGCCGTGGAGGGGGTGGGCCTGGAGGTAGCCCCCGGCGAGCTGGTCTCGCTGCTGGGCCCCTCGGGCTGCGGCAAGACCACCACTCTGCGCATGATTGCCGGCTTCGAGCAACCAGACAAAGGCAGGGTCTACTTTGGCGAGCAGGACGTGACCGCGCTGCCTGCGGAAGAACGCCGGGTGGGCATGGTGTTTCAGAGCTATGCGCTTTTTCCCAACCTGAGCGTGGCCGGCAACATCGGCTTTGGCCTGCGGGTGGCCCGCTGGCCCGCCGAGCGGATCAAGCGGCGGGTGGGGGAGATGCTCGAGCTGGTGGGCTTGCTGGGCTTCGAGCACCGTCCGGTACAGAACCTTTCCGGTGGGCAGCGGCAGCGGGTGGCCCTGGCCCGGGCGCTGGCCCCCGAGCCCCGGGTGCTGCTCCTGGACGAGCCGCTCTCGGCCCTCGATGCCAAGATTCGGGCCGGGCTGCGCACCGAGCTGCGCAGGTTGCAGCTCGAGCTTGGCATTACCACCCTGCTGGTCACCCACGACCAGGAGGAGGCCATGAGCATGTCCGACCGGGTGGTGGTGATGAATCAGGGCCGCATCGAGCAGGTGGGCACCCCCCGCGAGCTCTACACCCGGCCCAAAAGCCCTTTTGTGGCCACTTTTGTGGGCTCCATGAACCTGTTCACCCCCGAGAAAACCCCCGGCGGCTACCGCATCAGCGGGCATGAGGTTGCCCTGCCGGCAGCGCCTGCGGGCCAGGTGGGTGTGCGCCCGGAGCGGGTGGAGCTAAACCCCCACGGCTCCTTTAGCGGTACGGTAGAGCTGGTGACCTACCTGGGGGCCGAGCAGCAGGTGCTGGTGCGGGTAGGCCCCGATTTGTGGACGGTTCTGGTGCCCAACCAGGTGCTCTTGCAGCGGGGAGACCTGGTGCGGCTCCACGTGCCGGAGGACGCCTGGATTCTGGTGTAGGGGTTTTGGGGTGTCTCGAGTCCTTTATGTCACCATAGACGGCCTGCGTCCCGATGCCCTCGAGGTCGCCCACACCCCCCACTTTCAGGCCCTCATGCGCGAGGGGGTCTATACCGCGTCGGCGCGCTCAGTCTGGCCCAGCATCACCCTGCCCTGCCACATGAGCCTGTTTCACAGCCTGCCGCCGGAGCGACACGGGGTGCTGTCCAACACCTACGTGCCAATGGCCCGTCCAGTGCCGGGGTTATTCGAGGTGCTGAAGCAAGCGGGCAGGCGCAGCGGCATGTTTTATTCCTGGGAGCCCTTGCGCGACGTGGCCAGACCCCTGAGCCTGGCTGTTTCCCAGCTTATCGCCTACGAACACAACCCTGAGGTCTCCGACCAAAGGGTGGTTGAAGCGGCCCTGCCCTACCTTCGCTCGAGCGAGCTCGACTTTACCTTTCTCTACCTGGGTAGCGTGGACGAGGTAGGGCATCAGGCGGGCTGGATGAGCCCTGCCTACCTGCGCCAGGTTGAACACCTCGATGGGCTGCTGGGCCGGGTCGTGGAAGCCTTGCCCAACGACACCGTACTGTTGCTGATGAGCGACCACGGCGGCCACCTACGGATGCACGGCACCGAGCACCCGGAGGACATGACCGTACCGTTTTTGGCCTGGGGGCCGGGAGTGTCCCGCGGTCAGCCGCTGGCCGAGCCGATGAGCCTGCTCGAGCTCGCCCCAACCGCAGCGGCCCTGCTGGGGGTGGCGCCCGAGCCAGCCTGGGAGGGGCGGGCCCTCAAGCTTCGCTAAGGGTGTTCTTTGCTGCGGCTTCACAGGCAGAGCCTGCCCCAGCCTTGGTGCGAGCTGCGTTCAGGAATGGTCCAGAAATACCTCGCCCAGCTGGGCCAGGCTGCCCACCGCCCGGCCTGTGGGCAGGTGGCGCACCACCACGGCAGCAGGCTCACCGTTGGCTTTGCCCACCTCGGCTACTGAAAAAAGCTCTCCGTCCACTTCCACCGTGACCTCGCGGGCTCCGCAGATCTCGACCAGGCGGAAGCGACTCAGGCCCAGCCACTCTTCACCCAGCACCCGCCGCAGTTCTTCGTAGGCGACGGTCTTGTACCAGGCTTCGCCGGCTTGCAAGGCCTCGGCCCGGTAGGCGGCAATGGCCGCGTCGCGCAGGCGCATTTCTTTGGACATACCAGCCCTCTTGCTCACTCAAAGCTACTGCGCTTTTGTCAGTGGCCCGCAAGAAACCAGATGACAGAGGCTGCATTTCTTGATTGGGACGGAACGCCGGACAACCTTGATGCCCCTGTTGAACCTGCGCAACGCTGGCCTGGGTGATGGGCCTCGGTGGGCTGGGTGCGGTGTTGGCGACTGGCGGCCCCCCAAGCGGCTTTACTGGGCGCGTGTCCGGGCCAGGCTAACCGTGCGGGCTCGAGTGGTGCTTAGGTGACCGGCCCCCATGCCCCACACCCAAGCCCAGTTGAGCCCCACCCACGCCGGGTTGGGCCCGGTGGCGCCTGGGCCTAAAATGCAGACCCTATCGGCGGTTGAGGGTGGCTGGGGTGCAGCCCCGGATTGACCCGGAAACGCTCGAGGTCGCTTAGGTTAGGTCTTGCCTGAGCTTATCGCTCCGACCAAGGGGGGCGCACCCCTGAACAAAAGTGGGGAAGGGTCGTATTCTAAAAGCAAGGTGGCGAGCCTGGCTCTGCTTGAGTTGATGCTGCTCCTGCTGGTGGTGGGGCTGCTGGTCTGGGCTTTGGGCGCGGGCCGCAGCCTGCCGCAGGCGCAAAGCGAGCAGGCGCACCGACTGGAGCTGGCTCTGGCCGAAATCCATCGGCAGGGCCAGAGGCTCCCCCAGCTCAGTAAAGCGCTCAAGCAGGTGCGGCAGTATGGGCGGGATTTGCGCCAACTGCTGCTGCAAATGGCCGAACTCGAGCGCTACCTGGCCAAACCGGGCCTCGAGGCTCCCACCCGAGACCGCCTGCAGCAACGCCTGCACCAACTCGAGCAGGGTTTCCTGCGAGGGGTGGCCTACCTCGAGCGCTTAGGCGCCGAACTGATGCTGGTTTCCGGGGCGCAGGAGCCCCCGGCCCTGATCGAGTTTCCCCAGTTCTTAATCGAATTGCGCGAGGTTTTACATCCAGCCGCCCCCCATCAAGGGTAAATTGGGGCGATGTGGCGAATCCTTGTTGTGGTTTTGCTCTTGCTGGCGGCCTGTGCGCCGCGCACCGGCGAACCCCAGACCAACACCGCGCTGATTCAGGGGCCGGTGGGTTTTTACCCCTCCCAGCCAGGGCTGGACTGGATATACCTCCCGCCCCGGGCTTCCATTGGCGACCCCCCGGTGCGGCTCTCGGTGATTGGCCCCACCACCTTTGAGGGCCAGCCCGCGATCCGCTTTCGCCTGAGCGGGCGGGGCCTCGAGCGCTCCTACTACCGCCAGATTGATGCCAGTGGGGTGCGGCTTTTGGGCATCGAAGACTTCGACCGGCTCCAGGTTGCCCGCTACACCCCGGCCATCCAGGAATACCCCCCGCAGGCCAGCCTGGCGGTGGGGGCCCGCTGGGGTGGACAGACCCGCGAAGTCATCGAACTGCGCCCCAACAACCAGGCCACACGGGTTAGCGACCGGGTGCTGGAGTACACCTACACGGTGCTGGGCAAGTCCAACGTCACGGTGCCAGCGGGCAGCTTTGAGGTGTTTCGCATCGGCCTCGAGTACCGCGACCCCCGCAACCCCAGCCTGCGGGAAAACTTTGAGGTGTGGTTTTTCCCTGGCGTAGGCGAGATTTTCAGTTCGGTCAACTTCAGCGACCAGGGGGGGCTTTCCCTCATTGACCGCAACTTCAGATGAATCGTGAGCGGCCCTACAATGGTGGGCCCCTTTGTTCTCTGGGGTACTGCGACAAGCGCACAATCCCCTAAAGTTGGGGACAAGAGGTGGGTCGTAACTGCGTGATCGCCCGGCCGTTTTGGGAGGCGTATGTGATTCTGCAAAAGGTAAACCAGCCCCAGGACCTCAAAACCCTCTCGCAAGAAGAGCTGCTGCAACTAGCCGAAGAGCTGCGCAGCGAGATTATCCGGGTGTGCGCCCAGAACGGGGGCCACCTGGCCTCCTCGCTGGGGGCGGTGGAGCTGATTGTGGCCTTGCACCGGGTCTTCGACTCGCCCAAAGACCGCCTGCTTTTCGATGTGGGCCACCAGGCCTACGCCCACAAAATCCTCACCGGGCGCAAGGATGTAATCCACACCATCCGCCAGGAAGGGGGCATCTCGGGCTTTACCAAGGTCTCCGAAAGCGAGCACGACGCCATCACAGTGGGCCACGCCTCCACCTCGCTGGCCAACGCGCTGGGGATGGCCATCGCCCGCGATACGCTGGGCCAGGACTACCACGTGGTGGGCATTATCGGCGATGGCGCCCTGACCGGCGGGATGGCCCTGGCCGCCCTCAACGTGATCGGAGAGCGCAAACCCAAGCTCCTCATGATCCTGAACGACAACGAGATGTCCATCTCGGAAAACGTGGGGGCGCTGAACCGCTACTTCAAGGAGTACCAGACCAAGAAGTGGGTACAGGACACCCAGAAATGGGGCAAGCAGGTGCTGGAGGGCATCTCGCCCCGGCTTTTCAACTTGGTAGACCGGGCCAAGGAAGCGGCCAAGCTGATGCTGCACCAGGAGAACCCCTTCTACGCCTGGGGCATCCGCTACGTGGGGCCGGTGGACGGCCACGACCTGCCAGGCCTGATTCACATCCTGGAGCAGATCAAGGAACTCGACGGCCCCACCCTGCTGCACATTGTGACCCAGAAGGGCAAGGGCTACGGGGTGGCCGAGGAAGACCCCATCTACTGGCACGGGCCGCCCGGCTTCAACCCCCAGAACCCCGAGAAGGTGAGCAAGGGCTACTCCTGGTCGGCAGCCTTCGGCGATGCGGTGACCGAGCTGGCCTACCAGGAACCCAAACTTTTTGTGATTACCCCGGCCATGCGCGAGGGTTCGGGGTTGGTGCGCTACTCCCAGACCCACCCCGAGCGCTACCTCGACACCGGCATCTGCGAGGATGTGGCGGCCACCACCGCCGCCGGCATGGCCCTGCGCGGCCTGAAGCCGGTGCTGGCCATCTACTCCACCTTCTTGCAGCGGGCCTTTGACCAGGTTATCCACGACATCGCCATCGAGAACCTGCCGGTGGTGTTTGCGGTGGATCGGGCCGGGATTGTGGGGGGCGACGGGGCTACCCACAACGGGGTTTTCGACATTGCCTACCTGCGCACCATTCCCAACCTGCAGATTGCCGCCCCCAAGGATGCGCTGGAGCTTCGCGCCATGCTCAAAAAGGCCCTGGAACTCGGAGGGCCCATCGCCATCCGCTACGCCCGCGATAGCGTGGAAAAAGCCCCCGAAGGGGCCTGGCCCGAGATTGAATGGGGCCGCTGGGAGGTGCTGAAGGAGGGGAGCCAGGCCTACATCCTGGCCTTCGGCAAGACCCTCAAGTACGCCCTCGAGGCCGCCGGCGACAACCCCGGGGTGGGGGTGGTCAACGCCCGCTTCCTCAAGCCGTTGGACCGGGAAATGCTGGAGCGGCTGGCCCTGGGGGGCTACAAGCTGGTGACCACCGAAGACCACCAGAAGATGGGCGGCTTTGGCAGCGCGGTGCTGGAGGCTTTGAACGAGCTGGGCCTGAAGCCCGACATCCGTGTACTGGGCCTACCCGACCGCTTTTTCGACCACGGCTCCATTCCCCGCATGCACCGCGAGGCTGGCATTGACGCCGAGGCCATCCATGAAGCCCTCCTGAGCATGGGCGTGGATGTGCTGCCCCGTGCTGCACGAACCTGATGCAGGTCTTTCCGATGACCGCCAACATTTACCTGATGGGCGCCTCGGAAGCGCCCTTGCTGGTAGATAGCGGGATGCCGAACGAAAACCAGAAGCTGCTGCGCTACCTGGGGGATAAACGACCGGCGGCCCTGGTGCTGACCCACCACCACCTCGACCATGTAGGCGGGGCCCGGCTGCTCTGGGAGCGGCTGCGGCTGCCCATCTACGCCCACCCGCTCGACATCCCTTACATCTGCGGGGAAAAGCGCCGCCCCCCGTTTCCGCCCATTCCCTGGCTGGGCGACTACATCGCCAATAGCCCCCGGCCCGTTCCAAAGGAAGCCCTGATTCCCGTGGAAGAAGGCGCCGAGGTGCTGGGCTGGCGGGTGGTGCACCTGCCCGGCCACACCCCGGGGCAGATCGGGCTGCTGCGGGAGGGAACCCTGCTTGCGGCGGACGCCTTGCGGGTAGGCCCCCGGGGCCCCTGGCTGCCGCCCGCGATGGTCAACCACGACACCGCAGAGGCTCGGCGTACGGTGGGCAAGATTGCCCGCCTGGGGCCCGAGACCATCTTTGTGGGCCATGGGCCGCCCACCACCCTCGAGGCGGTGCGGGCGCTGGCCGCAAGGCTGGGCCTTTAGCGCTGTATATCGCCCTTCTTCACCGGCAAACCGGCGGCCTGCCAGCCGGAGATACCCCCGGCCAGGTTGTAGACCTCAAAGCCCTTTTCGGCCAGAAACTCGGCGGCTTGCTGGCTGCGGTTGCCGCTCTCGCACTGGCAGATGATGGGCTTGTCTTTGGGCAGGCTCTCCCACCGCCGGGCCAGCTCGGCCAGCGGCAACCCCTGCGAGCCCGGTATTTTGGCCAGCTTGCGCTCCAGGGGGGTGCGCACATCAATCATCACCGCCCCGGCCTTGAGCTTTTCCTGGGCTTCCTTGGCCGTAATTCGGGGCACTCTGGGCCCCAGCCCCAGCAGGTTTTTCAACCATCCCCACATGCCTCCAGTCTATTGCCTTTTGCCGGGGCTCGAGTTCACTTGCGTAATATATCCCCAGGGGGTATACTGCTGTATACCGGTGGGGGTATGTGGCCCCACCCAAGGAGAAAAGCATGTTTCTAAACGAAAAGATTCAAGGCCAGGTGCGCGAGATGCTGGCTCCCATTCAGAACCCGGTGGAGCTGGTGGTGTTCACCACCTCGGGCATCGAGCTGCCCGGCCAGGAAGTGGGCCTTCAGGACGAGACTTTGGGCTTGCTGAAAGAAGTGGTCGCTTTGAACCCCAACCTGAGCTTAGAGCAGCGCTCTTTGCATTCCGACCCCGAAGCCCAGGCCCTGGGCCTGAGCCATGCGCCCACCATCCTGCTGCGTGAAAAAGGCTCCAACCGCAGCAACATCCGCTTTTTGGGCCTGCCCGCCGGGTACGAGTTTAGCACCCTGATAGAGGCCTTGCTGATGCTCGGCACCGGCCAAAGCAAACTGGGGGAGCAGTCGCAGGCCGATTTGCAAAAGGTGACCGCACCGGTACGGATGCAGGCCTTCGTGACCCCGACCTGCCCGTACTGCCCGCAGGCCGTTCTGGCTACCTTCAAAATGGCTTTTCACAACCCCAACGTGATCGCCGAAGGGGTGGAGGCCAACGAGTTCCCCACCCTCTCGCGCCGCTACAACATCTCCGGCGTGCCCGATACCATCGTGAGCGGGAACACCCAGCAGCGCATTCTGGGCGGGCAGCCGGATCGGGTCTTTGTGGAGGCGGCCATCAAGGCCAGCGCCGGAGTGGTGGCATGAGGTTACTGACCCTTTTGCTGGCCCTGTTTTCTGTGGGCATGGCCCAGCCCAGAATCGTCACGGTGGACGATCTGAAGGCGGCCTTGTCCAATCCCAAGGTGTTTGTGATTGATGTGCGCACCCGAGAGGAGTTTGCCCAGGGTCACATCAAGGGGGCAGTCAACTGGCCGGTGCAGGAGATTGAGGGTTGGTGGAGCCGAGTGCCCAAAGACCGTGCGGTGTACATTCATTGCAACACGCAAAACCGTAGCGCGGTCGCGGTGCAGTACCTGATCAACAAGGGCTATCGAAACCTCAATCTGGTGCACGGGGGCATTCAGGCCTGGATGGCCCGGCGCTACCCCATCACCCGATAAAACCAAGGAGGCCCGATATGCCCACTGCCTCCCAGCAAACCCCAGCCACCCCCTTCGGCCCAGGCGACAAGACCAGAATTGTCCATCGGTTGCGCCGCCTGGAAGGCCAGGTGCGGGGCCTGCAAAAAATGGTGGAGGAAGACCGCGAGTGCAAGGACATCCTGACGCTTTTGAGTGGGGTGCGCAGCGCACTCGACTCGGTGGGGGAGGAAATCCTCGAGACCTACCTGGCCCGGTGCCAGACCGACCTCGAGCCCCCCGCTCCGGCGCAGCTGGTCGAGATGGTACGGCTTTTGCGGAAGTAGGCTTCCTGAACCGGCTTTTTTCTGGGGCCCGAACCGCACTCCTGCACGGGGTGCACCTGAGTAACTTCTCACCGTTCGATGGCAAGCGGGCACGACCGAAGTTTTTCGGGTGGCAGGGGCCATTCAAAAAGATCGCCACCAGGCCGGGGGAGCCCAGCCGGTTTGAACCCGGCACAGGACCAACTTTTCTTTGCATGCTACTCAAGCGCTGAGGCAGGGAGCGGGGTTTAGTGCGCTCTTCGCATATTTGTGAGCCACTCGAGTTCGAGAAAGCCTGGTTCAGAACAAAATGGTGGCCGCCTGGAAACTCGGAAACATGCGTCTTTGCCCAGACGCAACGCAGACAAGCGTGCCCCACCGAGGTGAGGCACCTATCTTTGCCCCTTCTCGTTTTCGTGGGCGGCCACGTCTGTGAAGAGCGCGAAAAACCCTGCTCTTTGCGCCAGCCGTCGGCCCAATGTTCAAGCAAAGCGGGTGTAGGGTAACATACCGACTGGGAGGCCCCATGACCCCGCCAAAGGCAGAGGCGCTGCTTCAAACCTTGAAAACCCGATTTGAAGCAAACATGATGCGCCACCCGAACCTATCCTGGGTCGAGGTGGAGCGGCGGCTGAAATCCCATCCCGGCAAGCTTAAAGCGTTGTTTGAAATGGAGCAGACCGGTGGCGAACCCGACGTGATTGACCACGACGCAAAGACGGGTGAGTTTATCTTTTGCGATTGCTCGCCTGAAAGCCCCAAGGGCCGCCGGAGCCTCTGCTACGACCAGGCCGCCCTCGAGGCCCGCAAGGCCAACAAACCGCTGGGCTCGGCGATGGGCCTGGCCGCTGCCATGGGCATAGAGCTTCTGACCGAAGCGCAGTACCGGGCTTTGCAGCAACTGGGTAGTTTTGATACCAAAACCTCGAGCTGGCTCAAGACCCCCGAACCCATCCGAAAGCTCGGCGGGGCCCTCTTTGGCGACCGCCGCTACGACCACGTGTTCGTGTACCACAACGGGGCCGAGTCGTACTATGCCGCCAGGGGGTTTCGGGGCTTGCTCCGGGTTTGATTACTCACAGATGCATTCATAACAAGGGGTCGAGCGGCTCGAAGCCGGCGCTTGATTGTGCCTTGCCGACCCGACAGGGGAGGTTGGGCGGGGTTGCAGTAACGCCGCCGGTCGGTTCAGGGCCTTGTCCAATACCCCTCCCCGCCTCCCTGGCTGGCAGGGAGAGCATAGCTCCTGGAAACTGTAGAGGTGTTTGATACTGGTTTTTGAAGAGCCCACAAGCTTTTCGAAAGGGGCCCCACAGCATCCCTAAGGGCCTGC
>NZ_JANWVH010000086.1 GCF_025056915.1 Meiothermus sp. | reverse complement strand
ACACAGCGAAGCCGCTCAGCTTCCGGGGTTTTGTCGTACCAGAGGTTGAAAGCTTCCAATAGGGTGGCGTTGTGGGCTGAGGCGGCCATTTTCTGGATGGATTGATGGCGCTGAACCTGGCCCTCCTCGAGCACCCGGGCGTAAAACCCTGGGCGCTCCGCCTGCCGGAACTTCTTGACGAAACCTGGGTCGCCCATGCGGGCGGCCAGCGTGGCGCAGGGAATGCGGGGGGCGGTTACCTCCAGCAAAACCGGGCCCAACCGAAAACGGTCGCCAATACGCAGCGGCCCTTCACCAAAGCTCGAGAAGGTCAGGTTCTCGCCAAAAGTGCCGGGTGCAAGTGCCTCGCCGAGCTGTTCCATCCACCAGTCGTAATCCTCTGCACTGTACACATACACGGCCTGGTCGGGGCCGCCGTGGTGCGCCTGGTCTTCTACGTGGTCGCCCGAGAGTCCCAGCGTCGAAACTTGGGCAGCCTCGACAGGATTCTTGAAAATACCGGTGGAGGTGGCCCCGGTGCCCATTTGCAGAGTCCGGGGCCGACCCAGGTTTATCGAAAGCAGGCGCATGATGGACACTATACAGGGAAGCCTGGGCGGGGATGCTCCAGGCGCAGCTCAGGCGTTTGCCGGTGGGCGGCGCAGCAGCAGAAGTGCCAACCCTCGCCAGGCCAGCAACAAAATCAGGGTGGCCCCCAGCGCGACCACCCAAAAGACCAGATAGCCTGCATCGAAGGGTTTTTGCAGCACCATGAAGCGGAGCCAGACCCCGGTGCTCACCGCAACAGCCCAGGTGTAGAGCAGGTTGCGCCAGCTAGGCCGGGTGTAGGTGCGCAGAAACGGCGCAACAAGCCACCAGACCAGCAGAATGGGCAGGGCGTTGCGGACAATGCCAGCGAGGCTCACGGGCTCGCCGTGGCTTTGCAGGCCGATCATGGCAAAAAGCACGATGCAAATGGCATCCCCCCAGGCCAGCATTCGGCCCGCGCGGCGGGTCTTGGGGGAGGGTGTCATGGAAAGTTACTCGGCGCCGGTGGCTTCAAAGAACACCTTTTCGGCCCGGTACGAGCTGCGCACCAGGGGGCCGCTAAAGACCTCCATGAAACCCTCCTCGTAGCCCCAGTCGCGGTAGCGGCTGAACTCCTCGGGGGTGACGTAGCGCTCGACCGGCAGGTGGTGTTGGGTGGGACGCAGGTACTGCCCAAAGGTCACGATATCCACGCCCACGGCCCGCAGGTCGCGCATGGCCTGGCGAATCTCGTCGTCGGTTTCGCCCAGACCCAGCATCAGGCTGGACTTGGTCAGCACCTCGGGGCGCACCTTTTTGGCGTGCTCCAGCACTCGCAGGGTCTGGTCGTAGCCTGCGCGGGGGTCGCGCACCTTGGGGGTCAGGCGGCGGACGGTCTCGAGGTTGTTGGCAAACACGTCCTGGCCGCCCGCCAGCACAGTTTCCACGTCGCGCAGATTGCCCTGAAAGTCCGGGGTGAGGGTCTCGACCTTGACCGAGGCATCGAGCCGCTTGATCTGCCGCACCACCTCGGCAAAGTGCGAGGCTCCGCCGTCGGGCAGGTCGTCGCGGTCTACCGAGGTCAGCACCACGTACCTCAGGCCCATCTCGGCTACCGCCTGGGCCACGTGCAAAGGCTCCAGGGGGTCCACCCAGCCCCGGGGGTTGCCGGTGTCCACCGCGCAGAACTTGCAGGCCCGGGTACACACGCTGCCCAGTACCATGATGGTCATGGTGCCGTGGCCCCAGCACTCCCCGATGTTGGGGCACATGGCCTCCTGGCAGACGGTGCTGAGGCGCAGGCGCTTGGTCAGCTCCTTCAGCCGCTGGTAGTTGGGGCCGGTGGGGACGGTGGCCCGGAGCCAGGCCGGCTTGTGGCGGTCCACGGGTTCCGGGCGCTGTTGGGCCACCCCATTGGGGATGACCTTGAGTTCAATCAGGCCGCCGTGCTGAAAGTCCTCGAGCTGGATGGTTTTAAGTTTGCTCATGCCAGTTCCTTTGCGGCATTTTGCCGGTCAAAAGCCGGGAAATGTTGCTCAAAAGCCTGAACGACCCGCTCCATCACCTCGCTCATGCTAACTTCTCGGCCCAGGATTTTCTGGAGCGAGGTGACCCCCTTGTCCCTCAGGCCGCAGGGCACAATCAGGTTGAAGTCGTCCAGATGGGTGTTCACATTCAGGGCCAGGCCATGCAGGGTCACGTCTTGCTTGACGGCCACCCCAAAGGCACAGAGCTTTTCTTCCTGGTCGGGCCAGCCCGCTACCGGCGCGGGCTTGCGAATCCAGACCCCAGCATAGCCTGGGGTGGCGTAGGTTTCGATGCCGTAGGTGGCCGCGACCTGCATGATGACCTGCTCGAGCTGCCGCAAGAATCCCCGCACTTGCCGTCCAACGGGGAAGATGGGGTAGCCTACGAGCTGCCCTGGGCCGTGGTAGGTCACATCGCCCCCCCGTTCGATGCGGAATAGTTCGATGCCCTGGGCCCGGTACTGGGCCTCGCTCAAAAGCAGGTTCTCGGGCTTGGCCGCCCGGCCCAGGGTGATGGTGCGGGGGTGCTCTAAAAGCAGCAGGGTGGGTTTTCGCCGCCCGGCCACCACCTCGGCATGGACTTCTTTCTGGTAGGCCCAGGCCTCCTGGTAGGGCACCAGGCCCAGCTTTTCCACCTCGAAGGCGGCGCTCATACCCCTAAAGCATACTCCTGGCCCGCCCCCCGCACAGGAACGAGGTTACAGAGGCTGGATGAGGCTGCATGGCCCAGGTCGCCTTGAGGCTTGCCCTGAAGCTTTGGAGAAAGGGTCGCTGGCAACCTGCTTCCCTCGAGAATCATCGCACCTGTAGGGCCTGGAAGGCTTCCACGTATTCGGATTGGTTCAGACCCCGGCCAATCACCACCAGGCGCGACCCTGCGCCGGCGGGCTCTTTGGTTTGCTCGAGGCTGAAGATTTCCCGCACCGACTGGAAAAGTACCTGGTGGTCGAAGCCCTTCACGCTGAGGAACCCCTTGGCGCGGAAAACCGCATCGGGGCGGGAGATGAGGTACTGGTCAATAAACTCGTTGACCTTGTGGCGCTCGAGCAGCCGCTCCGCGGTGAGGGTAAAGGTTTGCAGGTTGGGCGTGTGCAGGTGGGCGTGGTGGGGCGGTTTCCAGTCCGGGTCGAAGGCCCGCTGGTGCAGCACGGCCTGGGGGTTCACCCTGGCCCGGGCTGTGGGGTGAAGCTGGGCCAGGGGGTTGATTTTCCGAATGAGCTTTTCGGCCTCCGTTACCTGTTCGGGGGTGGCCAGGTCGGTCTTGTTGAGCACCACCGTGCTGGCATAGGCCAGCTGCACCGCGCCCTCGGGGCCGTCGCGCAGGGTTTGCTCGAGGTTGCGGGCATCGGCCACCCCAATGATGCTGTCTAGCTCGAATTTGGTGCGGGCGAAGGGGTCCATCACGGTCTGGGCCACCGGCACCGGGTCGGCCAGACCCGACAGCTCAATCAGGATGTAGTCGGGTTTTTCCTTCCTGGAAATGATCTTGAACAAGGCCGAGACCAGGTCTTCGCGGCCCACGCAGCACAAACAGCCATTGGAAAGCTCGGCGATGCCGTCGGTGTCCACATTTTCAATGAGCGAACCGTCAATGCCGGTCTCGCCAAACTCGTTGACGATGATGCCAAACTTGTGGTGGCCACTGCCGACCAGATGATTGACCAGGGTGGTTTTGCCCGCCCCCAAAAAACCGCCAATCACGCTGACCGGGATGCGCCTCTGGAACTGCGTCATGGCCCTTACGATACCTCGGGGCCTTCCTCTTCGAGCGATGGGCTTTACATTTTCCCCACTGGCCCCGATGATAACGTGGGCCTGGTCAGGAGGCGGGTGTGCAGAAAGGCTTGCACTCGGTGATTCGGTTTGAGTACGTTTTGCGCATCCAGGGCGAAACGGTGGAGCGCAGCCCGGAAGGCCACCCTCTGACCATCCTGAGCGGTTTTGCCCCGGGTCTGCCCTTGGGATTGGAGGCGGCCCTGGTGGGCAAGGAGCCTGGAACCTACCAACTGGAGTTGCCGCCCGAACAGGCCTATGGCCCCTACGACCCGGCCAAAAGGGTCGTGGTTCAACGTGCACAACTGCCCGACGAACCCCGGCTGGGCCAGGTGTACACTGCTGAAAACGCAGATGGCCAGACCCTGCTGTACCGGGTCGTGGCGCTGGAAGGCGATGCGGTGACGCTGGATGCCAACCACCGGTGGGCCGGCAAAACCCTCGAGTACCACCTGACCATCCATGCCGTTCGGCCCGCGGATGCAGAGGAAATAGCCCACGGCCATGTTCACGGCGAGGGTGGGGTGGTGCACGGCCCAGGGCAGTAGGGTGGATGGCCGGTCTGGGCAGCCCTGACGGGGAGTGCCGGGGGTTGGCTTTTGCAGAGGGACAGAAGTTTATTGCAGGAATAGGATGGAACTGTATGACACCGATTTTGGTTACAGGTGCCTTGGGGCAGGTGGGCGCAGAACTGGTTCCGGCCCTGCGCTCGCTCTACGGAGTAGGTCAGGTGCTGGCCACCGACCTGCGAAAGGGGACACCTGATCACCCATCGCTAGCGGGGCCGTTCGAACAACTGGACTGTACCGATGGGGTGGCTTTGCGGGGGTTGCTCGAGCGCTACCGCATCAAGGTCATCTACCACCTGGCCGCGGTTCTTTCGGCCAGGGCTGAAGCCGAGCCCCTGCTGGCCTGGCGGGTCAACATGGAGGGGCTTCACACCGTGCTGGAGGCGGCCCGGCAGGTGGGGGCGCAGGTTTTCGTGCCCAGCTCGATTGCGGCCTTTGGCCCCACGACCCCCCGCGACCCCACGCCCCAGGACACCATCCAGCGCCCCAACACCCTCTACGGCGTGACCAAGGTGGCCGGTGAGCTGTTGTGCGACTACTATGTCCAGCGTTTTGGCCTGGACGTGCGGGGTCTGCGCTACCCCGGTCTGGTTTCCTACACCGCCCCCCCAGGCGGCGGCACCACCGACTACGCGGTGGAAATTTTTCATCATGCCCTCCGGCAGGGCCAGTACACCAGTTTCCTGGGGCCCGATACCCGGCTGCCCCTGATGTACATGCCGGATGCCATCCGGGCAACCCTCGAGCTCATGCAAGCCGACCCCGCAAAGCTTCGCCACCACAACGCCTTCAACATCGCGGCCTTTAGCTGCACCCCCGCCGAACTGGCCGCCGAGATTCAAAAGCACCGCCCCGACTTCAAGATGTTCTACGCGGTGGACCCGGTTCGCCAGGCCATAGCGGAGTCCTGGCCCCATCGCCTGGACGACAGCGCAGCCAGGGAGGAGTGGGGCTGGCGGCCCCAGTTTGACCTGGCTGCCATGACCCAGGACATGCTCGAAAAACTTTCTTTGCGCACGATACAAAGGGGGGCCTAAAATGCCGCTCAACCGTTTGACCAGTGTTTTGCGCCAGAACCTCGAAGCCTTCGAGCAAGAGGGGCGCCGCAAGGGCCCTGAAGCGGTGGTGGTGGGGGTTTTGCCACCAGAAGGGGCTCGGGGGCCGCGCTATCTGCTGGAGGGGCATGGGGCCAAGCCTTTCCTTCGCATGAACTCCAATGGCTACCTGGGCCTCGCAAGCCACCCGGCCCTCAAAAAGGCTGAGGAAGAAGCCATCGAGCGCTTTGGGGTGGGGCCGGGGGCGGTTCGCTTCATCAGCGGCACCTATGGGACTCATGTGGAGCTCGAGCGTCGGCTGGCCGACTTTCACGCACGCGAGGCCGCCATGATTTTTTCCTCGGCCTACGCCACGGTGCTGAGCGTGGTGGTGCCTCTGACCACTGCCCAAACCGTGCTCATCAGCGATGAGCTCAACCACAACTGCATCATCAACGCGGTGCGTCTGGCCCGACCTCTGGAGAAAATGGTCTACAAGCACCTGGAGCTGGGGGAGCTGGAAAAAGCCCTGCAAAAAGCGGTTGCCCTGGGGGCTCGGCGGGTTCTGGTCCTGACCGATGGGGTTTTCAGTATGCGCGGTTCGCACGCACCGCTGGCAGAGATATCGGCGCTTATACACCAGTACGATGCTCACTTTGCCGAAAATGCCCTGCTGGTGGTGGACGACTCGCACGGGGTGGGTGCTTTTGGCCCTACAGGCCGGGGCACCGAGGAGTACACCGCGAGCCAAGCCGACATCTTAATCGGAACGCTGGGCAAGGCTTTTGGGGTCAACGGGGGGTATGTGGTCGGCCCCGGCGACCTGATTGCCTATTTGCGTGAAACCTCGCCGATGTATGTCTACTCCAACCCCATCACCCCTGGCGAGGCTGCTGCGGCTGGAGCCGCGCTGCAACTGTTGCAAAGCCCGGAAGGCCAGGCCCGGCTGCACCATTTGCAGGCCATGACCCAGCGTTTTCGACAGGGGCTTGTTTCCCTGGGCTACGAGTCTTTTCCAGGGGCGCACCCGGTGGTGCCGCTTTTGTTGCGCGACAGCGCTTTGACCCACCGCCTGGTGCGCTATTTGCGAGAGCATGGGGTTCTCGCCACGGCCATCCTGTACCCGGTCGTGCCCAGGGGCGAGGACTCCATCCGCTTCCAGGTCTCTGCCGAACACACCCAGGCCGATATAGACGAAGTGTTGGCCATTTTGCAGGCGTTCAGGCAGGATGGTTTGGGCACCCCATAGGGCTCAACCGGCCTCTGATGAAGCCCATCCCAGAGGTTGGAGGTCTAGCTCAGCTCTCGAGTAGTAGCTTCTTCGCTGGAGCACTTTGCAATCTGCAGGATTAGAGCGCTCTTCACATATTTATCACATATTTAGAGCCATTCGACTGTAAGAAAGCTTTGTCCTGGACAGAACAGTGGCCGCTATCCAGGTGGCCAGGTCTGTGCAGGGCGCCATAGGGAGCAGGGTTTTGGAGACCCCCAACCTGCCTCTGCCTTTTGAAGATTGCTGATAGGCCTGAAGGTGGTATCAATAAAGCCCTGTGAATGGCCTGGTACCATTTCGCTGCAGGGATGTTCGGGCCAGCAGGCTGTTTGAGCTGGGAACCCAGCCCGTGGTTCCGTCCTAGAGCTACCGGAGCAAACCCTCTGTAGCGTGGGGAAAGTCTCTAACCAGAAATGGCTGGGCGATACGGTGTTGCTGCCAGGGGCTTCCTATCATATTAAATCTATGGATCGGGTGGCGGTGTTTATTGATGGCAGCAACCTGTATAAAGGTCTGGTTTCGACGCTGGGAACCGACTATCGGCTTGATTTTGTGGGATTCGTCTCGGCGCTTGCGGCGGGGCGTCCGCTGTTGCGAGCCTACTACTACAACGCACCCTTGCCCAGCGAAGACCCTGCCGCCAAAGCCCACCAGAGTTTTTTGAACTACCTGAAGCGGGTGCCTTATGTGATGGTGCGACTCGGTCGCCTCGAGCGCCGGGGCGAGGGTTTTGTGGAAAAGGGCGTGGACATCCAGATTGCCATTGATATGCTCAAGCTGGCTTATGCCGATGCCTACGATGTGGCGGTGCTGGTCTCGGGCGATGGCGATTTTGCCGAGGTATTCAAGGTTATTCAGGATATGGGCAAGCAAGCCGAAAACACCACTTTCCAGGTGCTCTCGTCATACCGGTTGGCCCAGCAGGCCGACCGGTATTTTCCGCTGGACGAACTGCCCTGGGATCGGCTGCGGGCCAGAAGCTTTGAGGCCGAAGCAATGCCTTTTCAGGACTGAGGCAGTCTCCACACCGCCATCACACTGGGGTCAATGGGGGAGACCCGGTGGGGCTGCTCGAGGTAGGCTGCCTCGCCTTTGCGCAAATGCAGATAGCTCTGGTCGGGCAGGTCAACGACCACCTCCCCCTCGAGCAACACATACAAGCGGGCCTCCTCGACCTGCTCGGGCTGGGTGAGCAGGTAGGCGCGAAACCCCTCGAGGCCAGGGAAATGGGCCTCTCCCTGCTTTTTGGCCAGCCGCACCAGGTGGAGTTTCATGTGCGGGCCTCAGACGCCGACTGCCTCTTTGCGGGCTTTGCCATACTCCATGCGGAGCTTGAACATGGCCTGGCGGAAGAGCTTGAGCACCTCTGCTTCCGGCCTGCCCAGGTCTTTTGCAATCTGGGCCACGGCTTTTTGCTGGCCCTTGCTGCGACGGGCGATTTCGGCCTGCTCGGCGGTCAGGCCGACCTGGCCAATCAGGCGCTCGAGGTCGGCCCAGGTCGCGCTGGGCTTCGCCGGTTGGGTTTTGCCTCTGGCCCTGGCCTTGGCCCCCTGCCCCTCGCGGGCGGCTTTGCTTTTACCGTACTCCATGCGCAGCTTGAACATAGCCTGGCGGAAGAGCTTCAGGGCGGTTTCTTCCGGCAGCTTGAGTTCACGGGCGACCGCAGCCACATTCTTCTGCTGGCCCTGGGTGCGTCGGGCCACCTCGGCCTGCTCCGGCGAAAGCGGGAGCCTGGTCAGGAGGGGCTCGAGGTCGGCCCAGGTAGCCGACGGCTGGCTGGAGGTTGCGCTGCCCTTGCGTTTGGTTTTGCCCTTAGCCCGGCGCTCGCCAAGCGCTTGCAGGTCGGGGCCGCCGTAGCGCTCGCAAGAGGGGTTCGAGCAGGCCCGCTTGCCCGAGCGGCCCTTGGCCATCTCGTTCCAGCCGCAAAGGGGGCATTTCTCGGGCACCAGCGGGTCAAAAACCAGAAAGTCGCAGCTCTGGTTGTTGCAGCGGTAGTAGGGTTTACCCCGCTTGCTGGTTTTCTGCACCACCTCGCCCGAGTGACACTTGGGACAGGTAATTCCAGTAGATGGGGCTTCGTCGCGGGTGTATTTGCACTCCGGGTAGCGGTTGCAGCTAATAAAAGTTCCATACCGCCCGTGACGCCGTACCAGCTGCCCCTCTTGGCAGGATGGGCAGGCCTCGCCGATCGGCTCGGGCTCTTTCTTGATTTCCAGCCTTTCGGTGTATTTGCACCCGGGGTAAGCGGTGCAGCCCAAGAACTGGCCGAACCTCGAGACCCGCAGCTCCAGCGGTTGCCCGCATCTAGGGCATAGCTTCTGGGGCACTTTGTTGTAATCCTTCAGGAAAGGCTCGTAGAACTCCCGCACCACCTTGGGCCAGGCGGCTTTGCCTGCTTCTATGTCGTCGAGGCGGCTTTCAAGCTGGGCGGTGAAGTCGTAGGCCACCACATCGGGGAAAGCCTGCACCAGGTAACCTGTCACCTCGCGCCCCAGCGCGGTGGGTTTGAGGGATTTGCCAAAGCGCTCGAGGTAGCCCCGGCGCTCCAGGGTGTCAATGGTGGGGGCGTAGGTCGAGGGCCGCCCGATGCCCATCTCTTCCAGCACCTTGACCAGGCTGGCATCGGTGTAGCGGGGTGGAGGCTCGGTGAAGTGTTGCTCCGGCTCAATACTCAGCAGACTGGCGGAAGCGTTGTCACGCAGTGGCGGGAGCTGGTTCTCGGTATCGTCTTCCTCCCGGCCGTAAACCCGCAGATAGCCATCAAATTTGAGCACCGAACCCACCGCCCGAAAGACCAGGTCACCCCCGCTCACCGTCACGGTGGTCTGGTCGAAGACCGCGGGGGTCATCTGGGAGGCCACAAAGCGCTGCCAGATGAGCTGGTAGAGCTTGAATTCGTCGTCCTCGAGGTGCTTACGGATGGAGTCCGGGGTGCGCTTGGCCGAGGTCGGACGGATGGCCTCGTGGGCATCCTGGGCGTTGGCCGCCTTTTTACCGGTGTAGAAGTTGGGTTTTTCGGGCAGGTAGCTGGGCCCAAACTGCTGGGGGATGAATTCCCGCACCTCGGTCAGCGCCTCCTGAGAAACCCTTGTCGAGTCGGTGCGCATATAGGTAATCAGGCCCACGGTGCCTTCGGGCAGATCCACCCCTTCGTAAAGCCTCTGGGCCACCCGCATGGTGCGGCTGGCGGTCCAGCCCAGGCGGCTGCTGGCGGCTTGCTGGAGGGTGGAGGTGGTAAAGGGTGCCGCCGCGTTGCGTCGCCGCTCGCGCCGCTCGACGCTGCTGATGCGGTAGTCCTGGATGGCCTGGGCCTGCCTTGCGATGGCCTGAGCCTGGGCCTCGTGGGTAATCAGGAATTTTTCGCCGGCCTGAACACGCTCCCCTTTCACGCTGTAGAGCATCGCCTTGAACTGCTGATTTTCTGAGCGGAACTGCCCTTCCAGGGTCCAGTATTCCTGGGGCACAAAGGCTTCTATAGCCTGCTCACGCTCCACCAGCAGCCGCAGCGCCACCGACTGCACCCGGCCCGCCGAGAGCGCCCTTCGCCGGAATTCCATGCTCAACACCGGCGAGAGCTTGTAGCCGACCAGCCGATCCAAAACCCGCCGGGCCTGCTGGGCATCAACCAGGCTCTGGTCAATGGGTCGGGGCTGCTGCACCGCTGCCCGCACCACCTTGGGGGTGATTTCGTGAAACTCAACCCGCAGGGGGTTTTGCGGGTCGAGCCCCAGCAGCCTGGCCACGTGCCAGCCGATGGCTTCGCCTTCGCGGTCGGGGTCGGTGGCGATCAGCACCCGCTTGCCGCGGGCGGCCCTCTTAAGCTCTTCCACCACCGGCTGCTTGTCTTTCTTCACTTCGTACTGAGGGGCGAAGTCTGCCTCAACGTTTACACCCAGGTCGCGCTCGGGAAGGTCGGCCACATGGCCCTTGCTGGCCCGCACCTCATACCCGGCTCCCAGCATTTTCTGAATGCTTTTGGCCTTGGCAGGCGATTCCACCACAATCAAGGTTGAATCCGGCATACGGCTAAGTATATGGACGAGGGTCTGGCAGTTTGTCAAGGGCAGGAATCACCGATGGTAATCGAAGGATGGATATAAAACCTGTTGCAATCGGTTATTTGTGTGGGTTTTTGATTCACTTGCAGGATAGGCTATATCTGGAGAAGATTCAAACAATGAGACGTTTTAGGCTTGGTTCAGAATGAGTTTAGAACCTGACTCAACACGAGGTAAAGGTTGCTGGCAGAGGGTTTGGGATATCGTTGCCGGGGTGAAGTTCATAGGCTTCAACCATTTCCATTCGAGCTACTCATGTTTGCTCCGTAGCTGACGGAGCGCAGCACGCAGGTCGGTAGAACGTCCACTGAGGCTCTACTTTTTATATAACGCCCGTGTTTACGCTCTCTTGGGTGCCGCTTCTCGTACCATAAGGCATGTCCATTCAACTGCGCATTCAAAGCTTGCTGCTCCAAATCGAGACGGAAAGTTTTCGCTTGTGCAGGGTCGAGTCTCACCCTGCTTTCAAGTCCTGGGTCAGTCGGGAACCCAGACTGGGCGAGGGGCTGGCAAGTGTGCGCAAGTTTTGGAAGATCTTTTGTGATGACGTCATCCACGACGATCCTTTGGTGCCACAGTACATTGATCAGGTTGAGAAAACCACCCACGAGATCTCGCGCAGCCTTGATCAGATCTACCAGGCCCTCGGTTTTGAACTGCCCTCGAGCGCCCGCAACCCCAACTGAGCCGCCCCACACCGGATTCAAAAAGTTTGAGTGCTCTTTATTAGGAACCATTCGAACTAAAGCTTTGTCCCGAACAGAACAGTGGCCGCCTGGAAACTCGAACACATGCGTCTCGGCCCAGACGCAACGCAGACAAGCGTGCCTCACC
>NZ_JANWVH010000085.1 GCF_025056915.1 Meiothermus sp. | reverse complement strand
CTATTGGCAGGTCGCCCTACGCCTCAGGTACGAGCGCTCCGCACGAGGTTGGAAGATGAAGAGCCTTGGGGTAGGATACCCGGTAGGGATACTATGAGCACTGCCGCAGGTGGAAAACACAACCTCGAGGCCCGCACCCGCGTGCTGAACCGCCTCAAGCGGCTCGAGGGGCAGGTACGGGGCTTGCAAAAGATGGTCGAAGAAGACCGTGACTGCCGCGAGATTCTGACCCTGCTCTCGGGCATCAAAAGCGCGCTAGAAGCCACCGGCGACCTGATTTTCGAGACCTATCTGGAGGAGTGCCGGGCCGACCTGGCCAAGGGCCAGGGCGATACCAAAGCCATTGTGGAGGTTGTGCGCCTGCTGCGGCACTGACTCCTGCTTTTCAAACCAGCAAAGGTGCGTGCTTCAGGCTTCGGGGCAAGGCACCACCACCGGCGTCTGACTGCGGCGCATCACCCCTTCTGCCAACGAGCCCATCATCAGCTTGTCCAGCCCGGTGCGCCCATGGGAGCCCATCACCAGTAGGCCGTGCAGCAGGGCTTGTTTGAAAATGGCCTCAACGGGCCAGCCCTGCATCAGCTTGACCCGTGCGAACACCCCGCCTTGCTGAACCTGGGTTCGCACTTGCTCCTGCAGGGCCTCGGTCTGGGTTTGGGCGTCCTTTTCCACCAAGCTCAGGGCCTGAGACAACGGAATACCCACCCTTCTATGGTCTCGGCTCCGATGGGCTCGAGACCACCTCCACCTTGCCAGAGCGCCTGGTCCGGTACTCGAGTACAACCCCGGCCATAACCACCCCCTTCAGGGCTTACCCTAGCGGGCGGGCATTACCGGGTGATTACCGCCCGAACCGGGGTAATGCCCTGGTAATTCGGGGAAGCTAGCTTGAGGGCGTGGGGTTGACCTGAGGAGGGAATCATGCGTGCGCTGGTCGCTCTACTCAGCTTGCTCTCGCTGGCCTGGGCCGGGCCCGAGGCGGTCTGGGTGGTGCGGGAACAGGTGCTGGAAAAGGGCCGGGTGGTGGAGTACATCGGAACCCGGCGTTACCCCATCCCAGGCGAGGCCGCGCTCGAGCCCTTGATTCGCCAACTGAGCCGCCCCGCACGCCCGGCACGTTTTATCTTCGACCCCAAGAGGGGCTGGATTGCCGTCCAGAAGCTGGGGTACCGCCTGGACGTCGAGGCCGTTCGGCAAGCCTACCGGGCAGCGCTCGAGGCGGGCAAGCCCTCTTTTGTGCTGCCCGTGACGGTAGAGCAGCCCCAGCCCAGCGTGCAGAATCTGTGGCAGCGCGGCATTGTGGAGCTGGTGGGCGAGGGGCGTACCAACTTTGCGGGTTCGCTGCCCAGCCGGATTCACAACATTCGGCTGGCTTCCGCCCGGTTTGACGGCGTGCAAATACCCCCGGGCACGGTGTTTTCCTTCAACCGGGCCCTGGGGCCGGTCACGCCCGCCACCGGCTACCAGAAAGCCTGGGTAATTCGGGGCGACCGAACCGTATGGGATGTGGGGGGTGGGGTCTGCCAGGTCTGTACCACGCTCTTTAGGGCGGCTTATTTTAGCGGCCTGCCCATTGTGGAACGCCACCCCCACAGCTACCAGGTGGGCTACTACAAACCCACCGGCCTCGACGCCACCACCGCCCCGCCCAAGGATCTGCGCTTCAAAAACGATACCCCGGCCCACCTGCTCATCCAGACCTCCATCCAGGGCCAGAACCTGATCTTTCGCTTCTTCGGCACAAAAGACCGCGAGGTCAGCTGGCGGGGGCCGGTGATACTCTGGCGCACCCCTCCCCTGCCCACCCGCTACATCTACGACGCCACCCTGCCCGCCGGATACCGCCGGCAGATTGACTTTGCCGCCGAGGGGGCGCTGGTGCGGGTGTACCGAACCGTCCGGCTGCAAAGCGGGGTGGTGCAGCAGGATGTGCTCGAGAGCCGCTACAAGGCCTGGGGGGCGGTGTATCTGGTAGGCCCCCGGCGCTAGCGGCGTGGCATGTTGCCCTGGCTGGAAACCCTATTGCCCCTTCAACAAGCCCTGCTGGCTACCGGCTTTACCTGGGGCATCACGGCGCTGAGGGCGGCCACGGTCTTTGTCACCAGGGAGGTCGGCCCTCGTCTGCTGGATGCCCTGTTGGGTCTGGCCGGTGGGGTGTTGCTGGCGGCGAGTTACTGGACGCTGCTGGCCCCCGCCCTGGAAATAACCCAGGGCCAGTGGCTCCGGGTGGCCGCAGGTTCTTTGCTGGGCGGGGCTTTCGTATGAAGCGCCGACAAACTTTTGCCGCACCTGCACCTCAAGGCCCCCCCCGAGACCGCTGAAGGCCCCAAAACCCGTTGACACCGCAGCATTTTGTTGGTACTGGCCATCACCCTGCACAACATCCCCGAAGGGCTGGCGGTGGCCATGCCGCTGCGGCGGGAGGGGTTCTCTCCTTTCAAGAGTTTCTGGATGGGTCAGCTCTCGGCCACCGTGGAAATTCCGGCGGGGGTGTTGGGTGCGGCTTTTGTCCTGGTAGCCCAGCCCCTGCTCCCGTATGCCCTGAGCTTTGCGGCAGGCGCCATGATTTTTGTGGTGGAGGAAGTGGTACCGGAGATGTTGCAAAGCGGCAACGCCGACCTGGCCACCCTGGCGCTGAGGCTGGGTTTTGTGGTGATGATGGCCCTGGGATGAGGGGCAGGGTGGCCCCTGCGGTGGAAAGGGTTGCGGTGATCCGACCCGCGCAGTGGTTTCAGCTCACGACGCATGTTCCTGCTGCATCACCCTGAGCAGGTCGTAGCGGGAGATGATGCCCACCACCTTGCCCCGGCGCACCACCGGGATGCGGTTGATGTCGTGCTTGAGGATCAGGGCCAGCACCCGCCCCAGCGAAGCCTCGGGCGAGACCGTAACCACCGGGGCTTGCATGATGTCCTGGGCCCGCAGGTTGCGGGCGGCCTGGTAAACCCGCTCCACCTGGTCGGGGTAGAGCCAGTTGCTCAGCACATTGGCGCTCTCGAACAGGGAAAAAGGCACCATCCGCCCGGGGTGGCGGCAAAAATCGCCCTGGGTGATGATGCCCACCAGTCGGTCTTCCCTGTCCACCACCAGCACCGAGCCGATGCGGTGCTCGAGCATTTTCTGGGCCACCTCCACCAGCGGGGTCCTGGGCGAGACGCTGACGGGGGGTCTGGCCATGATCTCCTTGGCTTTCATCTCGTACCCCTTCAGGCGTGGGATGGCTCGCTCATCCGCACCACCAGCACCGGCTTGGGGCTGCGCTGCAAGACCTTCTGGGTCACCGAGCCCAGCAGGAGCCGATCCAGCCCGCTGCGCCCGTGGGTGCCCATCACCACCAGGTCGTATCCGGCGGCCTCCTCCACAATCACCTGGGCGGCGCTGCCCTGCTTGAGTTCGGTTTGAGCCGGAACCCCCAGGTACTCTGCAAACCCCCTGGCCCGTTCCAGGGCCTGCTTACCTGCGACCTCGAGGTCGCGGGAAAGCTCGGGGTAGTAGGGCACCGTCTCGGGCCCAATCAGGATGCGGGCCACCACCGGCTCCACCACGTACAGCAGGGTGACCTCGGCTCCCAGGCTTTGGGCAAGCTCGAGGCCCGCCTTAACCGCAGCCTCGCTGGGGGCACTGCCATCGGTGGGAATCAAAATGCGGCGATACATGGCTCCTCCTTGTTGGTTCATGGCGGGTCTGCCGCGGGGAAACCTAGCGCTCCCCGGGCGGGGGCAGGTGGGTCTCGTCGGGGTGGGTCAGGGCCGCCGGGTTGCGTACCAGCAGAATCGGCTGGCGGGCCTGCTGGGCCACATCCTCGGCTACACTGCCCAGCAAGAACTTGCGCAGCCCGGTGCGCCCATGGGTGCCCATCACGATCAGCTCGGCCTTCTCTTCCTCGGCCACCTCGCGGATGCGCTCGCCAATCAGGTGCCGTCCGGCCTCGCGCAGCACCGTGTGAACCGGTTGGCAATGCTTGCAGTTCCGCGCAGCTTCTTGCAGGATAAACTCGCCCTGCTCACGCAGGCGGGCCTGTTCCTGGGCCAGTTGGGCCTGGAGCTGCGCCGGGTCGGTAAACATCCAGGCCCGGCCCGCGCTCACATAGAGCTGGGTCAGGTCGGGCACCACATACACCAGCGAGAGCCGGGCCTTCAGGGCCCCGGCCAGCGCGTCCGCGTGTTGCAGGGCCAGCTCGCTGTACGAACTGCCGTCAATGGCCACCAGGATGCGCCTGAAGAGGGTGGGTTTGGTATCGTCCCCGCGGACCAACAAAAGCGGCACCGGCGCCAGGCGGGCCATCCGCTCGGCCACGCTGCCCAGCAAGACCCTGGGCAAGCCGGTGCGGCCATGCGTGCCCATCACCACCAGATCGCAGCCGTGGGCCACCCCGACGTCTACCAGGGCTTCAGCCACGCCGGGCCTGCTCTCCGGTTCGGTGCTGGTGAGCTGGGTGGTGCAGGCCACCTGGGCCCGGCTGGCCTTGCGCTCCCACTGTTCAAGCAAAGCCCGACCCACCGTGCGGGCCCGCTCGAGGGCTTCCTGCACATCGCGCAGCTCACGGTAGCGCTGCGGCTCAATCACATGCGCCAGCACGACCGAGGCCCCTAGCCGCCTGGCCAGGGCCAGCCCCACGGCCGCCGCATGCTCGCTGGGGGGTGAGCCATCTATGGGCAACAGAATGCGTCGGTACACACCCACCTCCTCTTGTTTCCAGCAAACACCTCAGCGACCTTTCCCTGGGGAAGAGGCCGCTGAGGTGGGAAGAAGGAAAGCCGTTGCCGACTCGCCTCCTTGCATCTTCAGGATAGCCCGGTTGAGCAAGCTCGCCCAGGGGTGTTTGTCCCCTGGCCTAAAACAAAGGCATCTGTAGCCATGCTGTGGAGAAGGGGGCCGATGACCACCGGCAAAGCCCTCCCGCCAGGCCCGGCTCAAAGGGCCGCGGCTAGGAGGCCACCCGACCACGACGACCTCCCGAAGGCCCAACCTCGGCAGGATGGGCAGGGGCGAAATCGGTTTCGGTAAGGGTCAGGCCATATCCCCTGGCCTCCTGCTCGAGCCAGAGGGCCAGCAGCTCATCGGAGCAGGGGTCGAGCTCAACCGCATGCACGCCGGGAACCAACCAGACCAGAGGGCCGCAGCCATAGACCAGGCTGACCAGTTCCCGCCGCAGGTGCTCAGCAAAGGGACTCCCCCCCTCGACCCGTGCATGGCTGTACACGGTGGTTCCGTCGCTGAATCTCCAGAAGAACATGGCCACCTCCTTTCCCGAATATCCGAGTGGGCTAAAGCCGTCGGGCTATCCAAGCCCCCGTCTGTTCTGACCCCCGAGCAAACCACTCGAGTTGCGGTATCCGGCACCTTCAGTATAGCCGCCGGGGAAGGGCAACACGTCCCTCGCCTTGAACACCCTGGAAGGGGAAGCTATGGGCCTGCGGCCAACACAGCCGTGGTGTGGAAGTCAAACCGGCCCGCATCGCAGGTCTTGCGGAGCGCAGCGACCGGCAACAGATAAGGATTACCAGGGCGTTACCACTTTGGCCCTGGCCTCTCCTCAGGCTCTATACTGAGCCCGGTACAGGCAAATCTATGGCAGGCCGATCCGAAATCAAAAACATGGCGCTGTTCTGCGACTTCGAAAACATCGCCCTGGGGGTGCAGGCGGCGCAGTACCCCCAGTTCAACATCCAGAAAATCCTCGAGCGGCTCCTGCTCAAGGGCAACATTGTGGTCCGCAAGGCCTACTGCGACTGGGAGCGTTACAAGGAGTTCAAGGCCGCCATGCACGAAGCCGGTTTTGAGCTCATCGAGATTCCCCATACCCGCCTCTCGGGCAAGAACTCTGCCGACATAAGGCTGGTGGTGGACGCCCTCGACCTCTGCTACACCAAGTCCCACGTGGACACCTTCGTGGTGATTAGCGGCGACTCCGACTTCTCGCCGCTGGTCTCCAAGCTGCGGGAAAACAACCGGCTGGTGATTGGGGTGGGCGTGAAAAAGTCCACCTCGGACTTGCTGACCGCCGCCTGCGACGAGTTCATCTTCTACGACGACCTGGTGCAAGAAGAGGTCGCCCAGAAGCGGGCCGCCAAAGCCGGTAAAAAAGCACAGCAGCCCCAGCCCCCCGGCCAGAAGCCCGAAGACAAGCAGCAGGAGGCCCTCGAGCTGGTGCTCGAGACCCTCCTGGCCCTGCAAGCCGAGCGCGGCGGGGAGGAACGCATCCTGAGTTCGCTGGTCAAGCAAACCCTCAAGCGCCGCAAGCCGGGCTTCAACGAAGCCTCCTATGGCTTCCGCTCATTCAGCGCGCTCCTGGAAGAAGCCGAACGCCGGGGGCTGGTGCGCCTGGAGCGCGACGAGCGCTCGGGGGGCTATATCGTGCATCCTCGAGGGGAATAAGCGCTTGCTCACAAAGCCACCGGGCGGGCCGATTGAGGCCTTGCGGTCATGATGGGCCGATGCACAACGAGGAATCGGGCGCTGTCCATCCTGGGGCTCACACGGCTTTGGAAGAGCCTGAAAGGCCCCCGTCGCGCATCCATAGCCGCCCTGGGGCCTTGCACCTGTAACCGGCCAGCCCAACCACCAGACCCCGGCGGGCTTATCGCTCAGGGACTGCGCTCGCCCTGAAGCCCCCACCTGGCCTGGAAGCTGGCCCGATCCAGGGCGAAGTAGTCGCGGTTTTTTTCGATATAGCCTTGCCACTGGGGCGGCACGTCCTGCTCGATGAAAATGGCCCCTACCGGACAGGCCGGTACGCACGCGCCGCAGTCTATGCACTCATCCGGGTGGATGAAGAGCATCACCTCGCCCTGGTCTTCCTCCAGTTTGGGGTGAATGCAGTCCACCGGACATACCGCGACACAGTCGCGGTGTTTGGCCCCCACACAGGGTTCGCAGATTACATGTGCCATGCCATCTCCTCTCCAACACGCACGCCCCAGCCTTACACAACAAGGCCCGGTGCGCCCCTTCCACGGCCCCAGGCTAAGCTCAGGAGATTACAAGGGCGTTACCGCCAACCCAGCGCTAGGCTCGAGGGGTGTACCCGTTTCGCCCGACCTGGCTGCCCTGTACCGGCCACCAAATTCCAATCACCCAAAACGGCACATAATAAAACCATGCTCCGCGACCTTCGCAGCGACTACACCTATGGCACCCTTAGCGAACAGGACGCCGACCCCAACCCCTTCCGGCAGTTCGAGCGCTGGCTTAGGGAGGCCCTCGAGACCCACCTCTACGAGCCTCACGGCATGACCCTCTCCACGGTGGGCGAGAATGGACGGCCCAGCAGCCGGGTGGTGTTGCTGCGGGGGCTGGACGAGCAGGGACTGGTCTTTTTCAGCAACTACCAAAGCCGCAAGGGGCGCGAGCTGGCCGCCAACCCCTGGGCCTGCCTCAACTTCTGGTGGCCTCCTCTGGAGCGCCAGGTGCGCATCGAGGGGCGGGTTGAAAAAGTGGAGCCGGCCATATCCGATGAATACTTTGCCAGCCGCCCTTACGAGAGCCAGGTGGGGTCGGCGGCCAGCCCCCAGAGTGAGGTGATTGCCAGCCGGGAGGTACTGGAGCAACGCATTGCCGAACTCAAGGCTCGCTACCCCGAGACCGTGCCCCGCCCGGCCCACTGGGGGGGGTATCGCCTCAGGCCGGATACCTTCGAGTTCTGGCAGGGCCGCCCCAGCCGCCTGCATGATCGGCTGGTCTACCGCCTCCAGCCGGATGGGGGGTGGCGCATCGAACGGCTGGCTCCCTGAGCCGAAACATTAAGGGTTACATTATGTACAAACAATAATCCTGGGCAAATAAATAGCCTTTTGATTAACTTTGCAAGACCTCATCTCACCATTTGATTTGCCCGTTCTGGATAGGATTAGGGCCGGATGTCAGGCTCAGAAAAAGCGACCCTGTACTACCAGAACCAAGCCATCCGCTATACCATCCGCCGCAGCACCCGCCGCCGGACGGTGGGCATCACCATTGATGTCCAGGGGGTGCGGGTGGCCGCACCCAAACGGATGCCCCTGGAACAGGTCGTGGCCCTGGTCAACACCAAAGCCCGCTGGATTGCCGAGAAATACGCCGATTTCAAACGCCGCTCGGGGCCGCGCAAGCGCTTTGTGAGCGGGGAGGAGTTCTTGTATCTGGGCCGCCGGGTGAGCCTTCAGATTCAGTCGGACCCTGGCGCGCGCCCGAAACGGGGCCGCACCCAACTTGGCCCTTCGGCTCAGCCCGAGCTCTTTGATTTCGACTTTTCAAGAACCCGGCCCAAAGCGGCGGTCGCCCTCAAAGGCAAGGTGTTGCATGTGCAGGCCAATGCCTCCTCCATGCAAAGCACCAAAGAGGTGCGGGAGATCCTCGAGCGCTGGTACAGGGCCCGGGCCGAGGAAGTGATCGTGCGCCGGGTGCAGCATTATGCCGATCAACTGGGCTGGCCCATGCCCAAGGTGCTGATCCGCAACCAAAAAAAGCGCTGGGGGAGCTGCAACGCCAAGGGCGAACTGCGTTTCAACTGGCGGCTGGTCATGCTGCCCCTGCCGGTGCTGGACTACGTGGTGGTGCACGAGATGGCCCACCTCAAGGTCCTCAACCACAGCCCTCGCTTCTGGGCCCTGGTCGAGCAGATCATGCCCAACTACAAAGCCCGTCATCAGGCCCTGCACGAGCTGGGCATGGGTTTGTACTGGTAACAGCTTTTCCAGGCGGTGAGTCGAAGCAAGGGATAAAGCGCAGGGGGCAGGCGGTATAGACCCACCGGATCTGGCCCAGCGCCCCCTGGCCTCTCTGCGGTGATGGGGCGGGCGGGCGCCAACCGGAGGGCGAGGGTCAAAAGCCTTTAGATGGCCTCGAGGATTTGCGCCCGGGCTTTTTCCTGCTCGTGCCTCACCCGCTCTGCATCCCAGCCCAGCTCCCGGCCCATTAGTTCAGCGACCCTGGGAACCGAAGCCAAGGCGGCCAGGGTGTCCAGGAAGGCCAACCGGGTGCGGCGGGCCAGCACGTCGAGGGGGGTTTGGGCCATCTCGCAGCGCGCCGCATAGACCACCTCGGCCTCGAGGAACGGCCACTCCACCGCCAGCCGGGCCGGGTAGCCTTCGGCTGCAATCTGGGCCACCAGCCCAGCACGGGCCCCGTAAGCCCGGTGAAGGTGGGCCGACACATCCGGGGGAAAGCCCTGCTGCTCGAGTTTTTTAGCCCCCTCCGGCTCAAAGCCCTGTCCCCCCAGCAGCGGAATCTGCTCGGTGCGGGAGGGGCCGGCGGGCAGCCCGAAGCGTCGGACGGCATAGTTCACCAGGTCCAGCGCCATCTTGCGGTAGGTGGTCCACTTGCCCCCGGTCAGGGTCAGCAGGCCCGAGGGGCTTTCCTGAATCAGGTGGTCGCGGGCCAGACGGGCGGTGTCGGCCTCGGGGCGCGAGACCAGCGGGCGCAGACCCGACCAGCTGGCCCTGACCGCCTCGCGGGGTATCTCCCCCAGGTAGGGCCTGACCTGCCGGAGCACGTAGCCAATCTCCTCTTCGGTGACCCTGGGGTGTTCCACTATGGGCGCGGGGTCGTCGGTGGTGCCCACCAGGGTTCCACCCAGCCAGGGCAGCACGAACACCACCCGCCCATCCTCGGTTTTGGGTATCAGCAGGCCCGTGTCGGGGGGGCTGTATTTTTTGTCGAGCACAATGTGGATGCCCGAGCTGGCCTTGAGCAGCGGGGGCACGTGGGGGTCGTCCAGGCGCCGAATCGCGTCGGAGAAGGGGCCGGTGGTGTTGACCACCACCCGCGCGGCCACCTCCAGCGCCCTGCCGCCCAGCTTATCTTGCACCACCACCCCCGACACCTGGCCGTTTTGCTTGCAAAGCCCCGTCACTTCGGCATAGTTGAGCACCACCGCCCCTTGCTGTAGCGCAGTGAGGGCCAGCTCCACATTGAAGCGGGCGTCGTCGAACTGCCCGTCCTGGTAGGCCACCGCGCCCCGAAGCCCCTGGGGGTTGACCGATGGGAAACGCTCCAGGGTGCCTCGGGCGCTGATGTACTGGGCCGGTTGCAGGCGGGCCTGGCCGGCCAGGAGGTCGTAGATCTTCAGGCCTGTGTAGTAGTAGGGCACCTCCCAGAGCCGGTACAGGGGGGTCAGGAGCCACAGCGGGCGGGCCAGATGGGGGGCGTTCTTGAGCATGATGGCCCGCTCGTGCAGGGCGTCGCGGACCAGGTTGAGCTGCACCCGGTCCAGGGTCTTGACGGCGATTTCCAGGTAGCGCACCCCCCCGTGAATCAGCTTGGTGCTGCGGCTCGAGGTGCCCTCGGCAAAATCGTAGCGCTCCACCAGGGCCGTCTTAAGCCCCCGGCTGGCCGCTTCCAGCGCCACCCCGGTTCCGCTGGCGCCACCGCCAATAACCAACACGTCGAACCTTTCCGAGGCCAGCCTGTCCAGTAAAGCGACGCGATCCATCACAGTACCCACAGCCTAACCCACCTCACAGAAGTGCACCAATAGGCCCGATCAGGCGGGCCGCCCCCGAATCCGGCTGGGGTTTCCAGAGCCTCCGGCCCAAAGGCGGTCTGGCTTCCGCTGCCGGGCTCGCCCAACCGCCCTGCGCCCCAGGCTTTTGGCCTGGTCCAGAGCACCCCGAGCTACCGCCCCTCGGCCATGAGCCGGGTATCCGCGAACACCCGCCCAATCACCTCTTCGATGGCCGGCTCCCGCACCTCCAGGTCGTCTATGGGCAGCTCGTGGAGCATCTGGGCCACCACCCCCACCAGCTGCTCCCGCCGCACCAGAAGCCGGGCCTCGAGGCCATCGAGTTCCCGCACCTCGCCGTACTGCCCCAGCCGGTCTTTGTCCACAGGTTGCCCCAGCTGAAGGTGCACCTCGCGGTAGGGGGCAAAGCGCCCCAGCAACCCTTCCAAAGCACCGTCGTAGATGAGCCTTCCGTGGTGAATCATCAAGACCCGCTCGCACAGGGCGGTGATATCGGCCATGTAGTGACTGGTGAGCAGAATGGTGGCCCGGTAGCGCCGGTTGTACTCGCGCAGGAAGTCCCGCACGGCGACCTGGGCGTTCACATCCAGCCCCAGGGTGGGTTCGTCCAGGAACAAGACCTGGGGCCGGTGCAAGAGCGCCGCCAGCAGCTCGGCTTTCATGCGCTCCCCCAGGCTCAGCTTGCGCACAGGCTGGTTGAGCTTGCCCTCGAGGGCCAGCATCTCGCTCAGCTCGCCCACCCGCTTCCTGAACTCGCCTTCGGGAATCTCGTACACCGCAGCGTTCACCCGAAAGCTGTCGGCCGCCGGCAAGTCCCAGATGAGCTGCTGCTTGTTGCCCATCACCAGGGTAATCTTGCGCAAAAAAGCGTGCTCGCGCTTGAAGGGCTGGTGGCCGGCCACCTCCACGCGCCCCGCGCTGGGGTAAATCAGACCCGAGAGAAGCTTGAGCGTGGTGGTTTTACCGGCCCCGTTGGGCCCCAAAAAGCCCACCACCTCACCTGGGGTTATTTCAAACGAAACCCCCTGCACAGCCTCGACCTGCCGGTATTGGCGCTGGAAAAAGTGCCGCAGGGTGCCCACAAATCCCGGCTCCTTGAGGGCAACCGGATAGAACTTGGAGAGGTCTTGGGCCCGAATTTGGCTCACCTGAAGCAGTATAGCGGGCAGACCGAACGACCGTTGATCCAAGATTCAAACCTCCTGGTAACTGCCCGGTAATGCCCCAAGGCTAGATTTGAAAATGGCAAAGGTCGGTTTTGGGGCGGCTCGAGTTTCTCCCTGCGGACTGGTGTATTCCGATACTTCCCAGGTTTTTGGAGGGTAAGAATGCCCGAGGAAATACCGCATGACCCTTCCCCCAGGTCGCTCGCCACCTTGGTCCACCGAGTCTTCAGCCTTCGGCTGATGGCTCCGGCCCCTTCAACTGGACGGTCGGAAAGTACAAAACAAGTTAGAGTCAAAAGGAGGTCGCATGAAACCCTTCAAAGACCGCAACCAGGCGGGTGAACTGCTGGCCGAGCGGTTGGTGGCGCTGGGGTACGACCAGGAGCCCCATTTGCTGGTATTTGGCTTGCCCAGGGGGGGTGTCCCGGTGGCCTATCCGGTGGCCCGCCGGCTGCGAGCC
>NZ_JANWVH010000084.1 GCF_025056915.1 Meiothermus sp. | reverse complement strand
GGAGTGGCTGCCGAGGTCTCGGTGGCCCGGCTCTTCATAGCGGGGTTGCTGCCGGGGCTTCTGGTAATGCTCTTGTTTATGGGCTGGGTGATGTTGGCGGGGCTTCTCAACGCACCAAAGATGCCCCCACCCGACCCGCCCATACCGCTTGGGCAGCGCCTGCGCGGGCTCTTGAAAATCCTGCCGGTACTGCTTTTGATGGTGGCCGTCATAGGCTCCATTTATGCGGGCGTGGCCACCCCTACCGAGGCAGCCAGCCTGGGGGTTCTGGGAGCCCTGATTATTGCCTTTTGGAGCCGTAGCCTGAGCTGGCAGGGCTTGCTTGAGAGCCTGATGGGGGCGGTTCGTACCAGCAGCATGATTGGCTTCATTCTGGCCGGGGCGGCGGTGCTCTCCATTGCCATGGGTTTTACCGGCATCCCGGCGGCCCTGGCCGCCTGGGTGGGCGAGCTAGGGCTTTCCAAGTACGCCCTCCTGGCGGTGCTGATGGCCCTGTTTCTGGTGCTGGGGGCCTTTCTGGACGGCATCTCCATCATTGTCCTGACCACCTCGGTGATCCTGCCCCTGGCCAAGGCGGTGGGCATAGACCTGCTATGGTTTGGCATTTTTCTGGTGATTGCGGTGGAACTGGCCCAGATTACCCCGCCCGTGGGCTTCAATCTGTTTGTGTTGCAGGGCCTTTCGGGACGAGACATCTTTACCATTGCCCGCTCGGCCCTGCCCTTTTTGTTCATGCTCCTGTTGGCGGCAGCCCTTATCACGGTTTTTCCGGAGATTGTGACCTGGTTGCCTCAAACGATGACGGGCGGCTGAAGATAGCTGAAAGCTGAAGGTGATTGTGGATCAAGTTGCCAATAGCCCATGCCCAAGAACAGGTGATTGCTGATGTTTGATGGTTCTTGCTCCTTGGTTTGTCCGCATTTGGCTATCGCCTGTGGGCTATCGACAATAGGCTTTCACCCTGTCAGCCCCGAGCTGGCTGTAAGTGAGGTTTCATGCAAATCGACCTGAACGCCGATGCGGGCGAGTCGTTCGGCCACTGGAAGCTGGGGCGGGACGAGGAGCTGTTCCCCCTGATTAGCTCGGTCAACGTGGCCTGTGGGTTTCACGCGGGCGACCCCCTGACCATAAGGCGCACCCTGAAGCTGGCCCAACAGACTGGGGTGGCGGTGGGGGCGCACCCCGGTTTTCCAGACCGGGTGGGGTTTGGGCGGCGGGAGCTGGCCGCCAGCCCGGACGAGGTGTACGCCGATGTGCTTTACCAGGTGGGGGCCCTGAGCGCTTTTTTGAAGGTGGTTCAGATGCCTTTGCACCACATCAAGGCCCACGGCGCCCTCTACAACCGGGCCACCCAACACCCCGAGACCGCGCGGGCCATTGCCCAGGCCAGCCGCGACTTCGACCCGGCCATTCCGCTGGTGGTGTTGCCGCACACGCCCCTCGAGGCCGAGGCGCAGAGGCTCGGGCTGCGTACCGTAGCCGAGGCTTTTCCCGAGCGGGGGTACAGCCGCGATGGGCGACTCGCGCCCCGAGGCACGCCGGGAGCCTGGATTCATAGCCCCGCCGAGGCGGCCCGCCGCGCGGTGCAGATGGTGGTGCGGGGCGAGGTGGAGGCGGTGGACGGGGGGATGGTGCCGGTGCGCTGCCAGACGCTCTGCATTCATGGGGACAATCCCAACGCTGTGGAGATCGCCAGGGCCATCCGGGAGGCGCTCCTGGCCGAGGGCATCCAGATCCAGACCTACTGAACCCACAGGTGCGCCCCATCCGAGGCGGGGGCGCAACGGGGTATCCTGCGGTGCATGAGGCTTCTCGGCTTTTACCTGCCTTTTTCCGAGGCCCTCGACCCTCAGGCCAGCGCCCGCATGCACCGGCTGGTGCAGGCCCTGCTGGCCGACCCGCTGCCGGGGGTGACCGATCTGGTGCCGGGCTATGTGAAGCTTTACCTCGAGTTCGACGCCGAGCGGGTCTCCAGGGCACAGGTGGAGCGCTGGGTTCGGCGAAATCTGGAACAAACCCCCAGCCCCCAGGCAGGACGCCTGGTGGAGATTCCTGTGCGCTACGACGGCCCCGACCTGGCCTGGGTGGCCCTGCAGACCGGCCTCACGACTGACGAGGTGGTGCGCCTGCACAGCAGCCCGCTTTACCACGTGTTTGCAGTGGGCTTTACGCCCGGCTTTCCCTTTTTGGGCCCGCTTCCCGAGCGCCTGCGGCTGCCCCGCCGCAGCACCCCGCGACCTCAGGTGCCGGCCCATGCGGTGGCCATTGCAGGCAGCCAGACCGGCATCTATCCGCTGCCCTCGCCGGGGGGGTGGCATCTGATTGGAAGCGCGCTAAGCCAGGTCTACAACCCCCAGCGCGAGCCGGTCTTCCTGCTCGAGGCCGGCGACCGGGTGCAGTTTGTGCCCGCCGAGGGCCAGACGCCCCCAGTGCCTGCCGAACACCCCTTGTTGCCGGGGGAGCCCCGCAGGCCGGTGTTGCGGGTAGAGGAGCCAGGGCTGCTCGACCTGGTGCTGGACGGGGGACGGCGGATGGCAGGGCGCTTTGGGCTGGCGGCCTCGGGGGCCCTGGACACCCGCTCGGCGGGGCTTGCCAACCGGCTGGTGGGGAATCCAGCCGGTGCGCCTTTGCTCGAGCTAACCCTGAAGGGCCCCGTCCTGAGCGTCCTGGCCCCGGTGGTGGTGGCTTTTGCAGGCTACGGGATGCTTCCGCTGGTCAACGACGAGCCGGTGGGGGCGGCCCGGAGCTTCTCTTTGCGACGAGGGGACGTGCTTGGTTTTCGCCCCACCGGAGAAGGGGCCCGGGGCTATCTGGCGCTGGCCGGGGGGATTGAGAGCGGGCGTTTTTGGGGGAGCGCCAGCACCGACCTGAGGGGACGGTTGGGGCGGGCCTTGAGAGCGGGGGATGTGCTGGGGGTGGCGGAACTCAGGGGGGCTCGAGGGGGGTTTGCCCTGGGCCAGCCGGCCCTTACGCCCAGGCAGGTGCGCTTGCTGCCGGGGCCGCAGTACACGCCAGAAGCCCTAAAAGCGCTGTGTGCAGCCCCCTACGAGCTGGTATCGGGCGACCGGATGGGGCTTCGCCTGGCGGGGCCGGAGGTTCCGGGCGGTGAGTTGATTAGCGAGGCCACCCCCCTGGGTGCGGTGCAGATAACCACCCAGGGGCAGCCCATTGTGCTGCTCAACGACCGGGGCCGCATCGGGGGCTATGCCAAGCCGGCCCTGGTGCACCCGGCCGACCTGGCCTGGCTGGCCCAGCTGCGTCCGGGGCAGAAGGTGCGGTTTGTCAGGGCGGGGTAAAGGAAAGGGCCGGGCGGTATTCCTTCCCTGCTCTGAAGTCCGGGCTATTTACAGCCTGGCTTTGGCTTGCCAAAATACCCTCCAACCATAGACCCGGTTGGCCAGGAGCAGGTATGGATACCCGCGTCAAACAATACTTCCGCAGTCAGTTTCACCTCGAGGCCCCCCTTTCGCCGGGGCGCTTTGAGGCCGAGCTGGCCAGGCGAATCGGTAGCCCCTCCCGACGAAAACCCATACAGAATGCCTGGAAAGCCTACCTCGAGGCCGAGGGCGGCAACCTGGAAGCCGTGCGAAGTTTTTATGCCGCCCTGCTCGGCCACCCACGCCTGGAGGGCCTGGTCTATGCCATGCACCTGCCCTACATAGACTTTTACCTGCAACATCTGCCCCCGCATCTTCCGGCAGCGGGCAGGGTGCTGGAGGTGGGGGCTTTTACCGGAGCCCTGGTCAGGCTGTTGCAGGAGGCCCGGCCCGAGCTGGAATGGCACGCCCTGGAGGGGGTGCCGCAAGCCGTGGTGCTGGGCGAAGCCCGCACCGGCGACGCCGTGCAATGGCACCAGGGGTGGTTTCCCGAGCCGCAAGACCTGCCCCCAATGGATGCGGTGCTGCTCCTTTCATGTCTGCCCGAGGGGTACCTGGGGGGTTTGCCAGAGACCCTCGAGGAACCCGATTACTGGCAGCATTTCGACCTGTTCAGGCGCTTGCGGGGCCTGGAAGGCTTGCTCAAGCCGGGTGGCACGCTGGTCTATGCCCACGGCCCTTTTTTGGGCAAGAACCCCCAAGCCGTGTTGGACGGCCTGCATCAGCTGGGCTTTGGCGAGGTGCAGCAGGTGGGCGAGGGGCACTACACCTTCATGGTCGGGCGCATGCCCGAAACGCTGCGCCTCCCGGCTGCTGGGCTCGAGGCAGCCCCCCCTCTGCCTGCGCCCGTCGCTGCGGAGGTGGTTCGGCCCCCAACCGCCGACGAACTCTGGGCCTTGCTCGAGGAGGGCGCCTATGCCGAGGTGCTATCGCGGGTGCCGGCCAGCTTGGGGGGTGAGCTGGCTTACCTGCGCGGGCGGGCTTTGTGGGCCCTTTCGCGTTTTGCCGAGGCCGACGAGGTGCTGGCCCGGGCGGGGCGTCCGGAGGCCGAGGATTTGCGGGTGCTGTGCTGGGCCGAACTGGAGGACTACCGCCGGGCTTTGCCCCGCCTGGAGGAGCTTGCCAGCCGGGGGGGGCGCTTCAAGCTGGCCCTGGGCAAGGCCTACCTGGGACTGAACCGGCTCACCGAGGCCCTGAGACAGCTGTATGAGTGTGGCCTGCCCGAGGCCGAGGTTTATTTGCAGGGGGCCCTCGAGCGCATGGAGGAACGGGCCCGGCGGCACTGCCGGGAGGGCGACTGGAGCGAGGCCAGCCGGCTGGTGGAGTTTGTGGAAGACCTGTCGCCCACGCTGCTTACGCGGGCGCTTCTTGGCCTGGGCCTTCAGGCTGCCTTGCAGCAGGGTTTGTGGGGCCGTGCGGCCCGCTACGCCCAGCAGCTTTATGTGCTGGGCGAGTCTCAGGGGGCCTTGGGACTGGCCCTGGCGGGCCTGAAGGTGCGGGGGCCAGAAGCGCTGGAAAAAGTGCCCCTGAACGACCTTAAGGAAGTCGAGCCCTACCTCACCGATGCGGTCGCACGGGCCGAGGACGCGACGGCGCTGCTGGCCCTGGGTATGTTGCGCCACCGCGAGGGGCGGCACCACGAGGCCGTGCGCTACCTGGAGCGGGCTGTTCGCGGGCTCAAAGGAGAAGTGGCGGGAACCGCCTACGACCTTCTGGCCCGCTCCAAGCGCTCCCTGGGTTTCCCCTTGCTGGAAGTGCTGGGCGAGCATAAACGGGCCCATGCGAAAAAGGCCTATCCCGCCTCGACGCTATACCGGCTGGCCCTGGAGGCCCTCGAGGCCGGGGAGCCGGCGCTGGCCCGAGAGTTTTTGGGCGGGGTGCGCGAGGCGGGTCTGCAACACTTCCAGGATGTGGAGCCGGTGCTGCGGCTGGTCGAGGCCCTGGAGGGGCCCTGGGAGGCCTTTCGTATGCTGGTGCAGCAGCTCGAGCAGGCCAGCGAACCCCCGCTTGAACACCTCGAGCTAGCCTACCGGCTATCCCGTGGCTTCTCCCAAAGCGCCGAAGCCGAAACGGTGCGGGGGCGCTACCTGGCCGCGCTGTATGCCGCCGGCCAAACCCTGGGCGCCGAGGGCCTCCTGCTGGCCGAGAGGGAGCGAAACCCCGAGGCCCTCGAGGTGCTCTACGACCTGGCTGAGCACTACGAGCGCACCGGGGCCTACGAGCGCGCGGCCCAGATGTGGCGCAAGGCCCTCGAGGTGGCCTACTACACCGAGAAAGACCTCGAGCTCTCGCGCGAAATCCTGCGAAACTTGATTTTTCTCAACCCCAAAGACCCCGACCTCGAGCTATACCTCGACGAACTCAAAGCCACCTCCAAAAAACTCAGCCTGCTCGACGGCACGCCGGATGCGCTGGCGGGCACCACCCCCCAGACCCTCCTCCAAGAGGGCCTGCCGCGCTTCCACGGAGAGTACCTGATTGTGGTCGGGGGTCACACCCAGCTCAGAAGCCGGATGGTGCCCCTGCTGGAATCCCGGGGGCTCGAGCTTGACTGGTTCGACTCCGACAGCTATGCCGTCGGGCGGGAGTTCATACGTCGCCTGCAAAGCCGCTTGCAGCGCGCCCACGGCCTGCTGATCATCAGCAGCTACGTGGGCCACGACCTTTCCGAGCCGGTTCGACTGGAAGCCCAGCGCCTGGGGGTGCCGGTCTACGTCACCCCGGGTCGGGCCCGAGGCATCAACGGGATTGTGCGGGCCTTGCAGGAGTTTGCTCCACAGGTCTTCAAGCAGGCGCTCAAGCGCGAATGATGCCCAATCGTGCGGGATTTTGCGTTTGCCCTCGAGTTCGGTTTTTTAGAGCGCCCTTCACAGAAGTCGCCTATCCAGGCGGCCACTGTTCTGTCCAGGACAAAGCTTTCTTATAGTCGAATGGCTCTAAATATCTAAAGAAGAGCGCCCTAGGCGCTTTTTGCCCACTCCCGTTTGAGGCAATGGCGGCGAAAGCTGTGAATGGGCTTTGGGAAAAGTGATTGCTGGCACAGCGCTCTTTGCGGTTCTGGGCCTGGGAGGGAGTCGCTTTGGCTTTGGGTTCTGCTACCGTTCATGCAAGACGGCTTTGCAAACCGGAGGGGTGATGGGGCTGGGAGCTGGGGTTCGGGGTCGGGGCAGGTGTTGGGAGACCCACGCCCCTCCGACTGCCCAGGTTCACCCTGTCCATCCTTGAAAGGGGCTTGTGGGCCAGAAGTTGGACCAATGGGCCTGCTTGTTCTGAACCGAGCCGTCTTTGGCAAGGCTCAAGGGGTGAGGGCAGCCAGCAGCTGTTTGGCCTGGTGAACGGCCTCTTCCAGGTTGGGCCGTCCGTTCGGATAAAAGATGGCCCGGCTGGCCGAGTTGAGCAGCCCCGGCCCCCGGATGGCCCCTCCCCCCTGGGCGCCCAAACCGGGCAAAAGGAGCAACGAGTGCGGCAAGCGGCGCCGAACTTCGCCCACCTGCTCTGGATAGGTAGCGCCCACCACAGCCGCCACGCGCGACCAGCCGCCGACCCGCTGACGCTCGGCTTCAGCGGCCAGGTAATCCGCCACCGCCAGGTACAAAGCGCCCCCGCTGGCCAGGGGCACATCCTGGAAAAGCCCGGAGCCGGGGTTGGAGGTCTTGACCAGCACAAACACCGCACCCCCCGATTGCTGGGCGGCTTTGAAAAAGGGCTCGAGGGCGTCGCTACCCAGGTAGGGGTTCACCGTCAGGGCCGAGCCAGGATAGGTCTTCAGGTAAGCCTCTGCGTAGGCCTCGGCGGTGCTGCCAATATCGCCCCGCTTGGCATCCACAATCACCGGCAGCGAGAGCACCCGGGCCCCCACGATTAGCTCGTGCATCAGCGCGAAGCCCTCTGGCCCCATGGCTTCAAAGAAAGCGGCCTGGAACTTCACTGCACCAACCGATTCCGCCAGGGCCTCCATAAGCTCCAGGGTGTATCGGCGGATGTGCGCTAGGGGGGCCTGGCCGTGCAGCCCAGGGCGCGGATCCACTCCCAGCACTAGGGGTGGTCTTTGGGTGACCGCTTCAACAAACTCCATCGCCTCAAGCCTACCGGTTGTCAACCGGTTTTCAAGACGCCATTGAAGCCCGGCTGACGAGGTTTGAGAACAATTCCTTCCGGAGGTGTTTATGAAGAAACGCGTTTTGAGCCTCGTGGCGCTTGCTTTTGGCCTGGCTCAGACTCCTCAGGTCGAGCTGGTGGGCTTTGCTGCGCTACCAGCCGATACCTTCGCCGAGGGCCCGGCCAGTGGGGCCTACCGGGAAAACCCCGGCTTCCGCGCGGCCCGGGCGCCCTTTGCCAGCCAGCCGGTGCAGGGCTTCAGCGCCATCCAGTTCGGCCCCCAGCCCGGCAGCTACTGGGTGCTCTCGGACAACGGTTTCGGCTCCAAGGCCAACAGCCCCGACTACCTGCTGAGGCTCTACCTGGTGACCCCCCAGCCCCGCACCGCCCAGGGCGGCCCTGCTACGGTGCAGGTGAATCGCTTTGTCCAGTTTCGTGACCCCAACCGGCTGGTGCCCTTCCCCATCCTGAACGAGAACACCCCCGAACGGCTCCTGACCGGCTTCGACTTCGACCCGGAGTCGTTTGTGATTGCAGCCGATGGAAGCATCTGGGTTGGAGACGAGTTTGGCCCGTACCTGCTGCATTTTGACGCCAACGGGGTGTTGCTGGACCCCCCCTTTGCCACCCCGGACTTTGGCGCTGGCAAGGACCCCAGCAAGGACTTTGTGCGGGCCCCGCAAAACCCGGCGCTGGTCATGAACCCCGTAGCCCCCGGCCAGCCAAGCCCGGCCAACCTGCCTACCTCCCGCGGCTATGAGGGCATGACCACCAACCCCGCCCGCAACCGGATTTATGCAATGCTCGAGGGCACCGTCTCGGGCGACCCCGCCGGCACCGTACGCCTGATGGAGTTCGACCCCCAGGCCAAGCGCTGGGTGGGCCTTCTGGGCCGCTACCTGTTCGACGACCCCAGCCACGCCATCGGCGAGCTAGCGGTGATCAACGACAACGAGTATCTGGTGATCGAACGGGACAGCCGCCAGGGGGCCGAGGCCCGCTTCAAACGCATCTACAAGATTGACCTCACCCGGCGGGACGCCAACGGGGTTTTTGTAAAGGAACTGGTGGCCGACCTCTTGAACATTGCCGACCCCCGCGGCCTGGCCCCCAGCACCCAGGGCGGGGTTTTCCGCTTCCCTTACTTCACCATCGAGGCGGTGCTGGTGCTTGACCCCAACACCCTTCTGGTCACCAACGACAACAACTATCCGGCCACCGGGGGCCGGGGGGCCGAGATCAAGGACGCCAACGAGTTTATCTGGCTTCGCCTGCCTGCGCCCCTGCGCCCGGCGCCTGGGGTGGGTCAGTCGCGCTGATACCAGATTCGGTTGACCCGACCAAAGGGTGTACTCCGGGATTCAAAAACACAGCCTCGGGGCTTCTGGCTTTCCCAACCGTCCTTTTGAATCCGGCAGGAATTGTGGGCAACACAAGCCGGGGGTCATGCACCCCCGGCTTTTCGGCCAGCGTCTTTGCATGATTGCCGGTGGTTTCGCATCGGCACCATCCTCCAACCGGCCCGCCTCGAGCGCTTTCTTTTCGGCAACAACTGCGGCCTAAACCCAGGCCAGCTCGAGCCGGGCCTCCAGGTAGCCCACCTCGAGCCTCCGCACATTCCGAATCGGGGGCCGGCGCCATTCCAGCTCCACTTCCGGCGAGAGCACGCCCAGCTCCTCCAGCAGCCGAACCACCATAGGTTCCCGGGCCTCGTTGGAGCCGCTCTCCACCTTGAGGGCGATGCCGATGCTGCCCCAGCGGGTATTGCGCAGAGCCATCCCGTAGTAGCCATCGGCGCCGCGCTTGGCCGCCAGCTGGGGTAGTTTTTGCATCAGAACGGTGTCTATGCTCTGGGGCCCGGCGACCAGGTCGGGGTGTTGCTGCATGGCCCGGAAAACGGCCTCGAGGCCCTCCTGGTACCGGGGCGGCGCCGCCAGAGGCTCGGCCAGCAGGGCAAACATGCGGGCGGCAGGGGCCAGGGGCAGCACGAAAGTGGGTACGCTGCACCCATCCACCCCGTAGGGGATGCGGTGGTGACCGGAGAGGTCGCGCAGGGTTTGCAGGTTGAGCTGTTGCACCGGGTGTTCGGGCTGCTCGTAGCCTTGGGGGTCTGCCCCCAGGGCCAAGGCCGCCGCCAGCATGCCGGTGTGCTTGCCCGAGCAGTTGTTGTGCAGGACGGTGGCGGGCTGTCCGGACTGCTGGAGGGCTTTACGCGCGGCGGGGTCGAAGGGCAGGTGAGCCCCGCAGGCCAGATAACCGGCGTCCAGCCCAATCTTGCGCAGGTAGTTGGCGGCTATGGCCACGTGTGCCTCCGTGCCGTCGTGGGAGGCGCAGGTCAGGGCTACCTCCGCTGGCGTGAGGCCAAAGCGCTGAATGGCCCCACTCAGGTAGAGGGCCAGGGCCTGAAAAGGCTTGGCCGAGGAGCGCATATGGGCCGCCAGGTAGGGGTTGCCGCTATAGGCCAGCAGGTTGCCTTGAGGCCCTACGATGGCCAGGGAAATCTTGTGTCGGTTTTCAATCAGGTTCCCACGATAGGCATAGGTATAGGCGTTCATTGCGAATAGCCTATCGTTTTGGGCCGAGGGTTGTAAGCCTTTAGCTGTAAGAGCATGGTTCTTACAACATGTAGTTCGAATCGGGTTCTGCTACCCTGGCCTTATGCACAGACTGTGGACGCTTGGGCTGATGCTGGGTTTGTCGGTGGCGCAAGCCCCGCAAGGCGCGGTGCTGCTGCGCCTGAACGATGCGCAGAATGCGGTGGTGGTGGGGGCTTTTCAGGGCGGGCGTTTCCTGGAGGCCGAAAAGTTAACCCGCCTCGAGGCCCGCCGTTACCAGGTGTTTGACCCACTGGGGCGCATCAACCAGGCCCAGGGTTCGGGGGGGCTGAAAACCCCCGAGATTTGCGACTGGAACCGGGAAACGCCCATTGCGCTGCTCGAGCGCCGCGCCATGCAGTACCCTGCCTACGCCCTCTCGGCCCCCTGGAACCCCCAGCCGCGGGCGGTGGCGGCCTTTAGGCCGGGGGCCGCCCACCGCCAGGCGGTGGCCGCCGAACTGAGCCGCCGGAAAATAAAGCGAGAACCCAACCTCACCCAGGCCTTGCGCACCGACCTCGATGGCGACGGGCGCGAGGAGGTCGTTTTGAGCGCGAACCAGCCGGGCTTCTCGCTTCGCGGGGGTATGGTTGAGGGCCGTTATGCCGAACAGGTCGGCGATTATGGCCTGGTGATGGTTCGCATGCTGCTGAGCGATACCGACCTGCGGACGTTTGTGCTGGACGTGACCCATCTCGACAAGCCCTTCGATGGCAGTGAGGGGATGCCCACCATGATTACCCGCCGCATTGGGGCCATCCTCGACCTGGACGGTGACGGCAAGATGGAAATCATTACCGAAGACTGGGTGCACGAGGGCTGGGGCAGCACGGTCTGGCGCTGGAATGGCCAGCAGTTTGTGAAGGTGCTCGAGTGGGGCTGTGGGGTTTAGCAGCCCTTGGGTGCGGTTAGAGCGCTCTTCGCATATTATGAGCCATTCGAGTTCGAGAAAGCCTGGTTCTGAACAGAACAGGGGCCGCCTGGAAACTCGAACACATGCGTCTTGGCCCAGACGCAACGCAGACCAGCGTGCCTCACCGAGGTGAGGCACGTCTCTTTGTCCCTTCTCGTTTTCGTGGGCAGCCACGTCGGTGAAAAGCGCGATATTACTCAGTCGTAAAGCTACCCATACACGCCCACAGATTCCAAAGAGTGATAGCCCTCAGGCCCCTCCCTACCGCGTAGGGAGGGTATCGGACAAGACCCTCAACCTGCTGGTTGCGTGAAGGGCCAGGTCAGCCCCACCGCACCTGGCCTCTCCCGCAAGGTAGGGGAGGGACAGATCGAGTGCAGGCTAAGATTGGCTTGATTCGCTCCCCGTGCAGGTGTGGTTGAAATGGCTTTTATGTGACCCAGTGTTGAGTATCGTTGAAAGTTCGGTTGCACAGCACGGCAGAGACGGCTTTGGGGTATTCGCCGAGGCACTCTAGGCCCCATTTCTACCCGGCTCAAGCGCTTGTCAGGCCCACGACCACAACCTGCTCGCCCTCGAGCGCCAGCCTGAGGCCCGGCAGATCCTCGTTGGCCACCCCGGCCTCCAGGCGCCCATCGGCCCGCCGGAACAGACTCCCATGGCAGTAGCAGATAAGCAGGTTTTCTGCCGAGGGATGAAAACGCACCTCGCAGCCGTTGTGCGGGCATTCGCGCAGGTAACCCGCCAAATAAAAGTCCGGCCCCACCTGTAGGTGCTGGGGGCCGGGGGGTTGGGGCTTTGGTACCCGGATCACCGTGGCGGGCTTGCCCAGGTACTGGAAGTTTACGTGGCTCCAGATGCGTGTGAACCAGTGCTTGCTGGCAACCTGCACGCGGGGCTGCTGACCAGCACCTATGCCCACGCACAGGCCCAGCAGTCCCTGGAGGGCCATCCGCTGCTTCATGAGTAAGCCCCCTCCCCAGCAGGGGGGAGGGGGGCTGGGGGTTTAGCCGCCGATCAGGCCGCCGTCGAGCTTGCGCACGGCTACCAGCGAGGGGCGGGGCACGTTGGTGCCGTCGGGCCAGGTGCTTACGGGCTTCTCGAGGGTGCCGCCCTCACCGGGGTGCTGGATGCCGGCAAAGAAGTTCTTGTTGTCCGGGGTGAAGATGGGGCCGCAGATCTCCGCCCCCACCGGGCCCGACATAAACTGCCGCACGTAGCCGCGCTCGGGGCCCTGGGTGGGCACGGCGTAGACCGCGTCGTTCTTGCGGAGAGAGCTGTCCTG
>NZ_JANWVH010000083.1 GCF_025056915.1 Meiothermus sp. | reverse complement strand
TACCTCTGTGCTAATAGCGGCATGGTCCCACCCGTTCCCATTCCGAACACGGAAGTGAAACGTGCCTGCGCCGATGGTACTTGGCTCGAAGGGGCCTGGGAGAGTAGGGCAGTGCAGAGGTTTTATTTTTGCGGGAATAGCTCAGTTGGTAGAGCACAACCTTGCCAAGGTTGGGGTCGCGAGTTCGAGTCTCGTTTCCCGCTCCACCCAAACACCCCAAACCCCCATCTCCAAATGAGGTGGGGGGATTCTTGTTGTAATACCAAATCTCTCTCAAAGCGACCCCTAAAGCCAGGATTGGGCCATACGACGTCGAAGCGGCAGGCAGAACTCTGAAGGCGGCATGTACCCTTGGCTGGAGCACCAACGCATGGCTGCCGAGTGGCATCGTCGAGCTTGCCAGGGTCAGATAGTTGTGCTTATGGTCTTGGATTCAGGAGGTCTTATGTGTCACCTTGTTGCAGATTTGGTATAAGGTCACTCTCCCCAGGCCCCTTCCAGAGGGCCTGTTCGGGCTCGAGCCAGCGCATTTTTACGCCCGCCTACGAGGCACTATGGGAAAGCCCAAATGGCATGCAATGGTTTTGAAAATATCCATCTGAACCCGGTATGGGATAGGATTGCTTTTCATGCACACCCTCGAGGCCACCTATCACATTGCGTCCTCCCCAGAGCAGATTGAAGCCCGGGCCGAAGCCCTGGCCATTGAGCAAAGCATCGAGATGCCGCCCTCTGCCGTGCGCCAGCCTAAAATTCTGCGCGAGGTGCTGGCCCAGGTGGCCTCCATCCAGGAAGTCGAGACCGGCCTGTTCCGGGTTACCCTGCGCTTCGCCAGTCCGACCACGGCTTTTGAAACCGCCGGCCTGCTCAACGTGCTGTTCGGCAACTGTGCGCTGCAAGCAGAGGTCGAGCTGGTCGAGCTGAAGCTACCCCCCGAACTGCTCTCGGCGTTTGCCGGGCCTCGCTTTGGGATTTCAGGGTTGCGCCGGCTGACCGGGGTGCAAAGCCGCCCGCTCACCTGCACCGCCCTCAAGCCGCAGGGCCTCTCCCCTGCTCAGCTGGCCGAGCTGGCCCAGACCTTTGCAAAGGGAGGCATAGACATCGTCAAGGACGACCACGGTCTCACCAACCAGGCTTATGCGCCTTTCGCCGAGCGGGTTCCCCTGGTGCAAAAAGCCATTGCAGAGGCCAACGCCCGCACCGGAGGCCACACCCTGTACGCCCCGATGCTGACCGGCGGCCCCAAAACCCTGCTCGAGCGCCTTAGCATCGCCAAACAAGCCGGGGTTCGGGTGGTGCTGGTTGCGCCCATGCTTCTGGGCCTACCGGCCTTCGAGGAGCTGGTTGCAGAGCTGGAGATGGCCGTGCTGGCCCATCCGGCCTTTGCGGGCCAGCGGATCGCACCCCCCTTGATGCTGGGCCGGCTTTTCCGGCTGCTGGGGGCCGATGCCACCATCTTCCCCAACCATGGCGGGCGCTTTGCGTACAGCCGCGAGACCTGCTTGGAGCTGGCCGAGGCCGCCCGGGCCCCCTGGGCGCATATCCGCCCTGCCCTGCCGGTTCCGGCGGGGGGCATGACGGTGGAGCGGGTGGAGGAAATGGTGAGCCTTTACGGGCGCGATACCATGCTCCTGATTGGGGGCAACCTGCTGGCGGCGGGGGACAGGCTGCTCGAGCGCACCCAGGCTTTCGTACAGAAAGTGGCGGCAAGCGCGGGCCGAACCAATGGGTAAAATGGGGTCATGGCGGCGACTCGAGCCAAAACCAAGCGATCTGCCCGGGGCTACACCTGGGAAGATGTGGAGGTGTTGGCCTATAAAGCCGAGGGGGCCGCGCCCTTCAAGGATGTGACCCGGCAGGTTTTGTTTAGAGACCCCCACCTGGCCGCAGAGTGGCGCTACTTCGAGGTCGCCCCAGGAGGGCACACCACCCTGGAGCGCCACCGCCACGTTCATGCCGTAATGGTCATTCGGGGACGGGGGGCCTGTCTGGTCGGCGACGAAGTGCATCCGATTGGGCCGCACGACCTGATTACCGTGCCGCCTTTGGCCTGGCATCAGTTCCGGGCCACCCAAAACGAGCCGCTGGGCTTTTTGTGCCTTGTCAATGCCGAGCGCGACCGGCCCGAGCTGCCCGGCCCCGCCGACCTGCAAAGCCTGCGCCAGAACCCCCGAGTTGCCGATTTTATACGGGTCTGAAGCGGCAACCGTCCAGCTGGCGCAGGGCTGCTGAAGGGCATGTGATAAGGTGATGGCATGTCGAAACGAGGGGCTGTAGAAGAAACCCAAGCAACCGAGAACCACCTCGAGCAGATACGCTCGATTCTGTTCGGGCAGCAGATGCTCGAGTTTGAGGGCAAACTTCGGGGACTGGAACAGCGCGTTCAGGAAAATGCGGCGCAGATGAACCAGGGCCTGCTGGATCGAATCGCGGCGCTGGAAAGCCGGCTGGTCGGGCTATTGGAACAGGAGACCCAGGAACGAGAGATTGCCGATCGGTCGCTCCAGGACAGCCTCGAGGCCGCCGTCGGCAACCTGGAAGGCGAGCTGGCGTCGCAGATGAAAGAGATGCGGGCCGACCTGAGAGAACAGGGCAAAGAGTTGAGCAAAAAGCTCGACCAGCTGGCCGGCAGCCTTCAGGCCGCCATTGATGAGCTGCGCCTGAGCAAAACCGACCGCTCCACCCTGGCCCAGCTGCTGGAGGGCCTGGCCGAAAAGCTGCGGAAAGCGTAATGCAGGGGCCTGGAGGGGCCTCCGGTTTCCCCTCTCCCCTGCCCCATTCTGGTCATGGCGCATCCGACCCCTCCTCCCTCCCAAAGCGACCTCGAGGCGCTGCGGCGCTTGTTGCTCGAGCCCGAGCAGCAAGCCCTGGAGGAATTGAAAGACCCCAGGCTCTGGGAAGAGCAGGTCTCGAGGGTGCTGCCCGAGGCGCTGGTTCGGCGTGCCCACACCGATAAGTCAATCCAGTACGCCCTCAACCCGATTCTGGAAGAAACCTTTGTGCGGCTGGTGCGGCGCAACCCCAAGCTGCTCGTGGAAATCCTGTTTCCGGTGCTGCTGCCGGGCATTCGCCGGGCGGTGGCCAGCCTGTTCGCCGCACTGACCCAAAGCCTCAACCAGACCCTCGACCAGGTTTTTAGCCTTCAGGGCCTGCGCTGGCGGCTCGAGGCCCTCTCCACCGGAAAAACCTTCGCCGAGGTGGTGCTTTCGCACACCCTCTTGTACCGGGTCGAGCAGGTGCTTTTGATTCACCGCGAGAGCGGGCTTCTGCTGGCCCACCAGGTGGCCGAAGGCATCCATGTGCAGGACGGCGCGCTGGTCTCGGGCATGCTCACGGCTATTGGCGACTTTGTCCGAGACTCCTTCGACCCCCAGGCCGGGCTCAACACGGTGAACTTTGGCGAGCGGGTGCTGGTGGTGGAGCAGAGTGCCCTGGCGGTTCTGGCGGCGGTGGTGCGCGGCACCCCGCCCCCTGAGCTAACCGGGCGCTTACAGGACACCCTGGCGGAAATTCACACCCGTTTTGCCGAGGAACTTCGCCACTACTCGGGGGACAACCGGGGATTGGCCGACGTTCACCCCACCCTGGAGGCATTGCTGGAAACCCAGTACAAGCCCTCCGGGCGGCGTCGCCCCTATGCGCTCTGGCTGGCCGCCGCCTTGGCGCTGGCCGGCCCGGTCGGGTGGGGCTGGAATCACTACCAGGCCCAGCGCGCCTGGCAGGCCTACCTGGAGCGCCTGAGCCAGACCCCAGGCATCGTGGTCACCGAAGCGCCCCGCCGCTATGAGGTGCGGGGCCTGCGCGACCCCCTGGCCGCCGACCCCCGAAGCCTGCTCGAGGGTCTTCCCCTGCGCCCCGAACAGCTTCGGGCAACCTGGCAGCCCTACCAGTCCCTCGAGCCCGAAATGGTGCTCAGGCGCATCCAGCAGCGCCTCGATACCCCTGGCACGGTGCGGCTCTCCTGGCGCGATGGGGTGCTGGTGGTCTCGGGCCGCAGCACCGCAGCCTGGCTCAGCCGTCTGCGCAACCTGGCCCCCCTGCTGGGGGTGGAGCGGCTCGATGCCCGCCAGCTTGTGCTCGAGCCACCCAGCAGATAACTCGGGAGCGTCACGCCCCTTGCATCCAGCGCCCCCTCAACCGTAGACTGCACTCACCATTGCGAGGTTTCCATTCACATGCATCATCTATTCACGTTCAATCCAAGCAAGCGAGCAGGGGGCCCCTAGGTGATTCAGAAAAAAATCTGCATGCTGGGTGCTTTTGCCGTGGGTAAGACCAGCCTGGTGGCACGGTACGTACACGGAATCTTTTCGGAAAAGTACCAGACCACGGTTGGGGTCAAAATAGACAAAAAAGTGGTCACGGTGGGCCAGCAAGAAGTCAGCCTGGTGTTGTGGGACCTCTACGGTGAAGACCAGTTCCAGCGGGTGCAGCCGTTTTACTTGCGGGGCAGTTCGGGCTACCTGCTGGTGGCCGATGGCACCCGTCCCGAAACCCTCGAGGCCGCCCAGAGCATTCAACAGCGCGCCCAGGAAGTGCTGGGGCCGGTGCCATTCACGCTCTTGCTCAACAAACACGACCTGCCCTGGACGGTGAGCGACGCCCAGCTCGACGGCCTGCGCGCCCGGGGCTGGGAGCTTCGGTACACCAGCGCCAAAACCGGCGAAGGGGTCGAGGCATGCTTCGAGTCCCTGGCCCAGCGCATGCTGGCACAGTCTTGAAAAGCGGTGGAGGCGCACAGGCCGAGCCAACCTTTCCCGCCGAGGCGCTTCCGGTCAGTTCCGGAAAAGATTGCCCACCAGCAAACACCCCGCGTGCGGCTGGTTTGCCTGATACCCTTTTTGACCGGCCAGACAGCAATCGGTGAAAAACGCCCCGGACTGAAGGGCGCACTCGAGGGCCCGCTGCTGTGTTGCATAAGCCCGTACAAGCACACCCGCATGGTGAGCGAAGCAAGTCAGTCCTGGCCCGGACTCGCTCGCCCCGACCTCGTAGGGAAGGCCAGGCACAGGGGTTAGGGCGTAGGGGGCAGGTATTGGCGACCCACCACACCCCAAGCTGTGTTTCCTTGAAAGTTGTTTGTACGCCTGAAGTTGGCCTGGAGCGCTCTTCACAAATTGCAGGTGGGCTGAAGAATATCTTTCGGCGGTATGCGGGGCAAACTAAGCCCGTGCAGGCTCTTCGGTTGTTCGTGCCTGCGGCAAACGGGCCTTCGCCCTACGGCTGACGGCTCAGCAACCAGTACACCACCACAATCGCCAGTAGCCAGAGCCACCAGCGGTTGCCCAGGCTACCCAGGAAAGGGCGGCGTTCGGGCAGGGGGAGCGGGGCTGAAGGGCCTGTCCCTGTGGAACGGGGTGGACGGGCAGCGGGCTGCATCTGCAAGCGCTGGCCGCGCTTGATGTGGTACACCGATTTGTCAATCAGGCCCTTTTTGCGGTAGGCCGCCCCCAGGTTGTGATGCGCCAGGGCGTAATCGGGGTTGAGCTTGAGCACCTCTTCGTACATCCGGATGGCTTCGTCGGTCTGGCCGGCCTCGAGGGTCAGGTTGGCCAGGTTGGTTCTGACCCGGTAATGGCGGGGGTCGGCCTTTAGGGCCGCTTCGAAAGCCTGCCGAGCTTCCTCCCTGCGACCGCTGCGAATCTGCACCAGCCCCAGCGCCGCCCAGGCTTCGGCCCCCAGGTGGGGGTCTTCGAGGTAGGCCGTAATTCGACCTTCATCCTCCTGATCAAACGCCTCAATCGCAACCCTGGCCTGGGCCACGTCCAGGTAGCCTGCAATCAGGTCGCCATCCTGTTCCAGAAGTTTCTGCGCCCTGCCGTACTCCTTCAGGCGCAACCAGTCGCGCAACTCCAGCAACACCGCCAATCCATCGGCATCTCCTTCCTCTCCCGCCAGAATGCGGCTTCGGGCCTCCTCGTAGCGCCCCAAACGGATTAGCTGGTCGAGTTCTTCCATCGCCTTCGTTCATTTTACCCAGGCTGGTGAGAAAAGAGCCCACCGGCCAGACCCAGCTGCACATGCTGACCTGGAGGGTCAATCCCGAACCTCCGCCCCACCCTTTTGTTGCTAATGGGTTGGGTGAATCCTGCAAAGCGCCGGACACGCCGCTTGATCCCCATCAGGTGAAGGGCAGGCCCGCGCAGGTTGCCGGTACGATTGACACCGGACGCACTGGTAAGATACGAACGCTATGGCAGACAACACGCGGGCCTGGATGGAAGAACTGCTGGCCGAAATGGAGGAGCGACGCAAGCACATTGAAGCGGGCGGCGGGCCGGAGCGAATTAAAAAACAGCACGAGGCTGGCAAAATGACTGCCCGTGAACGCATTGAGTATTTGCTCGACGAGGACACCTTTGTCGAGCTTCAACCCTTTGCCGAACACCCCGAGAGCAAGCTAATGCACGGTGTGCAGGCACCAGCCGATGGGGTTATTACGGGCTACGGCAAGGTGGGCGGGCGCACGGTCTTTGTCTTTAGCCAGGACTTCACCGTGCTGGGCGGAAGCCTGGGCAAGACCCATGGGCAGAAAATCGCCCATGTGATGGACATGGCGGCCAGGGTGGGGGCTCCGGTGATTGGCCTCAACGACTCGGCTGGGGCCCGCATCCAGGAGGGCGTGGACAGCCTTTCGGGGTATGGCGAGGTCTTTTATCGCAACGCCATTTACTCGGGTGTGGTGCCGCAAATCTCGGCCATTCTGGGGCCCTGTGCGGGTGGGGCTGTGTACAGCCCGGCCATTACCGACTTTGTGCTGATGAGCAAGGGCAATAGCTACATGTTCATCACCGGGCCGGAAGTCATCAAGAGCGTGACACACGAGGAGGTCACCTTCGAGCAACTTGGGGGCTCGGAGGTTCACACCGCCAAGTCGGGGGTGGCCCACCTCGAGTGCGAGGGGGATCAGGGCGTGCTGGACACCATCAAACAACTGCTGGTCTACCTCCCGCAAAACGCCAAAGAAAAGCCCCCTCTGCATGCCAACGGCGACCCCAAAAACCGCAAAACCCCCGAGCTTTTGGACCTCGTTCACCCCGACCCCCGCCGTCCTTACAACATGCACCAGATCATCGAGACTATTGTGGACGAGGGCAGGTTCCTGGAACTCCACCCCCAATTCGCCAGGAACATCATTGTGGGGTTTGCCCACCTCGGCGGTCAGAGCATTGGCATTGTGGCCAACAACCCCCGCTTCATGGCCGGTGCGCTGGACATCAACGCCTCGGACAAAGCGGCCCGCTTCATCCGCACCTGTGACTGCTTCAACATTCCCATCCTGACCCTGGTGGACGTGACCGGCTTTCTGCCCGGCGTGGCCCAGGAGCACCAGGGCATCATCCGCCACGGGGCCAAAATGCTCTATGCCTACGCCGAAGCCACCGTCCCCAAAATCACCCTGATTACCCGCAAGAGCTACGGGGGGGCCTACCTGGCCATGAACTCCCGCGACATGGGCGCTGACGTGGTGCTGGCCTGGCCCACCGGGGCGGTGGCGGTGATGGGGGCCGAAGGGGCCGCCAACATCATCTACCGCAAGGAAATCCAGTCCTCACCCGACCCTGCCGCCACCCGACAGGCCAAAATTGCCGAGTACAAGAAAGCCTTCGACAACCCCTACGTGGCGGCTGCAAGGGGGTACATTGACGACGTGATTGACCCAGCCGAGACCCGGCGGCTTCTAATCAAGCACCTCGAGATGCTCTATAACAAACAGGAGGAGCGGCCTTACAAGAAGCACGGCAACATCCCGCTTTAGAGCGCTCTTCACACATTTTGAGCCATTCGACTATAAAAAAACTTTGTCCTGGACAGAACAGTGGCCGCGGCCACGTATGGCGTGAGGGGGGCTTTCTGGCCTACCTCGAGCGTTGCACTCGCCCCTGGGTACGGCTGGCAAGCACCTGGTCGAAGCTGCTGCGGGCGCGGGCCTTCATGGACTCGATGGCATTCCAGTTGGGCTGGTGCTGGCTGAGCACCGCCCGGGCCAGCAGGTCGGGGTCGCCGGGCATGTCCACATACACGGCCCCGGCATCGCGGCAGAAACCGGCCACCTTGGGGTCGTAGGCGATGCCCGCAAAGGGGGTTCCGGCTGCCGCCGCCAGAATAGCCCCATGCAAACGCACCGAGACCACAAAGCCCGCCTGGGCCAGGAGGTAGCTCACCCGGCGCGGATCCCAGGCCAGCTCGCGGGTAAAGCTGCCGAACTTCTCCAGTACGGGCTCGTCGAAGCCCGGTTGGAGGGCGAGCACGACCACCTCGTAACCCTCCACCCGCAGCCGGTCGGCCAGTTTGTGCAGGTTGGCGGTGGCCTCCTCGGTGCCGTATTTGGGCACCAGCACCACCATATTGGGCTCGCGCTCCACCGGCGGGGGGGGCAGCAGCAGGGCCGGGTCGGCCCCCAATTGCACCTCGAGCCCCAGACTGCGACCGTACTCGAGCGAACCTTCGTCGCGGAAAAAACAGGTCACCCCCCGCAAGGCCCGCCGAACCTGTTGCTCGCCCCGCTTGCTCAGCGGCCCCAGCGACTGGTTGAACACGTAGACCGGCTTGCCCCGGCGGCGGGCCAGGCCCAGAATGGTCAGGTAGTACCACAAACTCAGGCTCGAGGTTTTATCCTGCAGCAGGCCTCCCCCACCCGACAAGAGCAGGTCTATCTGGCCCAGCGCCTTCCAGGCCTTGAGCGGATGGGTGCGCTGGACAGCCTCCACCCCGTAGCGCCGGGCGGTTTCGTCGGGGTTGTGGGAGAACACCACAGCCTGGTGTCCACGGGCCTTGATTTCGTGCACGATGGCCTCGAGGATGGCCTCATCGCCCGCATTCTGAAAGCCGTAATACCCGCTGACCCCCACGCGCATGAATACCCTCCAGGCTTTTTACATCTTGGCACGCCCTGGCCTTAAATGCTTCTATCTGAGCCACCATTCGCGCAACCGCCGCACCACCCAGACCCCTACCAACCCCACCAAGAGACCGATGAGCAGACCATTGAGCACCCGGAAAAAGGAGATGCTGAGGGGGGTGTGGTAGTGCGAAAAAGTGTTCAGAATGGAGCCCATTCCCACCGCCACCAGCACCAGCAGTGCATTTTTGAGCCAGGTGGGCCAGGGCAGCAGCAGGGCCACCGGGGCCAGGGCATGCGCGAATATCTCCTTGAAGCGGGGCCGCACCATCACGTCCTGCAGGAAGGCCCGAAGCTGCAACTCCCACTCAGGCACGATGGAAGGCGCGGCGTCGTTGCCACGGCGTAGCACCGCAAGCCCCACCACCGCCAGCCCCAACAGCGCAACCCCCACCTCGCCTAGCTTCAGGGGATGGTTGTACAGCGCGCCAAGGGCCGGTTTGAATGCGGTGGGCAAGAAGGAGAGCGCCACCAGCAGAGGCGGCACCACCAGGGTCAGCGAGACCCCCCGGAAAGGCTCCAGGCCCAGCACGCTCTGGGGTGTGCTGCCCAGCGCTGCCAGGAAAACCACCCCGGCCAGCGAGTACAGCACCGCGGCCAGCCAGAGGCGCAGACCCGGCAGAGGGCGCTCGAGGAAGCCCAGCGCCGGGAAGACCATGGCAGCCAGCAGCGGCCCCGCATCCTCGCGGGCCACCCCCAGAGCAAACAGCGCCAGCAACCCCGCGACCGAAACGCCCAGGGGCCGGGGCAGCCCCAGGGCCAGCAAGGCCAGCCCGGCCAGAATGCCCGCCAGGGCCACAAATCGCAGCGGCGAAGGGCTGAAGTCGCGGGCGGTGGGCTCCCCTATGGGGATGTGAGAACGCTCGAGGTCACGGCGCAGAATGGTCAGAAAAGCCTCGGTATCGCTCGGTTGTTGATAGGGCCGCAGGTACAAAAGCTGGTGCCCACGCTCGCGGGCGGCCAGCACAAACTTATCGGCGGTCTCGGCAGGGGTCAGCTTGTCCTGCCATTCCGGGCGGATGCTAAAAAGCCGCTTGACCGGCAGGGTCTGGGCCAGCTGGGCGAAGCCTCGCTGGGGGGTACCCTCGATCCAGGCGATGGGCTTACCTTGCAGGCCCGCCGCCACGGCCTCGAGGTGATTCTTGTACCCCAGCGCATCCAGCCCCGCAAAGACCACCGCATCGGTCTGAGGAGGAATCAGCTCCACGTCGTATTTGCGGTAGGGATGGTCAAAGGGCCGGGCCACCAGGTAAAAGCCCTGGGCCTTGAGCTCGCGGGCCAGGGCCAGGTCGTAGCCCGCGGGAAAAAAGTCCACATTGACTGGGGTGGCCAGCCAGGTCTGGGTGCCGATCAAAACCCGCTCGGTGGGGATGTTCCAGCGGGCCTCCAGGGCATCCAGCAAACCCGCCGGGCCGGTCAGGTAGAACCATCCGGGCTTGATCTGGGCGTTGGGATAGAGCAGTTGCAGCGTATTGGAGGGGTGATAGGCCAGGAGCCCCCGGCTCACCCAGTTCCGCACCGATTGTTCATACAGCGCGACCCCCTGCACCCCCTGGGCCCGGTACTCCTGCATCACCTGCAAAAAGGTTTGGCCGGTAAAGCGGGCCCGGTCGGCCACCTCCTCGCCGTCCATAATCAGCACCACCGGCCCCGGACGCTCGGCCTGCATCCGCGGCAGCAGGGCCGGCAAGCTCAACACGGCTGCCAGCAGAACCACCAGGCGAAGGGCACTCCGCGACTTCAAAGCCGACCCCCGTATGCTGCATTTTCCGAAGAAAGCAGGCTCCGCACCCTTGCCGTGAGCATGGCCAGGGCCTCTTCGTTATGCCCGCCGTGGGGAATGATGACATCGGCATAGCGCTTGGAGGGCTCGACGAACGAAAGGTGCATGGGACGCACCTGCTCCAGGTACTGCTGGATGACACTCTCCACCGTGCGACCCCGCTCCACAATATCGCGCTGCAGGCGTCGAATAAAGCGCACATCGGCATCGGTGTCCACAAAGACCTTGAGGTTCATCTCGGCGCGCAGCGTTGCATCCACCAGCAGCATGATGCCCTCGAGCACCACCACCGGTGCAGGCTTGACCTCGAGGGTCTCGCGCGCGCGGGTGTACTCCTTGAACGAATAGACCGGAACCGAGACGGGCCGACCGGCCACAATCTGGCGAATGTGGCTCAGGTAGAGCTCGAGGTCAAAGGCATCGGGATGGTCGTAGCTCAGCTTCACGCGCTCTTCAAAGGACAGGTGGCGGTTGTCCTTGTAATAGTTGTCCATCGGCAACAAGGCCACCTGGGCCGGCCCTACCGCGTTGATGACCGCCTCGGTGACGGTGGTTTTGCCGCTGCCGGTGCCCCCAGCAATTCCAATCACAAAAGCCCGACTCACAAAGTCAATCATACGCTTCGGGGGGTGGCCTGGGTAGGCTCCAGCCGCCGCAAAGACCCGGCACGCTGTGGTGTACGACGCCATGCCAGATTTTTCTTCGGCCATGCCCCGCCGGAATGCCCAGAGGGTCTCGATAACCCTCAGGCTCCTGTAACAGCCGTTCTCCCCACACCGCACACACAACGAAGCTGGTGGCCTGATCCGGGCATAAGAAGCACCTCCCAAGGACATTGAGCACCATTGGGTCTGTTAGAGTAGGGGACGGCGATGATTGTTTTGACGGGGGAAATTCTGATTGACCTGATCGGGCACAACAAAGACGCTCGTTCCACGCTGGCTTTTACCGGGATTTTGGGGGGCTCGGCCCTAAACACCGCCTCGATACTGGCTCGAGTGGGCGCACCCACGCGCTTTGTGGGCGAGGTTGGCCAGGATTTTCTGGGCGACTGGGCCATTGCCCGCATTGCCGAACGAAAGATAGAAACCCGCTTCATCCGGCAGCTTGCGGGCGTCCCCACACCCCTGAGCGTGGCCGAGGTGGATACCGAAGGCGAGGCCCAGTTCAGCTTCTATCGGGCTTTTGGCGAAACCCGGTTCAACCCCGACAGTGCGGCCATGGCCCGCGCCAAATGGTTTCACTTTGGCTCCCTCTCAGCCTTCGACCCGCGCAACAGCCCCGGTATCGAAAACCTGCTGGAAATTGCCCGTGAATACGATGTGCTGGTTAGTTTCGACCCCAACCTGCACGCCCGGCCCAATGAAGCCTACTGGGAGCAGCTTCGGCGCTACATGCCCTACGTTTCGGTGCTCAAAGCCAGCCTGGACGACGCGCGTTTTCTGTTTCCCAACGCTGGCAACGACCCCAAGATTCTGCTCGAGCACCTCGTCGAGCTGGGGGCCCCGGTCACGGTGCTGACCCTGGGGGCCGCCGGGGCGATGGCGGCCTTCCGTACCCGGATGATGCAGGTTCCGGCGGTTCGGGTCTCGGTATCGGACACCATTGGCGCCGGGGATGCGTTCACGGCGGGCCTGATTTACGGCATGCTGAAGCAGGAGATCGGCTCGAGGATGGAGCTTCTTTCCTGGGATGGAACCCAGCTCCCGGTGATACTGGCCTCCTCCAACCACCTGGCCGCCATCACCTGTACGGTGGAAGGCGCCAGCCCGCCCGAGCAGCCATTAAATGCCTGGTGGGAGCGGTTCGGATAAATATCGCGCTCTTCACAGACGTGGGGGCCCCACCACGCCGCCCCCGGGACCGCGAAATAAAGCGGTGGGGAGAGGACCCCGAGGGCGCCCGGGG
>NZ_JANWVH010000082.1 GCF_025056915.1 Meiothermus sp. | reverse complement strand
GGCCTCGAACTCCTCGGGATGGGCCCGGGCGTAGCCCCAGCCGTGCCAGACCTCCCGCCGCTGGCCTTGCTGGATGGCGGCCACCTCCAGGACGTTGTACTGCCCGGCCCGGTAATGCCGCCGGTGCTCCCGGAAGCGGGCGGTGAGCGGGCGGCGGCTCAGGCCCACCAGGTAGATCAGGTAGGCGCCCTGGTACTCGAAGGTTTGCAGGTACACCCCGGGCACCGGGGGGAGGGCGGGCAGGCCAGAGGGGGCCTCGTAGCCGGGCCAGGCGTAGGGGCCTTGCCAGCGGAGGGTGAGCTGATGTTTTTCCAAAACGTTGTGCGGGGTCTCGAGATTCGGCATGGATTAGCTCCTCGCGCCTTCGTTTCGTTTACTCTTTCACTTCCTGATTACTCAATGCAGTGCCCTTTTCCAGCCGCCGCAGCAACAACCCGCAGCACCCCAGCCAGCCGACGCACCCCTTCAAGCAAATCGGGAATATCGTAGTAGGCCAAACACAGCCGCAGGGCATGGGCCAGTCGGCCCTGGTTGGAGAAGCGGGCGCCGGGCTGGTAGCGAACCCCCTCTTTGATGGCCTGCTCGAGCAAACGCTGGGTCTCGAAGCTGGGGTCTAGCTCGAGCCAGAGAAAATACCCCCCCTGCGGAAGGTAGCGAGGCTCCAAACCCTCCTGCCGGAGGGCCTGGAGCATAGCTTCAAGGCGGCTGCGGTAAACGCTGCGCAGTTTCTGCAGATACGGTTCCAGCAGGCCAAGCTCCAGCGCGCTGCGAACCACCGCCGAGGCAAAGGGATTCAGCCCTCCCCCACTGGCCACCAGGCCGCTTTGGGCCAGGGCTTGTAGCCGGTGGGGCGCGGCCTGAATCCAGCCCAGGCGCAGCCCCGGCGCCAAAATTTTCGAGAACGAACCCAGGCTGAGTACCCCCGCCCGATCCGCAAAACGGCCCAGCGAAGGGGGGGGAGGCTGGTAATAGTGCAGAAGCTGATACACCTCGTCGGCCACAATCAAGAAACCATATTGCTGGCTCAGCTCCACCAACCGCTCGCGGCGCTCCTGGCTCAGGGTGGTGCCGGTGGGGTTCTGGAAGGTGGGAATGGTGTAGAGAAAGGCCGGTTGATGCTGCTTTAGGGCCACCTCGAGGGCCTCGAGGATAAGCCCGTTTTCGTCGGTGGGAATGGCTACTACCTCGAGGTGATGGTCGCGGAAAATCCCCAGCGACAAAAAGTAGGTGGGCTCCTCCACAAAAACCACCTGACCGGGCCGGGTGAAAACGGTGCAGATCAGGTCTAGGGCCTGGGACACGCCGCTGGTGATGAACAGTTCCTCTGGCCCCAGGGCAAAACCGTAGTGTCGGCTGAGAAACCCGGCCAGCTCGGTTCGGAAATAGCCATCTCCGCTTTCGACCCCGTACTGCAAGAAGGAAGGGTCGCCCTGGGACAGGCGGTGCAGGGCCGCCTGGTGGAGCGGCTCGAGCGGAAGAAGTTCCAGGCTGGGATGTCCTACTCCGAGGTCAATGACCCCTGGGGGAATGCGGGTCTGGGTTACATCAGGCATGGTTTAGTGGTGAAGCACCCGCTGCAAGAAGGTGCGGGTGCGCTCGTGGGTAGGGTTCTGAAAAATCACCTGGGGAGGGGCCTGCTCGAGGATCTGCCCCTGATCCATCACCACCACGCGGTCGGCCACGTCGCGGGCGAAACCCATCTCGTGGGTGACCACCAGCATGGTCATGCCGCTTTCGGCCAGGCTGCGCATCACATCCAGTACCTCCCCCACCATCTCCGGGTCGAGCGCGCTGGTAGGCTCGTCAAACAGCATGATTTTGGGCTCCATGGCCAGGGCCCGGGCGATGGCCACCCGCTGCTGCTGGCCCCCCGAAAGCTGGGCCGGATACTTCTGGGCCTGATCGGCAATGCCCACCCGCTCGAGCAGCTCCAATGCCTTGCGCTCTGCCCTTTCCAGGCTCCAGCCCCGCACCTTGCAAGGGGCCAGGGTAACGTTGTGCAGCACGCTCATATGGGGGAACAGGTTGAACTGCTGGAACACCATCCCCACCTCGCGCCGTACAGCCTCCAGGTTTTTGGCTGAGCTGAGGGGAATTCCGTCTACGATCACCTCACCCTGCTGAAACTCCTCGAGGCGGTTGATGCAGCGAATCAAGGTGGATTTCCCCGAGCCCGATGGCCCCACAATGACCACCTTCTCCCCTACCCCAACCTCCAGGTTTACCTCCCGCAACACGTGCAGGCGGCCAAACCATTTGTTGAGCCCCCGAACTTGGATGATGGCCTCACTCATCGGCTTCCTTCTTGCGCAGGGCCAAAAGCGAGATCAGCTCGTACATCAGGTTACCTCCCAGATAGGCGGTGATCTCTCCCGGGTCAATGGCCGGCAAGACCTCCACCACATCGGCGGCCTTGAAGTTGAGCCCCCTGAGCCCCCGCACCAGTTGCAAAACCTCGCGGCTGGTGAAACCATCCACCTCGGGGGTGCCGGTGCCGGGGGCATAGGCCGGGTCCACCGAATCAATGTCAATGCTGATAAAGCAGGGCCTATCGCCTACCCGGCGGTGGATCCGCTCCAGGGTGGCCTCGAGGCCGATCCGCTGAAACTCGTACATGGTGAGGAGCTCATACCCCAGGTCGCGGGTGCCCTGGTAATCTTCAGGGCCGTAGTTGGAGCCCCGAATGCCCACCTGGATGGACTGGTGGGGGTCTACCAACCCCTCCTCAACTGCCCGGCGGAAAGGCGTGCCGTGGTTGTACTTGCGCCCGAAGTACTGGTCTAAGGTGTCCAGGTGTGCGTCAATGTGCACCAGGGCCAGCGGGCCGTGCACCCGGGCCAGCCCGCGCAGCTCGCCCAGGGTCACGGAATGATCCCCACCCATGGCGATGGGGGTCACCCCAGCCCGGGCAATCTTCTCAAACTCGGCCTCGATGCGGGCGTAGGTGTCCTCGATGTACCCCGGCACCACCGGCACATCGCCGTAGTCCACCCCGGAGAGGTAATCGAAGATCTTCACGTCCCAGTAGGGGTTCCAGGGCCTGAGCATGATGGAGACCCGCCGGATGGCCTCGGGGCCAAAGCGGGCCCCGGGTCGGTGGGTGGTGGCGTCGTCCCAGGGAATGCCCAGCACCACAAAATCCACCCCTTCCAGGGTGCGAAGGTGCGGCAGGCGCATGAAGGTGCGTACCCCAGCAAAGCGGGGGGACTCGAGGGAGTTTGCAGGTTGGTAGCTCATGCTTCTCTCTCCATTCAGGGGGCCGGGCTCAGAACCCACAGCACCACCGCGCGAACCGAACCCGGATTGCGCCAGGTATGGGGCTCCTGCCCGCAAAAAGTCAGGCTGTCGCCGGGGTACAGCACATACCGCTCCTCTCCCACCGTGAACTCCAGGCTCCCCTCGAGCACGGTGACAAAATCGGTATCGGCGGGGAAGATATAGAGCTCTTTTCCCCCGTGCCCTCCGGGCTCCACCTCGGTGCGCAACACCAGAATTTCGCCATCCAGGCCACGCGACAGAATGAAGTCCCGCACCCCTTCCCCACCGAAGTGGGCACAGGGGGCCTCGGCAGAGCGCACCAGATTGACTTTGGGAAGCTCAAAGAGCGAACTCGGCTGAATGCCCAGAGCCGCGCATACCCGGAGCAGCGAGGCTACCGAAGCTTCGGTGGCTTCGCGCTCAAGGCGGCTGATGAACGACTTGTCCAGACCGCTGCGCCTGGCCACCTGCTCCAGGGTGAAACCCTTGGCCAGGCGGGTAGCCCGCAGCCGCTGGCCAATGGGAAAAGAAGGGGGAGAAAGGCTGTCCCGATCCACAGCTAACGCACCTGCCAGCGGGCCTCGAGGCCCCGGGCCACCCAGCTCAGAATCAGGGTCATTCCCAGGTAGATCAGCGAAACCGCCAGATACATCTCGAAGGGTTTGAAGGTGCGGGCCGAGATGAGCTGTCCGGCTCGAGTCAGTTCGATCACCGCAATGGCCGAGAGCAGCGAGGAGTTTTTGAGCAGGGAAATGCCCTCGTTGACCAACGGAGGAATCACCCGGGTAAAGGCCTGGGGCAAGACGATGTAGCGCAGAGTCTGGGTGGGGCTCAGCCCCAGCGAAAGCGCGGCCTCACGCTGACCTTTGGGAATGCTCTGTATCCCCGCCCTCAGAATTTCGGCCACGTAGGCACTGGTGTTGATGCTAAAGGCCAGCACCCCGGCTGCGAACTCGTTAATCTGCTGCTGGGTGAGCTGGGGGATGCCAAAAAAAATCAGAAAAATCTGCACCAGAAGGGGTGTTCCTCGCAGCAGCTCGATGTACCCCAGCGTCAGCCAGGAAAGCCAGCGAATGGGGGACATCCGGGCCAGCGCCACCACCGTACCCAGGAGAATCCCAAACACCAGCGAGAGCGCGGTGATGCGAAGGGTTACCCAGGCCCCCTCGAGCAAAAACGGCAGGCTGTCGCGGATCAGAGCAAAATCCATAAGCGGAGGCCGCTCGGGTTACTTGAACCACTTGGCCGCAAGTTCTTCCATCTTGCCGTTTTTCTCGAGCTTCTCGATGGCCGTGTCAATGGCCCGGCGCAAATCGCCGCAGTCTTTACGCAAAGCCAGTCCGGTATCCACCTGATTGAGCTCGGCCACAATCTTCAGGTCGGGGTATTGCTTGAGGAAAGCCCGGCCCACGAAACGGTGTACGATCAGAGCATCGGCCTGGCGGGTGTTTACAGCCAGAGCGGCATCGGTGTAGAGATTGTAAGACTTAACCTCCGCGCCCTTCACCCCGCTGGCGATTTTCTCCTGGGCGCTGCCGATCTGTACAGCTACCTTTTTACCGACCAAATCCTCGAGCTTGTTAATCCCGGTGGTCTCCTTGCGGGTGATGATGACGTTGGGTCCAGAAATGTAGGGTCGGGAGAAGTCCACCGACTTTTTGCGTTCTTCAGTAATGGTCAGGCCTGCTGCAATCACATCAATCTTTTTGGACAGCAGGGCCGGAATCAACCCATCAAAGCTCTGCCCCACAAATTTCACCTTGAGCCCCAGTTCTGCGCCGATAGCATTGAGCAGGTCTACATCGAAGCCAACAATCTTGTTGTTCTTGTCTAGCGACTCAAAAGGCGGATAGTCCGGGCTGGTGCCCACAGTCAGGCCGTTGGCCCGGGCATTGGCAAGACAGCTTTGGGCAAGGCCACTCGAGAAGCTGACCAACACTGCCAGAATCACCAAGTTTACCCATTTACGCATAGCATCCTCCCAGTCTTAACCGTTCAACGGTGCGTCAAATCTAACATGCTTTTGTTGAATATGCAACAATAGTTGAGTTATATGCAATATCCTTCCCTTCATCTTTGCAAACCAGCCAGGCGCGGAATCGGCCAGAACTGAACCCGCATCTCAGGAGGGTCGCAGTAAATGAGCTAGGGGTCTCTTCGCGCATTATTTGCTTTCGGCTTTACAAAAGCTTTGTCCTGTGCAGAGCAGTGCCGCATGGATGGGTGGCTAGGTCTGTGAAGAGCGCGATAACAGCCTCTGGCCTTGAGCAACCGCTGGTTCCCCAAGCGCCTGCACCCCTTCGGGCATTTCGCCCTTGGCTACGATGACCGCTCTACTGCTGGCTGGCGTTCACCGGTTCGGTTTGGTTATGGGCTGTGGGTGTTTTCCTGCCGTGCATTCCACAACTTGCGGGTGGTGATGATCTGGCCGGCGTGGTGCTGGGCATGGGCGGCAATATGGTCGAGCACGTAGGCCGCCTTGACTTCGTACTGGGCAAACCGGACGACCCGCTCGAGGTCGCCCATGGTCAGGGTTCGGAGCGCCGCTTTGGTTTTGGCCATATGCTCAGCAAACTCGGCCAGCACCTCCTGGGGGTTGCGCCCGGAGGGGGCCATCTCCTCGGCGGGGCGAATGCGAACGGCTTCGGGTATTTCCTGGCCGGTTCCGCGCAGCATCAAGCGGTACGACGAACCCCCAATATGCCGCACCAGGCCCCCAATGGGGTTGGTGTCCGGCGCAGGAACCCACCAGAAGCCTGCGGAACCGAGGTCGGAAGCCCACCTGGCCACGGTTTCCTCGACCTCCTCGAGGCTGCGCAACCAGACCGAAACAATCAGAGGAACGCCCTCCACGTCGCCACGCAAAAAGGGGGGGACTTGCACCGGGGTTTGCATATTCCCGATTCTAAGGCAATCCCCGTACAATCACCTGGTGCAGCCGCTACCCTCGCTCGAGCGCGACCCTTTTCTGGATGCCCTGCGGGGCTTCGCGCTGGTAGGCATCCTGGCGGTGAACCTGGAAATCTTCGCCGGGGTGGGCCTGTACGCCGCCCTTCACGGGGCCTCGCCCGGCTACGAGCTGGGCCGCGAGGTGCTGGCCTTTTTCTTTAGCGGTAAGTTCTACACCATCTTCTCGATTCTGTTTGGGCTGGGCCTAGCTCTGCAACACCGGCGCTTTGTGGAAGCGGGTCTGGATGCACAGAAGCTACTCCGCCGCCGCCTGGGCTGGCTGCTGGGGGTGGGGGCGCTGCACGGGGTGTTTTTGTTTGAGGGAGATATTCTGGCCGCCTACGCCCTGGTGGGCCTGTTCGCCCTGCGCTACCTGGGCCGGCCCCACCGGCCAGCGCAAATCGCCTTGCTATTGCTGGCGGGCTATGCGCTCTACTTCCTGCTGACCTTCTTCACCCGAGACAGCGCGGTCTGGAACGAGCTTTACAACAACGAGGTGATGCGAACCGGAGGCTTCTGGGCGGTGAGCCTCGAGCGCTTTTCGTTCTGGTTCTCCGGCACCCTGCTGGGCGTGCTGATACAGGGCGTGGAATTGCTGGGCCTCTTTCTGCTGGGCATGTACCTGGCCCCCCGCTGGCAGACCTATGGCCCGACTGTGCTCTGGCGGGTGGTGGCGGCAGGGCTTTTGGTTGGCATCCCGGCCAACCTCTACAACGCCGCTCACCCCGAGCTGCAACCCCTGCGGGGCCTGGGCGGGCTGGCCTTTGCCCTGGTGTACATGGCGCTTTTTCGCCTGCTGTGGCCCCGGCTGGGCTGGCTGCAGCGGCTGCGCTACGCAGGCCGCCTGCCCCTCAGCAACTACCTGCTTCAGTCCGCTGTAATGAGCACGGTTTTCTATGGCTACGGGCTGGGGCTATATGGCACGGTGCACCCGCTGTGGTTTCCGGCCATCGCCGTGGGCTTTGTGGCCTTGCAGGTGGCCCTGAGCCGCTGGTGGCTGGCGCGCTTTGGGCAGGGGCCGCTCGAGCGCCTCTGGCGAGACTTCACCTATCGCGGAATTTCCCCGACGTAGGCGAAGAAGGTGGTCGCAAAGCTCAGTACCGCTTGCTGGCCTTCACCGCCGTACCCGAGGCCGTCACCATGAGCATATTGCCCTGCCCCACGGTCTCGTAGTCCACGTCAATGCCAATGACCGCATCGGCCCCGCGGGCCAGGGCGGCCTGCTCGAGCTCGGAGAGGGCAATCTCGCGGGCCTTGCGAAGCTCGGCCTCGTAGGCCCCGCTCCGGCCCCCCACAATGTCGCGCACCGAGGCCAAAAGGTCGCGGAAGATGTTGGCCCCCACAATGGCCTCGCCAAAGACCACATCCAAGTACTCGGTAATCTGGTAGCCTTCCAGCTGGCTCGAGGTGGAAAGAATCATCTTGCGTCGCACGGCACTATCATAGGGTCGGAAGCGCAGTTTTGGCCAACCCCGCCAGCCGTTCGGAAGTTTGGAGCGTGCCCTGCCCCGATGGTTTTGCACCTGTTTGGATATAATCCACCTAACATGAAAGTGGCCCTCTTCATCACCTGCCTGGCCGACCAGTTCTTCGCCGAGGCCGGCGTGGCGGCGGTCAGGCTGCTCAGGCACCTGGGCTGTACCGTAACCTTTCCGGAGGGCCAGACCTGCTGCGGCCAGCCTGCCTACAACGCGGGCTACTGGGCCGAGGCCCGCCAGGTGGCCGAGCACACCCTGGAGGTGCTCGAGGACGCCCCCTACGTGGTGCTGCCTTCGGGCTCCTGCACCACCATGCTGCGGGCCTTCTACCCCGAGCTGTACCGCGACCAACCCCGCAGGTTCGCCCGGGCCGAGGCCCTGAGTCGCAAGACCTACGAGCTTTCCGAGTTCATCGTCAAGGTGCTGGGGGTCAGCCGGCTGGGCCAGGGGCTTTCGGGGCGGCGCATCGCCTACCACCACGGCTGCCACGCCCTGCGCGAACTCGGCATCAAACAAGAACCCCTCACGCTTTTGCGCAACGCCGGGGCCGAAATTGTGGACTGGCCCGCAGCCGAGGAGTGCTGCGGCTTTGGCGGCTTGTTTTCGGTCAAGCTGCCCGAGGTGGCCCTGAGCATGGCCGACCGCAAGCTCGCCACCCTGCCCCAGGGCCAGATGGACTACCTGACCAGCGCCGATGGCGGCTGCATGCTCCACCTGAGCGGGCGCATCGAGAACCGGGGCCTCAACCTGCCCGTCAGGCCCCTGGCCTCGGTTTTGTGGGAGGCCGCCCAGAGATAGACCTTTGCGAGGTTGCCATGAAAGTGACCGCCAACCACTACCCCCAGGAAGCCGCTCGAGTGCTGCGCGAGACCCCCGAGGTGCGCGACTCGGTCACCGGGGCCACCCTCAACTTCGACAGCAAACGGCGCCAGGCCTACGCCGAGGTGGAGGCCGAAACCTGGCGCCGCTGGGCCGAGGCGGTCAAGAACCACGTTCTGACCCACCTGGAGCGCTACCTGCTGGAAGCCGAGGCCAACCTCCAGAAAAACGGCGTGCAGGTGCACTGGGCCGAGGACGCCGACGACGCCCGGCGCATTGTGGCCGAGATTGCCCGCGCAGGCCGGGTCAAAAAGGTGGTCAAGGCCAAGACCATGGTCTCGGAGGAGCTGGGCATCAACCCCATGCTGGAAGCGATGGGCATCGAGGCCCTGGAGACCGACCTGGGCGAGTACATCATCCAGCTTTTGGGCCAGCCCCCCTCGCACATCGTGGGGCCAGCCATCCATCTGAACCTGGAGCAAATCCGCCGGCTCTTCCACGAGCGCTTCCAGACCCCCCTGGAGGCCAGCCCCGACCAGCTGGCCGCCGTGGCCCGAAAGCTCTTGCGCGAGGGGTTTTTGCAGGCCGATATGGGCATCTCGGGCGGCAATTTTGTGGTCGCCGAGACCGGCACCTTAGCCCTGATTGAAAACGAGGGGAACATACGGCTCTCCACCTCGGCCCCGCGCATCCATGTAGCCCTGGTGGGCATCGAGAAACTCCTGCCCCGCTTCTCCGACCTATCGGTGTTCCTGTCGCTGACTGCTCGCGCCGCCACCGGGCAGCGGCTGGGCACCTTCGTCTCGCTCATTCAGGGCCCCAGGCAGCCGGGCGAGCCCGACGGGCCCGAGGAAGTCCACGTGGTCTTTGTGGACAACGGGCGCAGCAGCGTGCTGGCCGACCCCGAGGCCTGGGAAACCCTGCGCTGCCTGCGCTGCGCGGCCTGCCTGAACGCCTGTCCGGTCTACCGCCAGACCGGCGGCCACGCCTACGGCTATGTGTACAGCGGCCCCATCGGGGCGATTCTTTCGCCTGGGCTTTTGGGCCTCTCGGAAACCAAGCCCCTCCCCTACGCCTCCTCGCTGTGCGGGGCCTGTTTCCAGGCCTGCCCGGTGCGGATTCCCATCCCCAAGTTGCTGCTCACCTGGCGCAACCGGGCGGTGCAGGAAGGGCTCACCCCCCGCCTCGAGGCCGCCGCCATCAAGGGCTATGCCCTGGCCATGACCCGGCCCTGGGCCTACCGCCTGGCCTCCCGGGCGGTGCGCCTGTTGCCCGAAAAAGCCCTGGACAACTCGCTGGTGCCGGTGCTCAAAGCCTGGACGGAGGGCCGGGCGGGCCTGAAGCCCAGCCCCAAGAGCTTTCGGCAGATGTGGGAGGATGGGGAGGTGTAGGGTAATCTCGATAGTCTATGGTCTACAGCCTATGGTCTATTGCCCGTAGTGAAACAGAAAGAGCCCTGGGCTTCACATCTCCTGGAAAAACCCCCGACTCAAGACCCCTATGACCCGCGCCAAAATCTGCGGCCTGACCCGCCTCGAGGACGCCCTCCTGGCCGAAGAGCTGGGGGCCTGGGCGCTGGGCTTTGTGCTGGTTCCCGGCACCCGGCGCTACCTCGAGCCCACCCAGGTTCGCCCCATCGCCGAGGCCCTGGGGCCCCTGGTGGTGCGGGTGGGGGTGTTTGTGGACACGCCCCCTGAGGCTGTTCTAAAGCAGATGCAGGCGGCCCGGCTCCAGGTAGTCCAGCTTCACGGGGCTGAACCTCCCGAGTGGGCCGAGCATATCCGGCAGTTTTTCCCGGTCATCAAGGCCTTCCGGCTCTCGGGGCCAGCCTCGCCCGAGTGGCGCTCGTACCCCGCCGACGCGCTGTTGCTCGACGGGGTGAGCCCCGGCAGCGGGCAAGGCTATCCGCTGGACTGGCTGGCTCCCCTCAAGCCCCACCCCCGGCTGATTGTGGCCGGGGGCCTGACCCCCCACAACCTGCAAGCGGTGCTCGAGCTGAAGCCCTATGCGGTGGACGTGAGCAGCGGGGTAGAGGCAGCGCCGCGGCTCAAAGACCCCCATAAGCTGCGGCAGTTTCTGGCTCAGGTGAGCGGCACCAGCCGGAACCAGTAGACGTAGCGGCGCTCGGCCTCCTCCCAGCGGTACTCCACCCCCTCGACCCGGAACAAACCCCGATCCAGCCAGCAGTTGGGCTGGATGCGCTGGTAAACCCGCAGGGGGGTCTGGGCGGCGAGGGCCTGAAGCAGCCGCCGGTTCCCCTTCACCGGCTGCTGGCTGCCCGACAGCCCCTCGCCCGGGTACAGAATGGAGCCATCGGGCAAGAAGCGGTTTGGGTAGCCCGACTCCCCCCGGTCAACCAGCAGGCTATGGGCCCCAATTCCTCGCAGGGTTTTGTGCTGGGCAAGCACCTCTTTCCAGGTCAGCATGCTTGACACCTAGTAGGCCAGCCGCTATTATCCTATGTGCCCGTTCGGACGACTCCGACGCTGTGCAACAATCTGCTCCGGTGGTGTAGTTGGTCAACATACCCGCCTGTCACGTGGGAGATCGCGGGTTCAAGTCCCGTCCGGAGCGCCATCACTGCCGCCGGGCCTGGCCTTTGCGCCACGCCCGGCGCGCCGCACGCCAAGGTAGCTCAGTCGGTAGAGCATGCGACTGAAAATCGCAGTGTCGGCGGTTCGATTCCGCCCCTTGGCACCACACCAAAACAAAAAAGCCAGAGGCAGGCCGTTGCCCAGGAAGCGCTCGAGGTTCGGGTATCCCGGCATTCCTACAAAATTCATGCCTCATTGAAGTCTTCTACGCTATGAATTGTAAAGCATAGCATGGTTGGCCGCAGCAAATCGGCTAGAGTAGGCCGTTGTATGGAAGCCTTGAGCGAACGCACCCTCTCGGTGAAAGATGCCGTTCTGACCCGCCGCAGCATCCGCAAGTTCAAGCCCGACCCGATTCCACGAGAGCGGTTGGAGGAAATCCTTTCGCTGGCCCTCAAAGCCCCCAGCTCCAACAACCTTCAGCCCTGGCGGGTGGTGGTGATCCAGAACGCCGAAGTCAAAGAACGCTTGCGTGAGGCCGCCAACAATCAGGCCCAGGTGAGCTCCGCGCCTGCGGTGCTGGTCATCTACAGCGACATGAAGGATACGCTCGAGCACGTGGAGGAGGTCCTTCACCCGGGTTTTTCCGAAGAACAAAAACAGGCCCGGGCTGCCAGCTTTCGCAAGGCCTGGGAGGGCCAAAGCGACGAAGAACGCGAAAACTGGGGCAAGGCCCAGGGTTTTATCCTGCTGGGGTTCCTGATGCTGATTGCCCGCTCGTTTGGTTACGACACCGTACCCATGGGCGGCTTCAATGCCGCCAGGGTCAAGGAGGTATTGGGCCTGCCCTCCCACGTGGCCATCACGGCCTTGCTGCCCATGGGGGTCGCGGATGAAGCCGGGTACGAGCACCACCGTCACCCGCTGGGGCGGGTGGTGCAGTGGCAATAAAGGCGCAGAGGGTGTTCTTTCAGCGTCGTTTGCTCTAGGCTGGAACCATGTACGAGTTTCTCCTGACCCTCCACAACCTCGCGCGATGGCTGGTGTTGCTGGCGGCTGTTTGGCTCGTGTACCAAATCGTTAGCGGCCTGAGGGGCCGTACCTACGGGTCTGCCGACCGTCGGGCCGGCCTTCTTTACACCGGTTTGATGGATTTGCAGCTGGTGTTGGGCATTCTGCTGCTGGTCTCGAGCCCCCTGGTGCAAAGCGCCCTGGGCAACCTGGGGGCCGCCATGCAAAACAGCCAGACCCGCTTTTTTGTGGCCGAGCACTGGGTGCTGATGCTGGCCGCTGTGGTGCTGGCCCACGTGGGCAGCAGCCGCGTCAAAAAAGCCACCGACGCACTGCTCAAGCAGCGGCAGGCCCTGATCTGGTACGGGCTGAGCCTGGCCTCGATGCTGCTGGCCATCCCCTGGTGGCGGCCCCTGCTACGCTTGGGCTGAATGGCTGAGTTTTTGCATTGTTGGGTGTCGTGCACGACATCTGCTCAGAGCTGTGTCGCAAAAAAGCCCGTACAACCACACCCCCACGGTGAGCGAACCAAGTTAGAGCGCTCTTCACATATTTAGAGCCATTCGACTATAAGAAAGCTTTGTCCTGGACAGAAAAGTGGCGGCCTGGAAACTCGAAAA